>JAAVZI010000006.1 GCA_022791575.1 Lachnospiraceae bacterium
ACCAAGGGTTTGCCTACAGCTTCCTTCAGATTCCGTCTCACGGCGGACACCCTTGCTGTTCAGCTATACACTTCCTTGTTGCCTAGGCGTGTTCGGGACTTTCACCCGTTAGAGCGCGCCCATGGCGCGCAAACAAGAAAAAGGAGGCAGATTTCTCAGGAGGTCTGCCTCCTTTTTTCAAAAATCTGGAAAGTATTTTGACACATGCGCTTTTTTATGATAAGATAATAGAAAACTGCTATAGATTAGGAAGATGAAATGAGCGTATTGTGGTACCGGAATTTGTATACCGGAGAAAAAGCGGACAAGCATAGAAAGAAAATTCAATGGAAGCTGAAACATAGAGTAGGGACAGTGCGCGTTTTTTTATTGACTATGCCCACCAATGAGAATAATTCTCTTGATATACTGAATGCGGCATATTTAAAACAGCCATACTATAGGAAGAAAGAGATTCGTGTGGTAGGAATTGCCGTTACTTATGAAGAAGCAATGCAAGTACTGTTAAGAATCGTAGAAGAGGTATATGAGAGTACAAACGGGATGGATATTAAAGGATTTTTAAACAAAGAAGGATGGCAGGTGTGAATACATGTTACATATGTTCCTGGTAATACTAAAGATGATAGGCATTTTGCTGGCTGTGATACTGGGAATTACATTATTGCTGATCCTTTGTGTTTTGTTCTGGCCCATTCGATATTCTGTGAAGGGGCAGAATAAAGACGGCTGGGATCTGAAGGCCAGAATTGGTTTTCTTGGCCCACTGATACGTTTTACTATATGTTATCGGGAAAATATGGAATATAAGCTTCGAATATTGGGAATATCTTTTTGGCAGAGTAAAACGTCTAAACAGAAAGAAAAAGAGCATACAAGAAATCAAACAAAGAAATCAGCCAGGAAAAAGAAAGAAAAAAGTATAGGAAAACACAAAAAAAATAGAAATATATTAGATGAGGAAGAGGAGTGGAACCAGCCAGAAACACCCGTCAATAGTCATCTTTTGCAGGATTCCGGCAAAGAAGAAATGAAACCAGATTCCCTAAAGCAGGAGAAGCAGACACAGGAAAAGAACGAATACGATAATCAGGATGGGTTTATCCGCAGGTACTGGAACCGTGTCAAAGCAAAGATACAGGCGTTCAGTCGTATGATAAGAAGTTTCAGCAAGTATCTGTCAAAGATAAAGCAGATTTTTGGGGATGAGGGTGTCCACAGAGGATATACCAGCCTGAAGGCAGAACTGTTTCTTTTGTTAGGGAAAATAAAGCCCAGAAAGATCAGTTGGTATCTGAAATTTGGATTTGAAGATCCGGCAAGTACAGGGCAGTTATTGGGTCTGCTTGCGGTAATAAAAGGATTTTCGGGATATGACATACAGGTAGAACCAGATTTTGAACATAAGATATTGGAAACAGACTTTTCCATTAAAGGATTTATTCAGGGATTTCGTTTACTGCGGACAGGCTGGAAATGTCTGTTTGATGAAGATATAAAATATTTATTTGGCAAGCTCAGATTGAAGGAGGAATAAACATGGCAGATCAGGTGAATTTTGAGTCAACAGTGGAGTCTTTATTTAAAGGAATGGACAGCTTTATAACAACTAAGACAGTGGTGGGAGAAGCGATTACAGTAGGTGATACAATTATCCTTCCGCTGGTAGATGTATCTTTCGGCGTAGGGGCCGGGGCATTTTCAGGAGAAAAGAAAAATAACGGCGGCGGAGGTATGGGCGGTAAGATTGTGCCAAGCGCAGTTCTGGTTATTCAGAACGGGCAGACAAAGCTGGTTAACATCAAACAGCAGGATGGCCTGACTAAGATTCTCGATATGGTGCCTGATTTTATTAACCGTTTTACAGAGGGAAAGAATGAGACGGTAGAGGAAGAGATACAGGAAGAGACTACTGAAGAAACAACAGAATAATTAATATTAGATTTTTGTGTATAATTTGGCAGAAACTGCATATAGTATCAGTAAGAGGCAGAATTATAATGGTGATGGTATGAAGAGAATACTGGGTTTCATCTTCTTCTGGATAGCAATAGGCATGATAATCATGTTGTTTTTAGAAAGTCTGGTAATCGAGATACTAATCATTATTATTCTGCTTCTTTTAGGATATAATCTTTTTTGCTGCGGATAAACGCACATATAAAAAGGAATGCCAAGGCATTCCTTTTTATATTATCACTATGCACGTTCTACTTTGCCGGATCTTAAACAAGAAGTACATACATACATTCTCTTATTAGCGCCGTTAACTTTTACTCTTACGGATTTGATATTAGACTTCCACATCTTATTGGATCTTCTATGAGAATGGCTCACAGCGATACCAAAGTGAGCGCCTTTATCACAAATTGCACATTTAGCCATTACGGTTGCACCTCCTTAGCAAGATTAAGTCCATATAAGCCAATATAGACTCATAACGCTATTTATTCTAACAGAAAGAGGAACAGAATGCAAGTAAAATTTTCAAATTTTTTCTAATTAATTTCAGTGGATTTTTAGGAATAAATATGGTAAAATTTAGAAGATAAGAGAAAACATGCCAGAATAGCCGTCAGCTCCCTTAGTAATTACGGCAGAAAAAGGGCATGCTATGCGAAAGGATGGAAATGGAGGGAATTATGATGAAAGGTCAAATGAATTCAAAATATGGAGAAATCCTGATTGATACAGATGTAATTGCGAAATATGCAGGTTCCGTAGTGGTAGAATGCTTTGGAATTGTAGGTATGGCCTCTGTAAATATGACAGAAGGTATTGCTAGAATTCTGAAGAAAGACCGGCTGACCAATGGAATTACCGTGGATTTGTCGGAAGAAGGTGTCATCTTAAGCTTCCATGTCATTGTTGCTTATGGCGTGAGCATTTCTACTGTAGCAGATAATTTAATTAGTAATGTAAAATACAAAGTAGAGAAGTTTACCGGGATGAAAATAAAGAAAATTAATATTTTAGTTGAAGGCGTCAGAGTGATAGATTAATCTAAGGAGGAACTTGTTGTGGCAGCAAATACAGTAAATGTAGAAACTTTTCGAAAAATGTTTTTGGCAGGCGCAAAACGTCTGGAAGCAAAAAAAGAATGGATTAATGAATTAAATGTATTTCCGGTACCAGATGGCGACACCGGAACGAATATGACCCTGACTATTATGGCAGCAGCAAAAGAAGTATCCGCGCTTGAAAATCCTACGATGTCACAGGTCTGCAAGGCCGTTTCCTTCGGTTCCCTCCGCGGTGCCAGAGGTAATTCGGGCGTAATTCTATCTCAGCTGCTTCGTGGCCTTACAAAAGGCATTGGCGATCATGAAGAAATTGATATGAAACGCTTTGTCAAAGCGTTCCGCAAAGCTGTAGAAAGTGCTTATAAAGCTGTTATGAAACCGAAAGAAGGAACCATTCTTACGGTTGCTAAGGCAGCTTATGAAAAGGCAGAAGAAATGTATGGGGAGACGGATGATCTAAAGGTATTCTTTGGTGAGATTATCCAGCATGCAGACAAGGTTCTGGCTAAAACACCAGATATGCTGCCAGTATTAAAGCAGGCAGGTGTGGTAGATTCTGGCGGACAGGGTCTGGTAGAAGTATTAAAGGGCGCATACGATGCATTTCTGGGTAAAGAGGTGGATTTGACGGTAGAAACCTCCGGCAGTCGTCCGGCTGTTTCTTCATCTGAGCTGACAGAAGACATTCCTTCTGGAGAGATTACTTTTGGTTATTGTACGGAATTTATTGTTATGCTGGAGAAAGGATTTGATAAATCCGATGAGCAGAAATTCAAATCTTATCTGGAATCTCTGGGTGATTCCATTGTATTGGTTGCAGACGAAGGACTGGTAAAGGTACATGTACATACCAATGATCCGGGTCTGGCAATCCAAAAGGGCTTATCCTATGGTTCTCTGACCAGTATGAAGATTGACAATATGCGGGAAGAGCACAACGAACGTCTGAAGCTGCAGGAAGAGAAGAAAGCGAAGCTGGCTCCGGCAGCAGAACGAAAGCCTATAGGATTTGTAGCAGTATCCATTGGAGAAGGTATGAATGAGATCTTTAAGGGATTGGGTGTGGATTATATTATAGAAGGCGGCCAGACCATGAATCCTAGTACAGAAGATATGCTGAATGCGATTGAGAACGTCAATGCGGATGCAGTCTTTATCCTGCCGAATAATAAGAATATTATACTGGCAGCCAATCAGGCTTGTGATCTGGTAGAAGATAAAGAAATTATCGTCATTCCAACGAAGACGGTTCCCCAAGGGATTACAGCGGTAATCAGTTATATTCCTGAGAAGTCTGCACGGGAAAATGAAGCGCGCATGCTGGAAGATATTAAATCGGTGAAAACCGGTCAAGTTACTTATGCGGTACGTGATACCAGCATCGATGGCAAGGAAATAAAGCAGGATGATATTATGGGAATCGGAGATGCCGGCATCCTTTCTGTAGGCACATCCATCAAGGATACTACGTTAGAGATGATAGACCAGATGGCCGATGAGGATACGGAGCTAATCAGCATTTACTATGGGTCCGATGTAGAGGAAGAGGATGTAAATGCTTTAACAGAAGCCATTGAGAAAAAGCACATGAGTTGTGATGTGGATGTACAGTATGGCGGACAGCCGATCTATTATTATATTGTATCTGTAGAATAATCAATGCCCTGCTGTGTATAAATCGCCTTGGAGAGGATAGTTATGCAGCAGGGTTTTCTAATAGAAAGGATACCTATGGAAGAACAATCACCAATTGGCCAGATCAAAGGCGTAGGTCCTAAAACAGAAGCTCTCTTTCATAAATTGGATATCTATACGGCAGGGGATCTTCTACATTATTATCCAAGAAATTATGATCGGTTTGAAGCTCCGGTTGCCCTTGCAGATGTGGAAGAGGGCAGATTGCTGTCAGTGGCTGCCCATATACATAAACGGCCGGAATTAAATATGAATTCCCCATTGAAAATCGTGACTTTGACATTGACAGAAGGGGAAGCTTCGCTTAAGCTGACCTGGTTTCGCATGCCATTTCTAAAGTCTAAGCTGCAGCCAGGAAGCTATTACATTTACCGGGGGAGGGTAGTACAAAAGCGGGGAATGCTGGTTATGGAGCAGCCCAATATCTATACTCCTGCAGAGTACGAAGCGTTAAGGAATGTTCTTCAGCCTATCTACCCGCTGACCAATGGAATCACAAGCAAGACCATTGGCAAGGCCGTCCGTCAGATTCTGCAAAGTTCGCAGTGCCGACAGGAATTTCTGCCGCTGGAGATACGCAAAAACTATCAATTGGCTGATTATCAGGATGCCATAGAAACCATACATTTTCCATCTAGCATGGAAGAACTGGTGTTCGCAAGAAGAAGGCTGGTATTTGATGAATTTCTGCTGTTTATTTTAACTCTGCGAAGATTACGGGAGAGAACCGTAACGAATCCCAATACATTCTGTATGCAGTCCAGTCCCAAAGTAGAACAGTTTATTTCCAATCTGCCTTATCAGCTGACAAAGGCCCAGCAAAGGACATGGAAGGAGATAGAAGCGGATCTGTGCGGAGATAAGCTGATGAGCCGTCTCGTTCAGGGAGATGTGGGGTCTGGTAAGACCATTCTTTCCATTCTTGCGCTGCTGCTTACGGTAGAACATGGATTTCAGGGTGCATTGATGGTTCCAACGGAAGTGCTGGCGAGACAGCATTATGAGGAAATATGTCGGCTTACAGAAGACTATGGACTGTCATTCAAACCAATTCTGTTAACCGGTTCTATGAGCCGTAAGGAAAAGAGACAGGCCTATGATCGGATTGAGTTAGGTCTGGCTAATGTTATAATTGGAACACATGCTTTAATTCAGGGACAGGTAATCTATAAGAATCTGGGACTTGTGGTAACGGACGAACAGCACCGGTTCGGAGTGCGGCAGAGGGAGGCATTGACAGAAAAAGGAGATTCGCCTCATGTGCTTGTTATGAGTGCTACGCCGATTCCCAGAACATTGGCGATTATTCTCTACGGCGATTTGGATATTTCTGTTGTGGATGAGCTTCCGGCCGAACGGCTGCCAATTAAGAATTGTGTAGTAGATGTATCTTATAGAGAAAAGGCATATCGTTTTATAGAGAAAGAGACAGCTGCTGGAAGACAGGCGTATATCATCTGTCCGATGGTGGAGGAAAGTGAGAATCTTGAGGTAGAAAATGTACTGGATTATACCGAACAGCTGCGGACTCTTCTGCCGGGAACGATTCAGATCGGCTGTCTTCATGGTAGAATGAAGAATATAGAGAAAGATTCTATCATGGAGTCATTTTCCAGGAACGAGATTCAGGTTCTGGTATCTACGACTGTAATTGAGGTTGGTATTAATGTCAGAAATGCCACGGTTATGATGATAGAGAATGCGGAACGTTTTGGGCTTGCCCAGCTGCATCAGCTTCGGGGCCGGGTTGGCCGCGGCAGTCATCAGTCTTACTGTATTTTTGTTAACGGGAGTAAAGACAGCCGAAATCAGGAACGGCTGGAAATTCTCAATCAATCCAATGACGGCTTTTTTATTGCTGCGGAAGATCTGAAACTGCGGGGGCCAGGAGATTTGTTTGGTATCCGCCAGAGTGGACTGTTGGATTTCAGGCTGGCAGATATTTATCAGGATGCGGATATATTGAAGAACTGCGCAGAGGCGGCTGAACGGCTGGAGGAATTATTAGAGAAAGAAGCAGACAAAGAAGAAGTTCAGTCATTAAATGCATATCTTCGGGAATATATTGATAGAAAGACCAGTCAGCTGCAGCTATAGGTCAGAGCATTTACCAGATACAAAATAATACAAAATAATAGAAAATGTTGGAAATTATTACGATTGTATTTGGAAAATATTAATTTTTATGAAAAAGAGTTGTATCTTGTCGTTTTTTGTTATATGATGATATAGCAAAATAATAACAGGAATTTGAACGATTGTACTTGATGAGCAGAACAAGATGGGAGGGCTCTGATGAATCCATATGATAAAAGAGAATTAGTACGTGAGACAAACCGGTTAAACAAAAAGAAAAAAATTATTAGAATGATTCTTTCGATTGTTATGGGTCTTGCATTTACAATGGGAGCCGTTGCTGGTGTATTCATTCTGATGAAAGATTCTACACAAAAGACCAAGAATGCGCAAGCGAAAGTAAAGAAAGAAGCGGAACAGGCCAAAGAAGAGAAAGACACGAAAGAAAAAGAACGAATACAGCTGATGGAGGAGGCGGATCTTTTAGCCGCCATGTATGATTATGATGGAGCGATTGAGAAGCTTAACCAATATCCAGAAGTAGATACGATTCCAGAATTTACACAGGCAAAGCAGATCTATGAGGCTTCAAAAGCATCCTGTACGGCGTACGATATTAAAGAAATTCCGCATATCTTTTTCCATTCCCTGATTGCGGACAATGCGAAAGTATTTGACGGAGATAACGAAGAGGCTGGTTATAACCAATATATGACGACCATAGATGAATTTAACCGGATTATCCAGCAGATGTATGAGCGGGGATATGTGCTTGTTAGTATGCATGATATGGCTTATCTGGACGAAAACGGCGTGATGCAGAAAGGTTCCATTATGCTTCCGCCTGGCAAGAAAGCATTTGTATTATCGGTTGACGATGTTAATTATTATAATTATATGCAGGACGATGGTTTTGCTTCCCGCCTGGTAATTGGGGAAGATGGCAAACCAACAACCGAGCGGGACTTGGAAAACGGAACCAGTGAAATCGGTGATTTTGATGTAGTTCCGCTATTGGATAAATTTGTAGAGGAGCATCCGGATTTCTCTTATCGGGGTGCCAAAGGTTTACTGGGAATTACCGGTTATGAAGGGGCTCTGGGTTATCGTACCTGCCCGACCGACGAGAAAAACGGTTATGATGAGTCTCAGATTGAGACAGCAAAAAAAGTGGCACAATGCTTAAAGGATGATGGATGGGAGTTTGCAAGCCATACCTGGGGACATATTCATATGGGTACTGTCAGTGCAGAAAAGATTCGGGAAGACTCTCAGAAATGGGAAGAGCAGGTAAAACCGATTCTGGGTGAGGTGGATATTCTGATTTATCCTTATGGAGAAGATATTAATTCCTTCCGTCCTTATACAGCAGAAAATGAGAAATTTACTTATCTTAAGCAGATGGGATTCAATTATTTCTGCAATGTTGATGGAAATAAGGCCTGGGTGCAGATGGGGGATAACTATTTAAGGCAGGGCCGCCGTAATCTGGACGGCTACCGTATGTATCATGATTATACGGATGATACGATAGATAAATTATCTGATTTATTTGATGTGAAGCAGGTTTATGATGCGCAGGTCCGTCCGCCGGTACCAAGTCTGACCGGTCCGGGTATGTAAAGATTGCTGAAAGAAAGTGCCAGCTATGCAGTTAACTGGCACTTTTTGCGTGTCAAAATGAAAGAAGAAAAGAAACGTAAAGAGAGGATAGGAACATGGGAGAATTGAAACCAAAATTGTTTTCAGTTATGAAAAATTATTCTAAGAAACAGTTGGGAAAGGATATTACCGCAGGTATTATTGTAGCAATCATAGCGCTTCCGTTATCGATTGCTCTGGCATTAGCGTCCGGCGTAGGACCGGAAGAAGGTCTGTATACAGCGATTGTTGCGGGATTTGTAATATCCTTTTTAGGAGGAAGTAATGTACAGATTGCCGGTCCTACGGCAGCTTTTGCAACGATCGTAGCAGGTATTGTGGCGAAAAGCGGAATGCAGGGACTGATTTTAGCTACCATAATGGCTGGTCTGATATTAATATTTATGGGTTTTCTGCGGCTGGGCAGTATGATCCGTTACATACCCTACACGATTACCACCGGATTTACGACGGGAATTGCCGTTACGATTCTGATAGGGCAGTTAAAAGATTTCTTTGGTGTGACTTTTGAGAAAGCGCCGATAGAGACCATTGAGAAGGTAGAAGAATTTATTCATTGTTTTTCTTCTTTTCATTGGGAGGCACTGGCAGTCGGGATGATTGCACTGCTGATTCTGATTTTTTGGCCTAGGGTGACTGAGAAAATTCCCGCTTCTTTAGTGGCGGTGATCGTGACTGCGGTTATGGTACAATTACTAAAGTTAGACGTGGCTACCATCGGTAAGTTGTATGATATTTCCAACAAGCCGCCGGTTCCGCATGTGCCAGCGTTTAGCCTGCAGATGGCGGGAGAACTGCTGCCGGATGCATTTACCATAGCGATTCTGGCAGGAATTGAGTCTTTATTATCATGTGTGGTTGCAGATGGTATGATCGGCGCCAAACATAACCCCAATATGGAATTGGTTGCTCAGGGTGCCGGAAATGTAGCCTCAGCTATATTTGGAGGAATTCCGGCGACAGGAGCCATTGCCAGAACCGCGGCTAATATTAAAAACGGCGGGCGTTCTCCGATTGCCGGTATGGTGCATGCGGTGGTCCTGCTGCTGATTCTGGTAGTATTGATGCCCTATGCAAGATTGATTCCTATGCCATGTATTGCAGCGATTTTATTCCAAGTTGCCTACAATATGAGTGGTTGGAGAGAGTTTAAACGTTTGGTGCAGAATTCACCCAAGAGTGATACAGCTGTGCTGATTACGACTTTTTTGCTGACTGTAGTATTCGATTTGGTTGTGGCAATTGAGGTGGGAATTGTTATGGCAGCTTTGCTGTTTATGAAACGTATGGCAGATGTAACCCAGGTGACAGGCTGGAAGTATCTGGACAACAGTCGGGAGAATCCTTATCAAGACCCTGACCATGTACGGTTTAAGCAGGTGCCGAAGCATACGCTGGTATATGAGATCAATGGCCCGATGTTTTTTGCAGCGGCTGATCAGTTTTTGAGAATTTCTACCAAACCGGGCATAAAGTGTGTTATAATACGGATGCGCAGTGTGCCGGCTATGGACGTAACCGCTTTACATACATTGGAAAATCTGCAAGAGACCTGTCAGAAACGAAAAATACAGCTGATCTTTTCCCATGTGACAGAACAGCCAATGCATATGATGCAAAAAGCTGGATTTGTGGAAAAGGTAGGAGAAGAGCATTTCTGTGCCAGCATTGATGAGGCGCTCGAACATGCCAGAGCACTGTGAATGAGAGAGATAAGGAGCGTAAGAACGTGGGGAAGTTAACACCAATGATGCAGCAGTATGTACAGACCAAAGAGGAATATAAGGATTGTATCTTATTTTACCGTCTGGGAGATTTTTATGAAATGTTTTTTGAGGATGCCAAAACAGCCTCTAAGGAATTGGAAATTACGCTGACAGGCAAAGAATGCGGTCTGGAAGAGCGTGCGCCCATGTGTGGGATTCCTTACCATGCAGTGGATGGTTACCTGAATAAGCTGGTGGAAAAGGGGTATAAGGTGGCAATCTGTGAGCAGGTGGAAGATCCGAAGATGGCCAAAGGTCTGGTAAAGAGAGAGGTAATCCGCATTGTAACGCCAGGAACGAATCTGAATACCCAGGCGTTAGATGAAACTAGAAATAATTATCTCATGTGTATTGTCTGTGCGGATAATCGTTATGGTATTAGTATTGCAGATGTTTCTACCGGAGATTATTTTGTAACAGAGGTAGATACGGATAAGAAGCTGCTAGATGAAGTGAATAAATTTACGCCGTCGGAGATTATCTGTAATCATCCATTCTATGTCAGCGGCATAGACCTAGAGGATTTGAAAAGCCGTTTGGGGATTACTGTATTTTCTTTAGATGATTGGTATTTTGATGAGGAAACCTGTAAGAAAACGCTGCTGGAGCATTTTAAGACACTTTCTTTTCAGGGAATCGGCTTGGAAGATTATTCCTGTGGTATTATCGGAGCAGGGGCTCTTCTGCTGTATTTATATGAGACACAGAAAAGTTCGCTGAAACATTTGACTCATATTACACCTTACAGCACTGAGAAATATATGGTCATTGACAGTTCAACAAGAAGGAATTTGGAATTGGCAGAGACCCTACGAGAGAAGTTAAAAAGAGGTTCTCTGCTCTGGGTACTGGATAAGACGAAGACAGCTATGGGTGCCCGAATGCTGCGTTCCTTTGTAGAACAGCCCCTGATTGATGCAGAGGAGATCGGCCGGCGGTTGGATGCCATTGAGGAATTGAACAGCCAGGCGATTACAAGAGAGGAGCTGCGGGAATATCTCAATCCAGTGTACGATCTGGAGCGTCTTAGCAGCCGCATTAGTTATAAAACGGCCAATCCGAGGGATCTGACAGCGTTTCGTTCCTCCCTTTCCATGCTTCCGTCTATGAAATATCTGCTGGAGAGCCTGCAGTCTCCGCTTTTAAAGGAACTGCACCAGTCGTTGGATACGTTGGAGGATCTGAGCCAGCTGATTGAGAATGCAATCGAAGACGATCCACCGCTGGCGGTTAAGGAAGGCGGCATAATTAAGAGCGGATTTAACGAAGAAGTGGACAAGCTGCGCAGCGCCAAGACAGAAGGAAAGACTTGGCTCGCCCAGCTAGAGGCCAGTGAACGGGAAAAAACCGGGATTAAGAATATGAAGATCAAATATAATAAGGTCTTTGGCTATTACTTGGAGGTGACGAATTCCTATAAGCATCTGGTTCCGGATTCTTATATGAGAAAGCAGACGCTGGCAAATGCAGAACGTTACATTACACCGGAATTAAAGGAGCTGGAGGATATTATTCTGGGTGCGGAGGAGAAATTATTTGTATTGGAGTATGACCTGTTTTGTAACATCCGAGAAACCATAGCAGCAGAGGTTTTGCGGATTCAGGCGACGGCTAAGGCAGTTGCCAAATTGGACGTTCTCTGTTCTCTAGCCTTTGTATCGGAGAGAAATAACTATGTTCGTCCCAAGATTAATCAGAAAGGGATTATCGATATCAAAGATGGACGTCATCCAGTTGTAGAACTGATGACGAAAAATGATCTGTTTATTGCCAATGATACCTATCTGGACAATAATAAAAACAGGCTTTCCATTATTACAGGCCCGAATATGGCCGGAAAATCGACCTATATGCGGCAGACCGCACTGATTGTGCTGATGGCGCAGATCGGCTGTTTTGTTCCGGCAGCGGAGGCTAATATCGGTATTGTGGACCGGATCTTTACTAGAGTGGGAGCTTCGGACGACCTAGCAAGCGGACAGAGTACCTTTATGGTGGAAATGACAGAGGTGGCTAATATTCTTAGAAATGCTACAGCTTCCAGCCTAATTATTCTGGATGAAATCGGACGCGGAACCAGCACCTTTGACGGTTTAAGTATTGCCTGGGCAGTGGTAGAACATATCAGCAATAAAAAACTGCTGGGCGCTAAGACGTTGTTTGCCACTCATTATCATGAATTGACTGAGCTGGACGGCCAGTTAAACGGCGTGAATAATTATTGTATTGCAGTCAAAGAAAAAGGCGATAATATTGTATTTCTAAGAAAGATTATAAAAGGCGGTGCAGATAAAAGCTATGGAATCCAGGTAGCCAAGCTTGCCGGCGTACCGGATACCGTGATTGAGCGTGCCAAGCAGATTGTGGAGGAATTGGTAGATACGGATATTGCCGCCAGAGCCAGAAGCATTGCTGAAAACGGCGCTAAGAAAAAGAACAATACCAGGCATTTTGATGAGGTAGATTTACACCAGATGTCAATCTTTGATACGGTGAAGGATGATGATGTGCTTCAGGAACTAAAGGAACTAGATCTGGGAAATCTAACGCCGATTGAAGCACTGAATACATTATACAGTATACAAAACAAGTTAAAGAACAGGTGGTGACAAGATGGCAATTCAGGTGCTGAGTCAGGAAACCATTGATAAAATAGCGGCGGGGGAAGTAGTAGAACGCCCGTCTTCCGTTGTGAAAGAACTGGTAGAAAATGCCATTGACGCTAAGGCGTCAGCAGTTACGGTGGAGATTCGTGACGGAGGGACGTCCTTAATCCGGGTAACGGATAATGGATGCGGGATTTCCAGAGAAGAGATTGCACTTGCTTTTCTGCGCCATTCTACCAGCAAGATTACTTCGGCGGAAGATCTGACAACCGTTGCTACGCTGGGATTCCGCGGAGAGGCATTGTCTAGTATCAGCGCGGTGGCTCAGGTAGAACTTCTGACTAAGACAAGAAACCATTTTACAGGCGTGCGCTATTGTATAGAAGGCGGGATCGAGAAAAGTCTGGAAGAAGCGGGAACACCGGACGGTACTACCTTTCTGGTACGCAATCTGTTCTACAATACACCAGCTAGAAAGAAATTCTTAAAGACCAATACGACCGAAGGCAATTATATCCAAGATTTAATGGAACGATTGGCTTTATCCCATCCAGAGGTTTCTTTTAAATTGATCAGCAATAACCAGATGAAGCTGCATACTTCTGGAAACGGAAACCTCAAAGACATCATTTATCAGATCTATGGCATGGATATAGCCAAGAACCTGATTCCAGTGGAGGTAAAGGAAGAGGGGGCCAGCATGACAGGCTTTATTGGAAAGCCGCTGATCTCCCGGGGAAACAGGCAGTATGAGAATTATTTTATTAATGGAAGGTATGTAAAAAATAGTATTATTACGAAAGCCATAGAACAGGGTTATAAAAACTATATGATGCAGCATAAATATCCATTTACGGTATTAAATGTGCAGTTTCAGGGAGAGAATCTGGATGTCAATGTACATCCAACGAAGATGGAACTGCGGTTTTCTGATGGAGAACAGGTGTATCGGCTGTTCTATCATGCAGTTTCAGAGGCGTTGAAAAGAAATGAACTGATTCCAGAAGTACAGCTGTCAGAGGAAAAGAAGCTGTCCAAGCAGCCAGCAAGGGCGGAAAGACGTCTGCCAGAAAGCTTTGAAAAGAACCGCATGGCGAAGGAGCAGAAGAAGGAAGAGACTGAGGCAGGAAAGGTAGAAGCCAGCATAGCAAAACAGGAGGCAGTAGAAAATTTTGACCGTCATTCACAACCGATCGATGTAGTTAAGCATAATACAGAAGCAGCTGGACAGAACCATTCCGAGAGGCCGCTGATGCCTTCGCGGGAACCATCAGAAGCTTCTAAGATGCTTGACAGCATACAGTCTCTTGCCGGACGGATCAAATCCCAGGAACGGATGGATGCCAATCGGTTAAATGCTTCCTTAAATGCCGCATTGGGTGAGAAAGAGAATTCAGAAAAGAAATACGAGGAACAGGTAAAGGAAACGGCAGTGTATGCCAAAAGCCTTGAGAAGCCCCAGCAGCTGAATTTATTTGAAGAACAGGTGATTGAGCGGAGAATGGAAGATGAAATACGAATCATTGGACAGGTGTTTGATACATACTGGATTCTGCAGTTTGAGGATAAAATGTTTCTAGTAGACCAACATGCCGCCCATGAAAAGATTTTGTATGAGCGTACGATGGAACGATTTCAGAACAGTCAGTTTCAATCTCAGCTGCTAAGCCCGCCAATGGTCATTACGCTGTCAGCCAGGGAAGCGCAGCTTTTGGAACAGTATGGGGACGAATTTAGAAAGCTGGGATTTGAAGTAGAAAGTTTTGGCGGAAAGGAATATGCCATCAATGCCGTTCCGTCTGATCTGCTCCAGCTGCAGGCCAGAGAATTATTTCTGGAACTTCTGGACGGGCTGGCGGATGAATTGGGTCGTACAAAACCGGATATGATTATAGAGAAGATTGCTTCCATGTCCTGTAAGGCGGCTATTAAAGGAAATCAGCAGATCAGCCGTCAGGAGGCGGAGGCTTTGCTGAAAGAATTGATGAAGCTGGAGGACCCTTATCACTGCCCTCATGGAAGGCCGGTATTGATATCTATGAGTAAATATGAAATAGAGAAAAAATTTAAAAGGATTGTATAATATGACAGATTTATTACAGGCCGTGCCCGTCAGGCAGAATGAGCCCAAGCCGCTGATTGTACTGACCGGTCCGACGGCAGTGGGGAAAACAAAGCTTTCCCTCGCACTTGCGAAGATGGTAGACGGAGAGATTATATCCGCCGATTCTATGCAGGTATATCGCCATATGGATATTGGTTCGGCAAAGATTATGCCAGAGGAAATGCAGGGGATTCGCCATTATCTGATTGATGAGCTGATGCCGGATGAAGAATTTAACGTTGTAAAATTCAAAACATACGCCAAGAGGTATATGCAGGAGATTTACAACAGGGGCAGGATTCCTATTCTGACAGGGGGAACTGGATTTTATATACAGGCGTTGCTGTATGATATTGATTTTGATGGGCAGATTCTATCAGATGAGGAGCAGACGAAAGAGCGGATTGCACAGATGCAGCTTGCCGAGGTGCTGCATTTACAAAATGGGATAGAACATTCTGAATTGCGCATACAATTAGAACAATTTGCAGAAATAAACGGTGGAGAGGAGCTGCACCGCAAACTGGCCGGAATTGACCCTAGGGCAGCGCAGGAGATACACCCCAATAATTGTAAGCGGGTGATTCGTGCCTTGGAGTTTTATCTGCAGACAGGGCAGAAGATTTCCGAACATAATGAGAAAGAAAGGAAGAAAACGTCTCCTTATAACAGTATCTATTTTGTACTAAATGACGACAGGCAGGTTCTGTATGAACGGATCAACCGCCGTGTAGACCAGATGGTGGAACGAGGGCTGGTAGAAGAAGTACGAAGGTTAAAGGATATGGGTTATACCAAAGATATGGTATCCATGCAGGGGCTGGGTTATAAGGAAATCCTGGATGTATTTGACGGGGTATATCCGCTTGCTGAGGCAGTGGAGCGCATTAAGAGAGATACACGGCATTTTGCAAAACGCCAGATTACCTGGTTTAAGAGAGAACGGGATGTGATCTGGCTGAATAAGCAGGATTATGAAAATGAGGATCAGATCCTGATGCGTATGTCAAAACTTCTGAAAGAGAAAGGGATTATAAAATGAAACCATTGGAACAGATATATGAAGAATTGGGGATTGACAAGGATGTACTGGAATTTGGCAATGAGATCGAACAAAAGCTGAAGGACCGGTTTGCGGCGATTGATGAAACGGTCGAATATAATCAGCTGAAGGTCATAAAGGCTATGCAGAAAAATAAAGTCAGCGATATTCACTTTGCCGCCACCAGTGGCTATGGATACAATGACCTTGGAAGGGATACTTTAGAAGCGGTTTATGCAGATACCTTTCATACAGAGGCAGCGCTGGTACGGCCGCAGATTACATGCGGAACCCATGCATTAGCGGTTGCGCTGGCGGCTAATCTGCGGCCTGGGGATGAGCTGCTTTCGCCGGTGGGAAAGCCTTATGATACCTTAGAAGAGGTGATTGGAATTCGTCCGTCTGTGGGGTCTTTGGCGGAATACGGGGTTACTTACCGCCAGGTGGATCTTCTGCCGGATGGCAGCTTTGATTATGAGCATATGAAGGAAGCAGTGACTGATAAGACCAAAATGGTCACCATTCAGCGTTCTAAAGGGTATCAGACACGTCCCACCCTTTCTGTGGAACGGATTGGGGAGCTGATTGCTTTTATCAAACGAATTCGTCCAGAAGTGATCTGTATGGTAGATAACTGCTATGGGGAATTTGTGGAGAGAATCGAGCCTTCAGATGTGGGAGCCGATCTGGTTGTGGGTTCTTTAATTAAGAACCCAGGAGGCGGCCTAGCACCAATCGGCGGTTACATTGCAGGCAAGAATGCGTATGTTGAGCAGGCAGCCTATCGTCTGACCACGCCCGGGCTTGGCAAAGAAGTTGGAGCGACGCTGGGTGTAATGCAGGCGTTTTTTCAGGGATTTTTTCAAGCCCCCTGCGTGACAGGTGCAGCACTGAAAAGTGCCATCTATGCGGCGAATATATATGAGAAGCTGGGCTTTGCCGTGCTTCCAAATGGAACAGAGAGCCGCCATGATATCATTCAGGCTGTTACCTTTGGCAAACCGGAAGGCGTGATTGCTTTTTGCCAGGGGATTCAGGCAGCAGCGCCGGTAGATAGCTATGTGGTTCCAGAACCATGGGCCATGCCCGGATATGATAGTGATGTCATTATGGCGGCGGGTGCGTTTGTACAGGGCTCTTCGATTGAACTTAGTGCAGATGGTCCGATGAAGCCGCCATATTCGGTGTATTTTCAAGGAGGGCTCACTTGGCAGCATGGAAAGTTCGGCATTTTGAAATCCCTTCAGAAGCTGAAAGAATCTGGTTTGGTAATACTTGGGGAGTAAAAAAGAAATAAAGATGATTTTATAAGAACGGTTACTTGACAAGATGGTCTATAGATGATAGACTGAAAGAAAGGATTGGTTTATTGTTTGTAGACCCTAAAATAATTAGGGAGGTACAAAATGACAGAAAACAAGATGGAAGAAGGTACAAATGTTAAAGAAGTAAAAGAGGAAGTAAGGGGAGCGGAACTAGTACCAGTTGATTTAGATACAAATAAGAAAAAGAAAGGGAAAAAGAAAAAATTAAAAATTGCGTTGTTGATTATTCTTTTATTGGGGCTTATTGGCGGAGGCGCTGGGGTTTGGTATTATAATTGGATGAATAAGAATCTTGCTGAGGCCAAGAAAATCTGGAGGGATCATGCAGAAGAACATCTTTTGGGTAGTTATGATTATCATGCGGAAGGGTATTGGAATAAAGTGATAATGACCATTGATGTAGAGACGTTTTCTGAGCTTTCCAACAGTTTAAAAATGAAATATCTGAAGGATCTGGAACAAAAATGTAGTGAAGTAAAAGGATTTGATTTGGACTACGAATTTTTTTCAGATGATGTAGAATATTGGATCAAAGGCGATTTCTTGTGTACGGATACCGGACAGAAAATAGATGTTGTTGAAGAAAAATGCGATGAAATCTGTGTGTTATTTGGAAAGGATGAATTTGACAGCGCGAAAGATGAGATCGAAGAATTGTCTGTTGAAGAATTCGAAAAATTCGAGGCTAAGCTGACGCAAAGCTATATTGATATGGTAATGGCCAATAAAGTAGCATATAAGGTTACAGAGGATGGAAATGGGGTCTATCTGGGACTTACAAGTTATGATTTTGAAGAATGGGAAACAATAGAGGAGATTGGCAGTCAATTAGAGGAGTTAGGCGCAACTAATATCAGCAGACATATTTCTTATGCTAAGGCAGTACAGGATTTAGAAATGTATTCGGAATATAATACTATTATACAGTACCTCAACTCATTTAAGTTTAGCCGATTATTTAATCAATTATTTGATGGAGTGTTAACAGAGAGAGCAATTGCTGCTAAGATCAGTGCTCTAAATACATATGATTTTTCTGACCTTTTATGGCCGGGTGGTAAAGACTGTGTAAGATTATATGATTGTTTAATCGCATATTTGAATGGAGCAGTAGACTTATATAATGGAACCTGGGCAGGATATGGCAGCAGTGTCGCACAACGAGGGAGTGAAGCACTGGTTCAGGCAATGGATGAATTGAAAAATATATTTGAGGAGGTTGGAGGTATTCAGAGAGAAGTAGTTCAAGCGGTAAGTCAGCTGCCGGCAATCTAACAGTGGAAATATTGCGGGGGTTCCCTTGTAATTGATAATTGCGAAATTCGGATTCAAAGGGACGAATTTGAACAATCCATACAAAAATTCCGCTCAAAAACGTTGATTGGACATCAAGAGAGGTTCAGTTCTGTTGGGAGGTGTTCTGGTGTCAACATTTGATTCGCTCTGTTTTTGTAGAATTTTCTTTAAATCTGGTTATTAATTTGATTTTCTCAAATGTATAAAAATAATAATAGGTGATTGCGAAAGTCGTATTCCAGGCGACGAGTTTGAACAATATATACAAAAATTCCGCTCAAAGACGTTTTTAATTCGCTACATTTTTGTATATATTGCCCAAACTCTGGCATTGAAATAAGAGTTTTGCAAATTTCTAAAAAATAATAATAGGCAATTGCAAAACTCATGATTCGTAACCAGATTTTAGGCAAAACACACAAAAACAGAGCGAATCAAAAACGTATTTGAGCGGAATTTTTGTATGGATTGTTTAAACTCGTCGCCTTGTATTAGACTTTCGCAATTACCTAATATTTTTATAATGATGAGAGGAGGTATGGAGTATGACAGAAAACAATTCATTGGAGAAAAGTTCAGAAGAACGTACTAAGATTACTAAAGAAAATGAGAAAATCAGTAGTTTGGAACCATTGCCAGATGGAATACATAGAAATAAAAGATATAATAAGAACATAGTAAAAATTGCATTATTAGTGATTTTGTTATCAGGTGTCATTGGTGGAGGTATCGCAATCTATTATTATAGCCACCTCAATTCCAACCAGGCAATTGCAGAAAAAATCTGGAATGAGCATGCAGCAGAATATTTTATGAGTGATTATGATTACCAGGCAGAAGTACAATGGGATCAAGTACATATGTTTCTGGATGCAGATGGATTTTCAGACCTATCTAATCAATCAAAAATGCAGTTTTTACAAAGGCTGGAACAGAAATGCAGCAGTGTAAAAGACTTTCAGCTGGATTATGAATTATATGCCAAAGACACGCAGTATTGGTGTGAGGGCGATATGCTCTGCATGGATACAGGAAAGAAAATTGATGTTGTAGAAGAAAAATGCAATAAAGTCTGCGGATTAATGAAAAAAAAGGAAATTCGCAATGCGAAGAAAAATTTGGATCAGCTGACAAAGGAAGAGTTTAAGAAATTTGAGTCCAAAATTACACAAAGTTATATCAACATGGTAAAATCCAAAAAAATAATATGCCAGACAACAGATAATGAAAAAGGTACTTATCTTGGAATGGAAAGCATGGAGTTCAAAAACTGGGCTGTTATTGAAGAGATGGGCAGGCAGCTAGAAGAATTCGGTGCCAAAGAAGACCTTAGCGGTTATATCTCCTATGCTAAGGAAGTGCAGGAGTTAGAAAAGCTAGCGGAGTATGATGCGGTTACACAATATATTAATTCTTATTCATTCAGTAGCCTGCTAGATGAAATATCAAATGTAAGTAGAACCGAACGGAGCCTAAGAATGATTAACAATTCGCTAAGTTCTTATAATTATTCAGATATTATGCATACATCAAATCCTTATTGCAGACAGCTGTACGATTGTTTAATGAACTATGCTGGGGGAATTGTCCATTTATATAATGGTATTTGGTCTGGAGAGGGCAGCAGCGTTGCACAGCAGGGGGCAGAAGAACTGGCAGGAGCAAAGGAAAAATTAAATAACATAATAGAAAGCACAGAAGAGGGCCAGCGGAAACTAGTCCAGGCAGTTGAGCAGCTGCCAGCAATATAAAAGAAACGATTTTTATGCAGATTTTTATCAAAAACAGTTGCATTACAGCCCTTGTTAATGTTATAAATAATAGGGAAGTATTTGCAGAATACCCAAATGAAAAAATTGGAGGAACGTTAAAATGAAAAGAAAAATCAGTTTACTGATGACCATGCTGCTGCTGATCTGTATGATAGCAGGCTGCTCAGATTCTAAGGACGGGAAGAAAATTACCCTGGGCTTCGACCAGAATTTCCCGCCTATGGGATTTATTGGGGATGATGGAGAATTCACGGGATTTGATATCGACCTGGCAAAGGAGACCGCCAAACGGCTGGATATGGAGCTTGTTCTGCAGCCGATCGACTGGGATTCTAAAGATGCGGAACTGGAATCCGGTTCTATTGATTGTATCTGGAATGGATTTACCATGAGCGGCCGTGAAGATGACTATACATGGACAGATGCATATATGGACAACAGCCAGGTCATTGTTGTGAAGAAGGACAGCAGTTACCAGAAGCGTGAAGATTTAAAAGATAAAAATATCGAAGTACAAAAGGATTCCAGTGCGGAAAAGGCGGTCAGCGCAGATAAAGACTTTTCCAGAATGGTCAATGTATCTACCACTTCTGATTATAATAAAGGACTTATGGACTTAGAGTCAGGCGTTGTGGATGCGGTAGTGATGGACGAAATTGTTGCTGGGTATTATATTGAACATGAAAATAATAATTTCCGCATTTTGGATGACAAGCTTTCCTCTGAGGAGTATGGAATAGGCTTTAAAAAGGGAAATGAGGAATTAAGGGACAAGGTGCAGAAAACTCTGGAAGATATGCAGAAAGACGGTACGATGAAGAAAATTTCAGAGGAATGGTTTGGCAGGGATATTACTACGATTGGAAAGTAACAACTGCTTAAGCAGATATCTGACAGAAATAAGAGATAAAGGAGCGGATACATATGCTGTCAGCAGCAGTGAATATGGAACTGATATTTGAAAAGCTGGTTACGGGCCTGGGGACAACGCTGGGGGTGTTTTTTCTAACACTGCTGATATCGCTGCCGCTTGGCTTATTAGTGGCTTTTGGAAGAATGTCCAAAAATGCGCTTGTTCGTACCATTGTTAAATTCTATATTTCCATCATGCGCGGAACGCCTTTGATGCTGCAGCTTATGGTGGTTTTTTATGGCCCCTATTATCTGTTTGGCATTCCGCTTCGGATTGAATATCGTTTTATTGCGGTGATTATTGGATTTTCCATTAATTATGCAGCATATTTTGCGGAGATCTACCGAGGCGGAATTGAATCCATGCCTGTTGGGCAGTATGAGGCAGCGCAGCTTCTGGGATTCAATAAAACACAGACATTTTTCAGAATTATTCTGCCTCAGGTAATTAAAAGGATTTTGCCGTCTGTTACCAATGAGATTATTACACTTGTCAAGGATACGTCTCTAGCATTTGTAATCTCTGTTTCGGAAATGTTTACACAAGCGCAGGCACTGTCTGCTGCGCAGAAGTCTATGGTGCCGCTTGCAGTGGCAGGAATTTTCTATTATATACTGAATTATGTCGTGGCATTTGTTATGGAATTGATAGAAAAGAAATTGGATTACTATAAGTAAGGAGGGATGAAACATGAGCCTGCTGGAAGTCAGTCATGTCAAGAAGCAGTTTGACGGCCAAACCGTACTGGAGGACATTTCATTGTCACTAGAAGAAGGCCAGGTGCTGGGGATTATAGGCCCCTCTGGATCAGGAAAGTCTACACTGCTTCGTTGCGCGACTATGCTGGAACGGGTAGAAGAGGGTGCTATCTCCTATGATGGTCACTCTCTTGTTCATACCTCCCAGGATGGAGTTCCAATATATGCAAAAGGAGAAGAACTGAAAAAAATACGTTCTATGTTTGGAATTGTATTTCAGAACTACAACCTGTTTCCGCATTTTTCTGTAATTAGAAATATTATGGAGGCTCCTGTACATGTATTAAAGCAGAAACCGGAGGAAGCACGTCAAAAGGCAGAAATGTTGTTAAAAAAAATGGGACTGGAAGATAAAGCGGATGCATATCCATGTCAGCTATCAGGAGGGCAGCAGCAGAGAGTGTCCATTGCACGGGCACTAGCTTTAGATCCAAGGGTTTTATTCTTTGATGAACCAACGTCAGCTCTGGACCCAGAATTGACAGGAGAGATTCTGAAGGTCATTCGAGAACTGGCCGAAGATCATATGACTATGGTCATTGTAACACATGAGATGAGTTTTGCAAGGGATGTATCGGATCATCTGATCTTTATGGAAGGCGGTTATATTGTAGAGCAAGGAAAGCCGGAGGACGTGATTCATAATCCAGTGAATCCAAGGACTAAGGAGTTCTTGAAGCGTTTTTATCAGGAGTAAGAGGGATATATATTATGGTGATTGCGTAAGTTGTATTCTAGGCGACGAGTTTGAACAATTGATACAAAAATTCCGCTCAAAGACGTTTTTGATTCGCTGCATTTTTGTATCAATTGCTCAAACTCTGATGGTGAATTAAGGGTTTCGCAAGTGGTGGACTATCCTGAAAGGCAACGTGAAACGCTGTATGTTTTGTCTAAAATGTCACATTGTTCAAACCCGTCGCTTGGAATACGATTTTTGCAACACCTATTGACTATATTTATTAGGCATTTGCGAACTCTCGTTCCACTGTCAGAGTTTGGACAATATATACAAAAATGTAGCGAATCAAGTGCTGACACCAGGACTCCTCCCAGCAAAGCTGGGCCCCTCCTCGTGTCCAATCAACGTCTTTGAGCGGAATTTTTGTATATATTGTTCAAGCTCGTCGCTCAGAATGCGACTTTCGCAATTACCTATTACTATATTTTACAAGAGGAGGAATTTAGTATGTCAGTAACAATAGAATCATTTGGAACAACTAAGAAGGGTGAGAAAGCCAGTCTGTATACATTGGAAAATGCAAATGGCATGAAAGCATCCATCAGTGATTTTGGCGCTGTTCTGGTCAAGCTTTTGGTAAAGGATAAAGAAGGCCGAAGCCATGATGTGGTATGGGGTTACGATCATGTGGAAGGATATGAGAATAATGGTGTATTCTTAGGTGCAACGATTGGCAGAAATGCGAACCGGATTGGCAAGGCCAGATTTATCATGGGCGGAACGGAATATACATTAGATGTAAATGATGGCAATAACAATCTTCATGGTGGATTTGACGGATATCACACCAGAATGTGGCAGGCCGAGGTGAAAGAGAATGCGGTAAAATTTACTCTGAATAGTCCCGATATGGACCAGGGATTTCCAGGAAATGCAGTCATAAGTGTTACCTATGCATTAAAAGAGGATAATACACTTTCTCTGACCTATGATGCAGAGTCTGACAAGGAGACAGTGTTTAATTTGACGAACCACAGCTATTTTAACTTGGATGGTGCTGAATCTGACAGCATACTCGAACAGCTGGTTTGGATTGATGCAGATGAATTTACTGAGGCGGATGCAGAGTCTATTCCTACGGGCAGAATATTGCCAGTAGAAGGTACACCAATGGATTTCCGCAGTTATCGTGTCATTGGCAGGGAAATTGACGCAGACTATGAGCCGCTGCAATTTGGTGCCGGTTATGACCATAACTGGGTATTGAAAAATAACGGCAAGATGGCAGTTGTAGCTAAGATGAAGTCGGAAAAGAGCGGTATTGAGATGGAAGTCTCTACCGATCTGCCTGGTATGCAGTTGTATGTGGGGAATTTCCTTAATGGTGAGTTGGGCAAGGATGGCAAGAAGTATGCAAGAAGAAGTGCAGCCTGTTTTGAGACCCAGTATTTTCCGGATGCCGTGAACCAGGAAAATTTTGCTTCTCCGATATTCCAAGCGGGAGAGAAGTATCATACAACAACAGAGTATAGATTTAAGGGCTAAGATGAGTAAAAAATTATTTATAGCAGAGAAACCAAGCGTAGCGGCAGAATTTGCCAAGGCGCTGAAGTTTCAGACAACAAGAAAAGATGGATATATGGAGTCAGAGGAGGCTGTGGTGACTTGGTGTGTGGGGCATCTAGTGACTATGAGCTATCCTGACGCCTATGATGAAAAGCTGAAAAGGTGGAGTCTGGAGACTCTGCCCTTTTTGCCGGATCATTTTTTATATGAAGTGATTCCCAGTGTAAAAAAACAGTTTGGAATTGTCCGCGGACTGTTAAACCGGCAGGATGTGTCGACAATTTATGTCTGTACCGACTCCGGCCGGGAAGGAGAATATATTTATCGTTTAGTGGAGCAGATGGCGGAAGTAAAGGGCAAGGAGCGCCGACGGGTCTGGATTGATTCGCAGACGGAGGAAGAGATTCTAAGAGGAATTGAGACGGCCAAAGATTTGTCGGAGTATGATAATCTGGCATCTTCGGCCTATCTTCGTGCAAAGGAAGATTATCTGATGGGTATTAATTTTTCGCGCCTGTTGACGCTGAAATATGGCAATACGATTTCCAGTTTTCTAAGAAAGGATCGGACAGTGGTCTCGGTTGGCCGGGTCATGACTTGTGTTCTGGGGATGATTGTCAGGCGGGAGCGGGAGATCCGCAGCTTCGTTAAAATGCCTTTTTACCGTGTGCTAGGAAAAATGAACTGGAACGAACATATATTCGAAGGAGAATGGCGTGCGGTCGAGGGCTCAAAATATTTTAAATATTCCCTGCTCTATAAGGAAAATGGATTTCAGAAAAAAGAAGATGCGCAGGCGCTTATTGATTATTTATCTGAAGAGCAGCCTATAACCGGCCTGGTGGAGAAGGTAGAGCGTAAGAAGGAGAAGAAGAATCCGCCGCTGTTATATAATCTGGCAGAACTTCAGAATGAATGTTCCCGGCTGTTTAAACTCAATCCTGACGAAACACTTCGTATTACACAGGAATTATATGAAAAGAAGATGGTCACCTATCCGCGAACCGATGCCAGAGTGTTATCTTCGGCAGTTGCCAAAGAGATTTTTAAGAATATTAAGGGATTGGGTGCTTATGAGCCGGTCCAAATGTTTGTCAATGAAATATTGAAAGGAACGGCATATAAAAATATTGCCAAAACCCGCTATGTTAATGATAAGCAGATTACGGATCATTATGCCATTATTCCAACCGGTCAGGGACTAAATAATCTGCGTACGATTTCTGAGAATGCAGCAAAGGTATATGAGACCATTGTTCGACGGTTTCTGGCTATTTTCTATGAGCCAGCAATTTATCAGAAGCTTGCAGTCATCGTGAAAATCAAAACAGAACATATGTTCAGCAATTTTAAGGTGCTGGCAGAGGAAGGCTATCTAAAAGTAATGCAGTATAGCTTTGTCAAAAAGAAGGAAAATGTCGAGGATTCTATGGACGCTGTTTTTTTAGAACAGCTCAAGCATCTAAAAAAGGGAGAGAGTATTTCGGTGGAGGAATTATATATGAAAGAGGGTGAGACAGCACCGCCTAAACGTTATAATTCTGGTTCTTTGATTCTGGCTATGGAAAATGCCGGACAGCTGATTGAGGATGAAGATTTGCGGGCGCAGATTAAAGGAAGCGGTATTGGAACCAGTGCTACCAGAGCAGAGATTTTAAAGAAGCTAGTGAATAATCAGTATCTGTCACTGAATAAGAAGACCCAGATCGTAACGCCTACCCAGCTGGGAGAAATGATATTTGATGTAGTCAATGCCTCGATCCGGCAGCTTCTAAACCCGGAACTAACGGCTAGTTGGGAGAAAGGATTAACCTATGTAGCCGAAGGTACAATCAGCGAAGAGGAATATATGACAAAGCTTAATGATTTTATACAGAAACGGACAAGTGGTGTTCTAGGTTTGCAAAACCAATATATGCTGCGGCAGTTTTTTGAACAGACGGCCAAGTATTATGAGAAATGAAACAGTTTCAGATAGAATCTATATTCTGTAGTTTATAAATCTTCTACACAATATAGATTCCATTACGCTCTATTTTAGAAAAACAGATATTTATACTTGATATTTGGTATAGTTACCCTTTGTATCCTTTTTCACCGCATACAGCGCCTCATCCGCCCGCCCCAGCAGCTCGGCAATCCCAGTTTGGCAGTCCTCGGTCCAGGCATAGCCGGCGGAGGCGCTGATCGTCTGCTCCAACTCATCCGACAGCGCCACAGGCATCCGCTCCAGCGTTTCGTAAAACACATCCAGATACCGTGCAATCTCCTCCTGGCTTTCACACCCATAAATCATCATACAAAATTCATCCCCCGAACGCCGGGCATTGAGAAAATGCGCTTGCGGCATTGCATGCATTACCGCCGCAAATCCCTGCAGATACCGGTCCCCGGTATCATGCCCAAAATTGTCATTAATCCGCTTAAAATTATCCAAATCCAGCATCACCACTGCACAGACCTGCCCCTTTGGCAGCTTTTGTACCCGCTCCGCGGCCAGTTCCTTAAACGCCCGAAACTTATACAATCCCGTCAGCCCGTCATGCGTATTTTCAAATTGCATTTTCCGCTTCGCCAGAATATCCTTGCTGACATCCGTAATAACCCCCAACGAGCCGTGCGGCGATTTCGACATATGAATGCGGACAAATTTCTGCTCACTGATCTGGTAAATATTGTCCTCCCCGTCCAATGGATGGACAGTCAGATTACGGATATACTGTTCAAATAAAGCCGTATTCTGATAAAGCTCCTCCGCCAGAGCGTCAGAAATCTCCAACAGTTCGCGCAGTCCAGATGTAACAAACAAATGTTCCTGATCATTTTCAAATTCAAAAGCCGCCAATGGCACGCCGCTGTTCTCAATAATCGCAGAAATACGGTCCGAGCTTTGCACAATACTCTTCACCATCGCATTAATTCCCTGACTTAATTTCTCAAACTCCGGATTGCCCAGCACCGCCACCGTCGTATCCAGCCTGCCGTTCGTAATTGCCGAAAGATTTTCCAGAATCTGGTGAATTCCGTCCACTGCTTTACGTTTCACTAGATGATTCAAAAGCAGCAGTACAAGCGCCTCAATCAGCAGCAGATACAACAAAGTGCTGCCTACATGATTTAGCAGCTGCTGAGTCAAAACCTCCCTTGGCAGCATGGCGCAAATTAGTATGTTTTCATAAGTCTGCCCCGTTACATACATTTCCTGTCCCTGCGGCCCTTCCATATAAATTCCCTTACTGCAGTCCGAAAGCCTGGAAAGCTGATAACACGGCTCAGAAAAGTTTTGTTTTATGCCGCCCGAATGTCCAATCACATTTCCCGTCTCACAGTCAATCGCAAACAATTCTTCCCCCATATCGGTAGGAAATTTAGAAAAAATATACTCACATGTATTACGAGAACGCGCCTCCAACTGCCTGGTAGGCTCAAATCCAACCTGAACCACCCCTTTCTGTCCCTTGCGCGCCACGCCTACATACTGCCGGATTTTATTCTCCGCAGCATTCGGCTGCATATCCTGAATCAGATACGCCCCCTCCTCCTCACATTCCAAAAGAGCAAGGAATGGCCGCGTCTGCTCATGTGCCGCCATATCAAACCCCACATACTGCGAGACTGAAGCCGAGATAATAATCCCGTTCTCATCAATCACATGCAGTTCGTCCACATTTAAAAGCTTCGCCAGCGCCTGCATTTCCGCAACGCTTTTCGACACCTCTTCCTGCCGGTCCATCACATAAGCCGCTGCCTTCGCTCTGGTCAGATAATCTTCATCCAGGTTCTGGTTCATAATCTCCAGCTCAGCCTGATTATTTTCCAGCGTATGTATCACCTGCTCAATTTTTGTCTCAAAAGACTGAAATTGCTGTGATTCCAGCGTGTGCATGGTATACAGGAAATTAATAACGAAAATCAGCAAAATTGCCGAGGTAACAATAAAAAATGTATATCTAATAAATATTTTCTGCATATCGTTTCTCCTTGCAAGTGAGCGTGAAAATGGGCGGCTGTAGAACGGGTGGTAATTGCGACGAGCCTGCGTGGAACCAATCGGAATGGAACTCAAAGACGTTTTTGATTCGTTCCATTCCGATTGGTTCCACGCAAACTCTGGGCATGAAACGCATAGTCTACAGCTCCAGGTTTTTTGGTGGATAAGAAAAGTTATCTCATGCTGAAAACTGTGTATTATATAAAAGTAAATGTTAGAGCCTTTATCGCGTAGTATGTAGTCGCTATACAGATAGATGGTTTCTGTATATAGTTTACCCAGACTTCGGCAGGGAAATAAGTAAATCGCCAAAACTATTTGATGAAAATCAAAAAAACACCCATCTCCTAGCTAAAATTAACCGCATTGCCGCCTGCCATACCCATATAAGTACAAAGGCTGTTTCGCGTAACTGGATTCCACAGTCAGAGCTTGGGAGGAAGCAATCGCAGCGAAGCGAATCAAAAACGTCTTTGAGCTTCGCTGCGATTGCTTCCTCCCAAGCTCGTCGCCTCAGGCAGCCGTAAACAGTCCAACCTTCCGCTGCATTTTCTGGTTAATATTCTTTCTTCACATCCAGATGGCAGCAGGTAATCGAAGATCCGCTCAGTCCATGAACGCGGTATGCCTTGCAGGATGTCTGGCTGATTTTCAGAGGTATGACCCTGAAGAAGGCTGAAGACAGGGTTATGCCAATCTGCAGTTCTGAAAATCTGGGATCAATGGTGTCTGGGCATACAATAGAAAAACAACTGTGGGATGTTCGATTACCTGGAGCAATCTCCGCCGGGTAGAAGTGGGTAGTATCGGGTTTTTTGTGGCGGGCGGATTGGAAGCCGTTGGGGTTTCCCTTCCGGATGCTGCAGATTTATTAATTATACAGTTTTTTGGGGAAAATGGCGGATTTGTTTTTTCGCAAATGCGGGTTAATTTTCCACATGGGAGTAGAAGAGTGGTGGGTAGCGTCTGTGTGGGGGAGGGAAGCTGGGCGGATTTTTTCGCAAAATCGTTGCAGAAAAGGCGCATAAGTTTACTTATGCGCCTTTTCTATTCTACTCTGATTTTAAAGATTTATTCAAGCCATTTAAACTGTCCATTTGCGTAAGAGTTATTATGGCTAGCGGTTGACAGAAAGCAATGTTCAAACCTGCGCTAATGCTGCTGCAGCGTTCACAGCGGATATAAGACTTTAAAATTTCTTCTTCATCAAATAAACGCATCATAATTGACACAACCTCCTTTTCCTGGTTTTCGAGATATTCCGTTAATATGTTTTGTTCCTTACAGATTCGGATGGCTTCCGTCACTGTTTTACGTCTTCGGCCATGGAGAACATCCGCATTGGGATGGTTTCTATGAATCTCTGCGTATTCGCAGTTATGGGGGCCGTGGATTTGCAAACAGCCTGTTTTGATTTGTTTCAGAAAAGAGAGTGCAGAACGTACTCTCGAATGGACTATGTGTGCGGAAAAAGCAGAATAAAGGGATATGAGATCTTTTATTATACAGAATTTGCGGCAGATTTACAACCGTTATTCTATGAATTTTTTTGTGTTAAAATTTTGCAAAGAGCGTAATGGAGAAAACCCCTTCTTCACAGCGGCAGCCGACGGTGCCGCGGATCTTATTAGAGAAAGCCCAAATGCTCTGCATGCCCAGGCCGTGGTTTTTGCCCCGCTGGCTTTTGGGTAGCCCGGTGGAGGGGTTAATGGAAATGGTCTCTTTGCAGGGGTTTTGCAGGTGCAGAAGCAGATGGCTGTCGTCGCAGTGAATCTGCAGGCTGACTAGTCTTTGTTCCGCCTCATAGTTCCTCACGCATTCCAGTGCATTTTCCAGTAAATTTGCAGTGACTGCGGTCAGTTCATACTCATTGACCGGCAGTTCTTTAGGGACGCTGGCGCCAATCTGCAGGTCAATGGCCAGGGTTTCGGCTCGTTTGGCTGTCTTGGACAGCAGGGTGTTGAGCAAAAGATTTTCACAGAAGCGCTGCACCTGGTTGGCGTTCGCCGCATCGTGGATATGGCTGGCGATTTGACGAATTTTCTCATATTCCTTATCCGCTAGGAGGGCATGAATCATACCGGAATAATGCCGGATGTCGTGGCGCAGGATCTTTAGGTTCTGTTCGGACTGCTGAATCAGGTCATACTGGTCCTCCAGCCCCTTGATATAAGACTCAAACAGCACATTTTTCCAATAGATATCCGTCTTGTTGATTTCGCCTTCCACATAGCGCAGCACAACAATATAAGAGACAAACATTGTAATTAGAAAAAAGAGGATACCAGGGATATTTTCGGGAATTTTATCCAATGTATTGGGAAAATAGGCAATAAAAGTAAAGGTGCAGTAAAAAAAGGTCGGAATCAGGCATAATTCCCACCAGTTTTGCGTCGAACGCGGCTCAGAGCGGTTCTGCCAGCTGAAAGCCGGCGTGCTGGCAGTCTGTGCAAGCCAGATGTCCCGGATTCGGAAATATAGAATCAGTAAAATACCGCTATGAACGAGAAATGCACCGGCTAGAGATAAGAATGTATGTTCGGTGTAGAAATAGAGAATCGTAGCCACTGTAGCGCCGGCAATTACATAATTGGAGGCGCTGAGCCCCATAAATAACACTCTGCTGTTCCTGTGTGCGGAAATCAAAATTCCTGTCCCCTGTGTGATTAAGATCTGGACGATTGTTATAAGCACATAGCACAGCCAGCTGTCAGGAAATAGCTCTAGCTTCACAATGTCCGTCAGGGTAATGAGAAAAAAGGAGAGCACGCAGATTCCCGCAGTCGTGCGCTCCCGGTAACGGTGTGTATTAAATAAGAACAAAAAGAGCATTAAAAAAATATGGCTCATCATATACGAAATCGTTTTAAATTCTTCCATGGTTACCCCTGCTTGTAAAAATCTGAAATAAAGGAAAGATAGTTGTCCCGGACGAGCGCCGCTCGTTTCTGGCTGACGGGGACGGCGCTGCCGCTTTCCATAGTCACGCGGTTTCTGGCCAGCTGGCGCACATAATTTAAATTGATTAAAAAGGATTTATGTACCTGGACAAATTGTACATCGAACACCAGTTCGGATATTTCTTCGTCAAATGATTTTCGGATAAAAATGCTTTTCTCTACAGCGCCGCCGGCTAAATGGACTTCCAGCGTGCGGGAAGCATTTTCAATATATTCGATTTTCGAATAGGGAATGGACACCAATCCTTCACGGGTTTTTAGCAGATAAACGGGTTCCTGCCGGGTCCGTGCCTGTGAAAGCGCACAGCGCAGCGCCTCAAACAGCGGCTCTTGGGAGACCGGCTTGAGCAGATAACGCAAGGCATGTACGCCGTAGGCGTCCAGCGCAAAATCGTCGGACGTGGTAATATATATAATGGCCGCTTCAGTTCCCAGCCCGCGCAGCTGTCTGCCGATATCAATGCCCGTCATTGGCTCCATAATCATATCCAGTATATAGATATCTGCCGGCTTGTGTTCCTGAATGTTCCGGGACAGCAGGCAGGCGTCGGAATAGGACTCAATTTCAAAAGGTGTGGACGGATAGAGCTCCTGAAAGGCCAGAAGCAGCTGTTCCAGCTTCCGCAGATCCCGTAGACTGTCGTCACAGATTGTGATTTTCATAGTATTTCCTTTTCTATTGCTATTGTTGACCGAACCTGCACGGCGATTCCAGGGAAAGGAGACCGGCAGAGCGGTTTTGGTACTATTTTATCAAAGGTGTCTCATAAACATGCAATAGTCTATCACAATCTTGTGAAAAATGCAAATGGATTCGGTTGTGTAATTATGTTTTTTGCATTTTTTAAAATGATATATTTGCTCTTGGCAAAAGCGAAAAGTAATGGTTGACAAAACGAAAAGCAGCAGGTACAATCCCGTCTTTGACAGTTGGTAAAACAAAAAATCGCTGTAAGCCTTATGATTACTGGGCTACAGCGATTTTTGCCATTGTCACGAACTATAGTAATTTATTCTTTTCCCTTACTTTTTTTCTGAATTGTTCTCATTTTACT
>JAAVZI010000080.1 GCA_022791575.1 Lachnospiraceae bacterium
CCCCAGATTCTTTGCACACTTGGCAATCCCAAGCTCTGGATGTTCCTTCCAATATCTTACTGCATCATTCTTAAATTCTTCTGTATATTGTGTAGCCATGTTCATTCCTCCATCTGTTCTATTATACTTTTCTTTCAGGGATTTTCCATGTCTAACTTGTACTAATTATATTCTAACACCAAGCTGGCTGTTAATGGTGAAAAAACAGTACCGGTGGATGCAGCTGACGAGCTTAAAGGACATGGAAGTAGTGCGCTGCATGGCGTACAAATTCCCACAGGAGAGGCAGAAGCGGCTGTGACAGCGGAAAGGAACGAATTTTAATTTACCGCAATGGGGGCAACCATACATTGCGCCACCAAAGGCGGGATCGCCGCAGTTGATCATTTTTTAAACATTTTCGATGACAGAGTCACGGGGATGAAGAAGATAAAGCATTTCTTCATAATGGTCTCTAAAAATATCTTGTAGTATGCTCATGAGATTATTATGCAGGAAAACAGCAAAAAAAGAACCCCCTAATTCCCCCTCATGAATGAGGGGCCAGGGGAGTTGAAGCGTCGAAGACGCTTTTTTATACCACATCATAATTGCAAAACTCAATATTCATAACCTCCAGAATATGCTGTAAATAAACGATAACAGATTATAAATGATTGTATATATAATTCATACAAATGTCGAAAAATAGTTGAAATTGTCAAATAAATATGGTATCATAATCAAATACATATAAAATTTTATAATATATATAAATTTTATATAACATTTACAGTAGTTATTGTAATTAATTCAGTAAAGAGGAGGAGAGCATATTGAGAAGAATGCGGAAATTATGTGTCTGTAATGAAAATATTATGAACATACACCAGCAAATGGAGCAAGAACTTCAGGAGAACAACAAGCAGATTATGCATCTGAACCTGAGCTCTACATCCCATTATGATTATGTCATCTGGAATTTGGAGAAGGGGACAGAGCTTCGCGATGTAAAGGCTGTAGCTGACCGAATCAGGGAGGATACCCATTTCATGGCCAAAAATGTAACAGAAACGCCAAAGACACTGCTGGAGTATGAAGAAATGCCATACAATACATGGGAGAGTGGTGTTTTGTTTGAATACGCTCTCTATCATCCCAAGACCGGGATTGTTAATTTTTCTTTTCTTGCCTCTATGCTGGATGGAATTAAAGTTGAGGAAATTAATGTGGCAGTAAGCGGCTGGGGTGAGGAATCTATTATTTGTACAGATAGCTACACTTATAGTGATTCCACAAAGCAGATTAAGGAATTTATGGATATTAAAGTACCAGCTAGAGGAAAGGAAGCAGATAGAATCAAGGTCAGAGGAACTGCTTATATTTCCAAAAATGGCTGCTATCTGGCGCCAATCGTGGTCGAACAGTATTGTGTAACAGCCGGTGAGATTCGGGAAATAAAAGTCGATGCACCAGTAATCAAAGTCCAGGGACATACAGAAGTTCGGATTGGCCTGGGCAGAGAGGCATATTCTGCTGATCTGGATTATCATTTTCAGGATTCCAGCTGTTTGCAGCTGGAGAACCGCGGAAGGATATTTCTACAAAGCGGTATTACAGCAAATGTATCTGCAACACAGGGGAGCTGCCTAATTCGCAAGGCACCGGCGGGAGTTAGTATGACACAGGCAGATTTTACATTTACCTATAATTCAGGAGCCAATATGCTTTCCTACAGTTCAAAAGAAAACTGGGGAAAGTATGCTCCATGGAGTCCAGGGGATCTCTGTGATATTACCAATACAATCAATATCAGTATTCAGTCGGGAAGAATTCTGCCGGTTGTGATTACCAGTGTACAGAACTCAAGAGTAGAAGGTTCCGACTCAGAGCTATGCAGCATACCGCAGCTGCTATTCTTATGGGGCTGCCTAGCAGAGGATACGAAAATCCGCATGGCAGACGGTTCGGAATGTAAGATTCAGGATATCCAGGTAGGAGATCAGCTGGCTTGTGGCACAGGAAATTCTGCATTAACCGTTGCAGAGATTTGGTCTGGTATCGAAGAGCAATGTCTATGCATCAAGACAAAGGCAGGTAAGATAACGGCAACGAAAGAACACCCCATCCGCTGTCCACAGGGCTTTAAACAGGCAGGTGAGCTGCAAAAAGGCGACAGCATTCTAACGGCAGATGGCTATCAGCAGATCGAAGATATTACCTGCGTTTCGTATAATGGAAAAGTCTATAATTTTGATCTAGGAACCGAAGCAGAGCTGTCACACCATTTAGAGACAACAATGATTGCCAATGGAATCATAGTCGGAGATAACCGAGTGCAGGGCCGCTGTATTGCAGAAAGGAAGGGATAGCATGCTAGAAAGCGGGGGAGTGCAGCTTCCTAAGATTCCATTAATTTCAGCAATCGAATACAGCAAAACCGATACAGAACACATCATTACCATACATTTCAGCAATGTTCCAGCAGAGGATACCTATACGGCAGAAGTGATAGACAGTTTTGGAGATCCGGTTTCAGGTACTGTTACAGCCAGTATTCCGGGGATGACTGTCTGGAAAGTGGAAAAATCGGCTTACACCAATATCAGTCAGAGCCATCAGGTAAGAATCGCAGTCAGCCATGGGACAGACAAGCTGTATTCAGATTGGCAGCCGGTTATGATGACCGGATTCAAAGAGGTGCAGGTAGTTGTAGAACGGGAGCAGATTCGGATTCGCTATGAGCCGCCAAGCTTTCTGCAGAAGCTCGAAGCCCTGCAGTTTGCGTTTGCCTGTGGAGAGGAACAACATTATTGGTTTTATCCATTAGAGGGATTTGAGCGGGAAATCATAACTCGTATGGGCAGTATTCCGCTTCCGGCGGATCAGGACTGGAAACTGGTGATGACTCCATTTGTCAGCGTCCTTTCGCAGGGGCTTGCATTTGAGGAGCTGGTTCTCTGGAATCGTGTGCCTCTTATTCGCAGTACCCAGGTTGAGAAAAGTTCAAAAACAGAGACCGTTATTCATCTGCAGACAGAAGGTCTGGCAGAGGGAACGGCCATCGTGACAGTTCTTGAGAACGGTCAGGAGATGTATGAAGCAGAGGCAGCCATAGAGCAAAATGCAATCATTGCCGCATTTGAAAATCTTTTGAATCCAGGTGCCGTTAATCTGATAACCGTTCGTCAGAAAGGGGCACATACCGTCGGTGTGCAGTCGCAGGCAAAGCCGCTGGTTTTGCTGGCTCCACAGATTCGCGCGGCGAAGGTGGCAAACGATGGAAGTTGTATTATAGAGACGGTCAACAGCAAAGAAACTATAAGTTCTACATTTGTAGAAATATTGGTCAATGATTCTGACAGATTTCAAGTGCCAATTGGTCAGCTGTGCCAGTTTAAACTTGAGCCAGCCATACTGGAGAAGCCGATCTATATTCAGGCTGCTCAAGGGAATCCAGCAGCACTTGGTCCTTATACAGAGAAATGTTCCTTAATTACAACTTCTGTTCCTATTACGGAAGCGGAAAATGATGGAGAATTTCTCACTGTGTCCAGAGGGCCGTTGCCAGAGGACATCAAGGGCTGCTGGCTGCTGCTCTATCAAAGCAGCATGGAGTATAATCGTTATTATTTCACAGAGGAAACGATAAAAGTCAGAAGCACAGACCAGCCAGACCAAGTCAGCCTGTTATTATCAGAACAGATGCCGAACGGTTTACAACTAACAGGGCCGGAAAGCAGCCGGGCAGAGGTTCTGACTAAGAGACTGCAGATGGATTCTATTATCCAGGAGGAACAGGGGGTTGTGTACCGTTGGAAAGCAGTCAGCGGCTGTAGCTATGAATATAAAACAAGTTCTGAACAGCAGCCGGTGCCAGTTACAGAAGCACAATGCATTTTGCCGGGAACGATACAGCAGGCGGGCGGAGTTTTCTATGTCCGAGCAGTCAGAGAAAGCAGTCGTGGACCGTGGACTTGCATTCCTGTGGAGGCTTATCGGATTGTAGAGGCAGATTACAACGGACGCCAGGCGAAAATCCGTTGGGAATGCCTGTCTGGCAGCAAAAGTGCGGACCGGTTCCGGGTGGAAGTTTCAGAAGATTTCCAAGAGACTGTGGCAGAGGTATGGACAAAGGAACAGCAGGTAGAATTTATGGTGGCTGGGAAGAAACTAAGTGTCCTTGTGACCGCCTATTATGGAGAGGATGGAGGCATAAAGACGGCGAAAGAGCCGCTGTTCAGTCATGCATTTTATCTGGCGGACCATGCCGGTAGTCCGGTGCTGCAGCTTTTGTCAGAATCTGACCAGTACGAACAGAAAGAAGCACTAACAGCAGAACTCAGTCTAGGAAGTCTGCCGGAGAATTACCAGAATGAAGTCTTCTATCTTAAACAGGCAACGGCGCCGCTCTATACGCTTCAGCTGCAGCCGGCAGTCTGGGAGTTTACTCAGGATGGGCGGAAGAAAGTCCGAGAGGCTTATGAAGATTTACTGGGACAGCTGCAGACAAAAGGAATATCTGCATGGGATCTGCTTCAGGTGCAGAATCTGCTTGGCCGAATCCTGCCGCAGACAATGGAAGAACAAATGTTCTATAACTATGGCTATCAAAAGGAACTTGGCTGTATTGATTTGAAACCGGGTATGTCGGTCAAGACAGAATATGAGAGCCGTCAGGAAGCGCTTTTGTCAGATAGTAATCAATATAAGACCGGCTATCTGACTGTGGCCAATGCGGAATATGAAGTGACTGCCGGGCAGTCTCAAACGGGAGAACTAGTACTGGGAATGGATGCCTTTTTCCTGGCTGTTGCCAGCCAATGTATGGATATTAAGAATCCGCTGGGGGACTTTCAGACAAAGCAGGGTGCAGGGGGGATTGCCGATTTTCATGCGCCGAAGATGGCAAAGGCATTCTATCGTCTGGTGCTGCCGTCTGAATTATTTGGGCAGAACGAAGATGGAGAGAGTTTGTACTGCTGGTATATGACGATGATTGCCTCGGATCGTTATTCGCTTCTGGATGAGGCAGCCAGACAGCTTCGGCAGGGCTGCAGTATAACTTCCAATCAGGTAGAAGGGACTTATATCATGGGCCGGGCAATGATGATTCCCTGTATTAAAATTATGGTGGATGGTGAGCTGTGTTCAGTTCCGGTAGGAACGACACTGGGCAATGTTCTGAACTGGAAAGGGCTTGTGCTTCCGGCGGCAGACAGCCAGGCGGGTTCGAAGCTTCGCATTCTGCGCACCGTCTGCTGTGAGAAATACTGCCACAAGACATTGGATGGATATAGAAAGCTGGAGATTCTTCCTGCTTATTGGAACGGTATCAATGAAGAGATGTCAAAAGCATGGCAGGAGCTGCCGCTGCTGCAGGGGGATGAAATATGGATACCATAATTACCTTTTGGCAGCAGGAGAAATTGCCAGGAGTCTATCAGTGTGAGCAGAATCCCCGGTTGTTGTTTGTCATTCGCGACGAGGTGGAACAGGAAGAAGCAGAATGCGGGCAGTCAGAAGTGCGGGTTCAGGAAAATGGACAGCCCCCAAAGCTTACATTTGTACAGACTTGGGAAAAAATGGGACATTATCTGTTTCTTAGCCGGGAGCTTATAAAGGAACAAGAAGCGGTGTTGTATGAATGGATACAGAACCTTGGCAGAATGGAACGGCTCTGCTGGGTAGATAATACGAGCGAGCGCTCCAGTGAATGGGCAAAAGAAGCAATTCGTGCACAAAGAAGGGAACATGTCTGGAAGACTTATCTGGGAAAAAATTTTTTCATGCATGGATATATTTTTACAATCTATGGCGGGTGTTTCCTGGAATATGAGGAAAATAGTTTTGTGGTAAGAGGCGAAGAGGAAACGGCGGGCTTGTCTGTAGGAATCAGCCAGTATACGCTGCCAGAGGGGCAGCACAAACTCTCCATCCCGCTGACAGGGGAACTTGCAGGTGCTATACGATTTCTGTTGGATCTGGGTGTCAGTTCTATGGAAGAACTCCATGCGGGTCTACATTTTTTTCTGACAGAGAGAAGTGAGAACGTAAGTTCGGTTAAAGAAATATCCAATCCAGTTTTTCCTCATGTGAAAGGGCTGCAGCTAGATTGTGCGATTACACCTTTTGCATTACTTCTGCCGGAGAAAACATTTTTTCATTTTTCAGATACAGAGACAACCCTGGTTTCTTCTTTTCTGACTATTTATGGAGAGACTGTTCTACTTCGTCCGGGAGAGAACGCGGGGCTTGTATTTGCGGTAGAACCGGATGTAAAGGTGGATAGCAGGCTGTACCGTTATTACCTTACGCTGGAGGGCGCGTTTGAGATTAGAGGAAGTCGACCCGTTAAGAAAAAAGCAGTCAAAGATGTAAAAAGAAACACGGCGGCAAATGAGAAAGAGATCGATGAGATAAAATGGATGTGCGGCTTATCCGGGCTGGAGTATATAAAGATTCCGCTGGGAGAATACATACGGTTTTTAAGCGGAAATCCTGCTTTTGCGGAGCAGGACGGAATTCTAAAGGATCGTGGAACGGTTTCTTGGATTTCTTTTCCAGAGACAGCTTGGTACTATTCACAGCCGCACAAAGGCCCGTTGTATTCGGTAAATACGGTAGAATCGTCATTTCTTCCCTGGTTTGAAAGTGCATTTGGACAAATGGATTCCAAGACGCCGATTCCGTTGATGCCCTACAAGGGCTGTGTGCAGGGAAATGCAGAGCAGATGCAGAGTCTGGAACAACAGTATATCACAGCTGTCCGCCATAGGATTCTTATGCAAAGTGAAGAAAACAGAGCACTTTTATCCGGCCAAACAGAATATGTTGTCACACCAAACGGGCTTGTGATTACGTCTGGCAGCCGGGTGGATGTCTGGGAACGTATGATAATTGGAACCAATGAACCAGCAGTTTTGTCCCGAACAATTTCTCATAGAGGCAGCCAGGATTGTCATACACTTGTTTTGACTCAAGTAGCGGGCAGCTTGCGCCGGGAATTTCTGGCTAATGGATTATTTATGGTTATCACAGATGCGGAGGCCTTTCTAAAGGAAGCCAGTATTTTTTATGCTATGGATGAGGCAGCATTTACACAGATGAAGGAAGCCGAAACGGGTATGGAAACGCTGATTCAAAGGGTAGAGCAGTATTTTAGCCAGCAGGGAAAGATAGGGCGGTTGTTCGAGACAGAGCTGGAGTTCGAGTGTGAGTTAGAGAAAGCAGTGCCTGAAATCAGCGAAGAACAAAAGCTTATTTTTTATGCATATGCTGGCCAGCTGAATGCAGAGATTGATGGGTGGGGCTTTCGGCTTTCACCAAGAAACTGGAACAGGCACGGCAGTCTTGTAATATTCAAATATACCGATACCATGTCAATTCAGGATTTCGCGGCAGAACCTGGATTGTGGTGCTTTACACAAGGGTGTGATCGTAAGGCAGCACAGAAGAAACTGCAGGATCTCTTTGTACAGGTTTCCAGCGAAACCAAAAACGAGGGGAGTCCATACAGCCAGCTAAAAGATATCATAACCGATCCTCACTGGCAGGGCTTTCTCATGTTTGATGTACCAGTGGTGATGGAACAGATTCCAAGAGAACTGGAATGTATGATTGCTGGATTGGATGAGGAGCAGTTTTATGCACATCATATCGGAATTCAGGCGAACAGTATCCAATATCACGGCGGGCAGCTGCAGCTGGAGAGGTCTTCCATGTTCGGACTGATTCATTATCAGGACCAAGGGGACCAGGTCTATACAGACCGGGATTATGCATTTAAGACACAGGAACTGATGGTGTTGTTTGCTAATTCTAAAGTCAGCGATTTTAACTGCCGGGCACAGTTTCTGATGAATCGTGCCTTTGGCGGTTGGGCCGTGAAAAATCCAACAAAAAACGGGAATAATGTGCTGCTGATTGGCAGTTGTCAGCAAAATGCGGATAGCAGCGGGTCAGAGGCGGTGTATCAGTTTCGACTATTAGAGGAGTGCATATTTGAATTGGATAGTCTGCCGGTGCAGAGGCTTATCCTGCAGATGGCAGGATTCAGCCATGCCGGCGCAGAGACCCGTGTGGGAAGAATTCATTTTTCTGGTACCTTGGAATTTGGAACATGGGGGGATTTTGACCCGTTTTCCTATGCCAGCCTGTACTTTGACAATCTGGGATTTCTCGTACAGGGGAGTGGTCAGGACATGCAATTTGTGGCGGATTATAATCAAATGCGCTTTGACCTCACAAGAAGCACGGTCCGCAAGGCGTCTCTGGCGGCCTCTTTTCCGGTGGTTTTGTGTGAAATGCGGGAGTATGCTAAGGGGCTGCCGGATAAAGAGGGTTTTATGTGTGTAAGTACGCCTTTGCATCAGCAGCAGATGACTCTTCCATGGTATGCACTGGTGTGGGAAATTGACCTAGGAAGTCTGGGAGAGCTGGCTAGGAAGTCAGAGCTGAAACTAACATTTCTAACGGCATGGAGTTCGCCCGGCAAGGAGACGGCGCAGGGAGAGAAAATCAATCCAAACACCAGTTCTTCTATGGGCAGATATGAAACCGATCCATTTTTGTACTTTGGAATCCGCTTTCCAGGGAGCGGCGGACTGTCGGTGCTGCCGCTGCAGGGCATTATGAGCCTGGGCTTTCAGTCTATACAGTTTCAGGTAGAACGGGAGGAAGAGGGAGCGTTGATTTACTATCTGCGGCTGCGGAATTTTGTACTCAAGCTGCTGGGATTGTCTTTTCCGCCAGGTAATAACGATATCTATTTATTTGGCAATCCGAACCAGCAGTCCTATACTAAGCTGGGATGGTATGCTGCTTATGCACTGGATGAGGATGGGAAAAAGGAGGGGTAAGATGGCATGTACAGAAATCTGGATTTATAGTGTTGCAGTTGGACAGGGGCAAATGAACATGGCAGAGCTGGTGGATACCAGTACAGAAGAGCCAGAGTATCTGGGGGTGTATCTGTTTGACTGCGGCGGCGGGCGTGGTATGGTACGGGAACAAAAGGAGCTGATCTCAACTGTTTTAGGCAGAAATGGAAATCAGTTCAAGACCGCTTTCTTCTCTCATACGGACTCCGACCATGCGAATTTAATGAGTGAATTCAAAAGTTATTTTGAACATTGTCCTGTGTATCTATCCTGTGCAGAAAATAGTGCAAATACTTATCTGATTGGGAAGCTAAATGAAATGGGAATCGCGGGAATTTATCTTTCTGGAACCCATCTAGCCACAGAGGAACAGCCGCAAATGCAATATCTGCTAGACGATAACGGGGTTATCATCCGCGTGCTGCTGGCAGCGGCTCGAGGGGGAGCAAATGATGCCTCTGCTATTGTATGTATGGAAATCGGAGATACTATTGCCATATTTACTGGAGATGCAACGGCACAGACCTTTGGAGAGGCAGTGCGTATCATTGAGTCAATGGAAGAAAATCAGCAGTATTTTGAAAAGAAGAGATGTCATTATGTAGCCATTCCACACCATGGTTCTTATACAACTGCAACCGCAAGTGACCCGGCAATGCAGAATCTGATAAATTTTGGAGCCTATATAACTGCACGCAGCGGCGTCTGCAGCTATGCAAGGCACGTAGGGTGGCAGCATGGAAATATACAAGTGATTCAGGCATGCTGTAATTCTTTGATAAGAGGTGATATTCATACCGTGTATATTACTAGAAATTCTACCCTTCCAGAATATCAGATGACGGATGAGGCTTATTTTACCAATCAGTCAAAGCATCAGGGAGCAGTAATAAAGGTATCCTATAAACACCGCTTATACGATGCAAAAAGATTTGCAGTGGGTTGTGTTTTACCAAATGAGAACACTACTAATAAAGTGGATATTTTAACGATGACCAACGAGGAGGATGCCAGGTTACAGCCGTGGACTTGGAATGAGGAACTGCAGAGCGATACTGGATGGAATCGCATAAGGCAGGCCGAAGTGTTGGGCCGCAGGCGGACTGGAAAGAGAAAAATTGCAGCATTGGCATATACTTGATAGCTTATGCAGAGTATAAACCGGATCATAAATAGGTATGATTCTTTAGGATTTATAGGATTGGGGGGAAAGGGGATAAATGGCGGATCACAGATTGCCGAAAGCAGGTAGTTGGCGGGAAGACGAGACAGGCTATACCTTAACTGGAGAGGCGGTAAGTTTTGAGGAGATGTTTGCTCCGCTGCTGCCGTCGCGCTTTTTACAAAATTCTGTGGAATTGATACGTGGTAATTCTATTCTCGGACAGGTTCGGATAGAAGAATATTCCAGAATCGAGAAAATAGTTTCAAAGGACAGAGAAAAGGAAAACGATGGGACAACAGAATCGAACAAATGTTCTTTGATTCTGGATTTTTCCGATACGGATTTTCGAAGAGAGGCTGAAATTCTGGGATTGAATCACCAGACGGCCTATGGAACGGTATCATTAGCGGAACATCAGTTTGAACTGGAAGTCGTAAGTCCTTTGGCGCTGGAACATGTCTTTGAGCCGCTTCCGGTGCAGGTTCAGAGTATGGGACTTCATTTGAGCAGTGCTATGAGGGATTCTTTTGTTTTGGATGAGAAGGATCGGATTTCGGGAGGTTATCTGTTTGCCAATAGTTATATTAAGGGAGTAGAAACTATGTGCAGAATGGTCTGTCCGCTTTTGCACAGCAGGTTAAACTATTCGTTTACCGTTTTATTTGAGAAAGGGCTGACCATTGAGGATGGCATTCGGTTTCTTCAAGAAATGTTTGGTATCAGCAGTGCTGCTGCCATTACCTTGCCGGATGTGTTTCGAATCGTTACGTTAAAATCAATGGAAATCCAAATAAATCGGTTGTTTCAGCAGAATGCCGGGCCGTCGGTATCTTATATTGGGATCGGCATTGCTGCGGCAGAAGAATGGAAGCCGGAGCTGCCCTTTGTCCAGTTGAATCGGATCAGTGCTTATTGGGGGATTCAGTTTTATTCTTCGACTGACGATGAAGGAAACAAAGATTATGATCTATCCGGTCAACTCACAGCCTCGCTTCGTTTAGGAACGTCACAAAAGCCATTGGCCTGGCTGCAGGGGACGGTGTATCTGCCGCGTTATCATATGCTGTTTACGCTTTCAGACCAAGAACCGCCCCTGCCGTTGGATACGCTTATGCAGCAGTATGTTGGCACCGCAGCAGAAAGTATTGCCGGCCATCTACAAGCGTTTGAAATTCGTGTGGAAATATGTTATCCAGAGAAAGTTTTTTCTGCCAATATGCAGATTAATGATATCTGGGAGTTTCAGCTGGGAGATGTAACGATTACACTTAGTTCCATTGAGGCGGAGATTGCCTATACCCAGGAACAGCTTGTCGGCTCATTTAACGGTAAGATCATTCTGGAGAATCAGGAGAAGAAGGAAGCAGCACTTGCCCTATGTGCCGAATATGAAAATAAGCATTGGCTGCTAAGCGGTGGTCTATATTATGGGACGCTCAATCTGCCGGAGCTGATTCTGGGTTTTCTTAAGAAAGAGCCATCCGCATGGGTACGGAATATTCAGATGGAATTAACAAAGCTATGGATGTCCTTTTCTACCGAGCAGGGCCACCCCTATACCATAGAAGCAGCCATTGACAGTGATTGGAATATCGAGGTGCTGGGGATTCGATTGAACCTGGGCGCACAGGTTCGTTTGGAACGGAAGAGAGGAGAGGAACGAGCGCAGGCGGCAGGGATAATTCGCAGCAGTGAAACAGATATGGTCTACCAGATAGATATCAGCGGATATTTTAAGATATCCAGCTTTTTGGTACAGGTCTCGGCTTCGATTTCCACATCGCCTCAGGAACTGCCGTTATATCGTTTCCGCATTTCCTATCGGGAACTGTATCTGGAGGCGGCAGTTGTGAGGGCAGGAACAAAGGAGAATCCACATCAGGCGCTTAGCATTCAGCTTGGTGGAACAACTCTAGGAGGGCTGATTGAATATTTTATTAATCTCATCAATCCGAACCTGCATTATGTTTTGGAGGCACCTTGGAATCTATTAAATGCAGTGGAACTATCGCGGCTGGAGCTGCTGGTTGACCCGACGGAGCGGACGATTCGCGTTCTCTATCATCTGGATCTGGATTTGAAGTTTGTAACAATTGACCGGCTGGGGCTGTGCTGGAATTATGGGAAGAGTGAGGATCGACTGGAGCTGATTCTTACCGGGAAGTTTCTGGGAATGTCCTATGGAGAGGAAGACCCGCTTACCTGGGATGTACTGAATGAATCTGCGCCTTCTCCTTCCAATGAAGAGGGTACAAAGCTGAGCATCTACTATGTGGCTCTGGGGCAGCATATCCGGGGAAATACCGGTGATCTAAAAGATATAGGAAGCATGGTAGAGCGGCTGAAAGAGGAAATGAAACCGGCAGACGTTTTTACTTCTGCGGGTCAGATCATACGCACACTATCGTTTGATGAAAATAGCAGCTGGATCATTGTCCTAGATTTTGAGCTGAGCAAATTATTCCGGCTTAAGGTGCTGTTTCATGATCCTTATGTGTATGGATTATCGGTGACGGTTGAGGCAGAGATGCTGAAAGGTCTGATGCTGGAGATCCTTTATAAAAAAGTAACAGAGAATATTGGTATGTTTAAGGCGCGGCTGCTGCTGCCAGAGGCATACCGCACGATTGAGACTGGGGTATGTTCCCTTACGCTTGGTCTGATTGACGTGGAGATCTATACAAACGGTAATTTTATGATTGATCTGGGTTTTCCGCATAATCAGGATTTTTCCAATTCATTTGTGATTCAGGTACAGCTGTTTACCGGGGAGGGCGGCGTTTATTTTGGTGTCTTGAATTCTGATACCACCAGTCTGGTTCCGGCTGTTACCAATGGCTGTTTTGATCCAGTTGTAGCATTTGGCATTGGTTTTAAAATTGGACTGGGAAGAAAGTTTTCCTTTGGGCCGCTGAAAGCAGGGGCAGCATTGCAGGCAATTGCTTTGCTGGAAGGAGTATTTGCACGTTTTCTTCCAGCGGATACATCGGCGGAATCTGCTTTTTATTATCAAGTATCCGGTGTGGTGGGGATTACCGGGTTGGTCTATGTAGATTTAGATCTTTGTGTGATTCAGCTATCGCTGCGTCTGGAAGCGTCTGCGACCGTATCTTTTTACATGGAAAGCTGTCAGCCGGCGCAGCTTCAATTTACGCTTTCTATTTCGGCCAGTGGGAAGATTAAGATTTTGTTTATTAAGATTTCCTTTCATTTTGAGTGTAAACTTTCTTTTTCCTTTGAGCTGGGTAAAGCTTCGGTTCCGCCCTGGCAGCTGGCAGCGTTGTTACCATCAGCAGGAGATGGCCTAGTTATGCAGAATGCGCTGCAGAGGTTGGATAGGAAAGAAAGCAGTTGGAAGTCTCACGGAAAGAATCTAAGGCAGAATCAGAGAGCGGCCATTACATATAGGGACAGAAGAAAAACAGAACATACATTCGATCATAATGCGAAAATCCAGGAGCCGTTACTGATTGATCTGAAATGCCTTCCTATTTTTTCAGCAGATGGAATCGGGGTAAACGGAGTAAAGGGAACACCCCGTCAGCAGTTGGCATTTCTGCTGTTTGTTGATAATCCAAAGCTTATGCAGGACAGCCGGCTTTTGACCTGTGCGGCGAATGAGGAATCGCAAAATTCATTTAACCGTCTGCTGGAACTTGTGGGTTTCTGGATTTTGCCGGAACCGGAGAGGGATTATATCGGAAGGCTGGAGCTGAGACAGCTGCGGGAGAAATTAGAGGGATCTTCGGCAATGGATGAATGGTTTACTAAGGAGGCACTGGAGAAGCTGTTTGCTGAAGAGGCAGTTTTCAGAATCTCTGCCATACCGGAAGGGACAGCACCGGAGGATTATGACGGGGTATTTTTCCCAGCATTTTCCCAGCTGGTTTTGGAGAACTATGATGGAGTGGTACGGAGGTTGGATGCGTATCATCCGGTTGACGGGGCATTTCGGGAGTATATAGAGAATTATTTCCGAAAGCTGAATCCCAACCAGCCTGAATATAAGAAGCCGGCAGACCGAGGAAATGAGTCGGAGAGTTTTGCTTCGCTGCTGTTTCGGGAGTATTTTTATATACTGTCCCGGCTGTTGGTTCAGCATATGGAAGAGCTGATGGAGGATTTTCCATTGCCATATGAGCAGCCCTGTTCGTTTAGGCAGTTGTGTGAGGAATGCAATCGAATTACGGCGGTTGTAGAATATGAGGTAAGGATCCATGATACGCTGACGCGGGTAGCAGAGCAGTTCGCTTTGTTGACAGAGGAAATACAGTTTTTAAACCCGGATTTGCAACAGGAACTGGCGCAAAAGCAGCCGGGAGAAATGATTTCGATTCATTTGGGAATGACACCCCAGGCGGTTGCTTTGCGCAATGCAAAATTGGTTATGCAGGGCGGGGCTGCGTATACATTTTCCAGGATATTCGTGCGGGCAGTCAAGGGGGAAAGCCTTTTTACTATTGCCAGGGCAGGCCAGGCTGTGCTGGAGGAGGTATTGGAGGCAAACTGGGAACGTCATATTCTGCAGCTGGGCGCAAATCTGCATATCGACGGTTATACGTATGAGAACCAGCTCGGATTATCTCTTCGGGAACTGGCAGCTGTGTTTTATACCCGGTTTTTTGCTGAGGAAAATGTATATAGTGCCTGGTATTTTGACTGTATCAGTGCTCTGAACCAGAACCGGACGGAAGATGGAACGCTGTTGTATCCTACGGAATATGGGGATATGGCAGAGGAGAATGCGGCTGTTTGGACGCTTCTACCTGGAGATACCGTGTTTTATCTGAGCCGTTATCTGGCGTGGATGTCCAATCCGAATGAAGCGTTTTTGCAGTTTGAGTCCAAGCTGCGGGGCGAGGCACAGGTATGGGTTCCAGAGGTAGATTTAATCATTGAGGAGGAGACCTTATCGCTGCTGGCAGAACGGCTTTTATGTGATACTGCCCGCCTGTCAGAGATGGCCGGCAAAGCAGGGATTTTAAGGCCGCTGGCGGAAGTGGTTGTGCCAGGCTATGTATTTACCGTGCCCCAAGAGGGATGTACATTGGCAGACGCTGCCCGGAATCTGGGGATTTCTCTGGAAGAATTGGCAGAGGAAATCATGGACGAGCCGCTGATTCTTAAGAGCGGAGAGGAAGAACCACTTTTGTATCTGCCCTATGTGGGAGCTATGGAGAAACGGCAGCTGATAGAGACCGTAAAGCGGTATAAGAATTCCCTGCTTGAGGGTGAATTGTCGCGTTTCTTTTTAAGCGGAACCAGACTTCCCGTGGAGATTGGTTCGGACCGGCTGGATGGGCTGTTTGTGTTGTCCGGGCAGCAGTGGGAAGCACCGGTGATTGAGACGGATGTACAGCAGATGGCTACACCGATCAATGAAGAGGGCGGACAGATTTATGGTTATCGGATTACCAAAAAAGAAGGAGAGTTTTCGTGGCTGCGTCTGTTTTCTTCAGGGGTGGTAGAGCGTGATAGCAATCAGGCAAAGCTTATGCGTATAGAGGGTATTTATGAGCATAATCGGGCATTTGAACATCATTTTGACCGTAAGCTGGGAGCTGTTTATATGGCGGCAGAGGAAGAGGAACTAGTCTATACCTTTACAGATACGCAGCTGTCTGAGAACTATATTACAAATCCGCTGGTGCCGCGTATGAAAAGCCCTCTGCACGAGGCTGATATTGCCCGCAAACTTCCATTTCGCCTAAATCTGTCCCGCGAGATTTCACTGGTCAGCCAACAGAGGCAGCTTTTTGAAATTCATGCAGAAAACATTGCTCCAGAGGGATGTCCGGTGTCTCTGCAAAGAGCGAATCGAGAACAGACAATAGAATTGTCCGGTTTTACATTTGGTCTGCTGTTTCCTCTAATAATTAGGAAAAAGGAGGGAAGCACATATGAGGTTGTGGGGACGGACTGTGAGAACTGTAAGAATCTGCTGGCGCTTTTAGGGTCGAACATTTGTTTGGAAGGTGTTACAATGATGTATAGCTCTTCGCTTGTGGACCGTAGGCCGGAGGGACTGCAGGGAATTCAGCAAGAGAATCCGGCAGTTTTGATTAAAAAGAATCTTTCCAGAGAGACGAAACATGTCTTTCTGGCGGAGAGAATGGGAGAATCGCTGAAAGAAACGTTCGGTTATGTTGCGGATCCGCGGCAGTGCCGTTCATTTTTAAAACTGCTGTGGCAGTGCAGCACCATAGGAGGAGAGGGCTATTGGCTGGAGCTGGGAGAGGTTCTGCCGGAGTCGTTATTTATAGAGGAGACATCCGCTAGGATTTGGGTGCTGGCGCAGGCACAGGGAGAGAAACTCTATCCGTTTTTTAACTGTTTATCGGTTCCCGCAGGACAGGCGGCTTTGGCAGCGGATACCTATCTCTACTGCCAGACACTATATACGACATCCAGCTTGATTAAGACCGGTTATCATGGTTTTGAATGGGAGCTTTGGGCAGCAGAAGAAGCACAGGCGGAAAATCTGTTCAGTATCATTTCCTGCCAGCTCTGTGAGACGGACGCATATGAAGCAAGTACTCAGTCAGAGCCGCTGTTTCCAGAGGCAGGAGAAGAGGGAGAGAAGGAAGTCTGGAAATATGCTAGAATCCTGCCCCTGCTGTCTTATTATAAAGGAGAGGTTCGAGACGTCGAGGGACTGCCAAAGCGTTCTAAGAGCCCTTATACGCCTGTAACAGAAGAAACAGAGAAACAGCCGCGAATTCAGCTGATGTTCCGGGATATTCTGGGAAATATGGCGGCAATTTCTCCTGAATACCAGTTATCACTTCCAGTTAAATATACCGATGAACTGATTTCTCCAGTAGTTCTGCCGTTTGCCAAGGCGTATTATACCGTCTGTGCAGGGCTGTTTTCTATTATCATACAATCCCGGATGCCAGCAGAGGAACTATGGAAATCCAGAGAGGAACTGGCCGGCAGCAGGGAACGGTTTGCTGAAGCCTATTATCAGTATATACAGGAGGATGTAACGGCTGAGATTTACAGTGTTTTGTTGGCAGAACCGTTAAAGGTGGATCATTTGGAACTGGCTGAATTTGCGGCTGCGGGGTATCTAATGTGCCATTGTTTTGCTCGACTGTCCTCTGCTGGGATTGCTGTGACAGAAGAACAACATACTTTGGAGTCGTTCAGTCATGCCCACATGGTATCCCTAGAAGAACTGACAGAAGAGAATGCCAATCAAAAGGTGCAAGATCTCTTTGGGGAACCTGTGCTGCTGCCGGAGTTCGTCTTTTTCCCAGACAGTTATACACTGGCGAAGCTTATTCCAGTGCCGGAGGAGGAACTGTCAGCGGTTATGGAACTACCATTTAATCAGAAGCAGCCGCTGAAAGAGGGAATCTATCTGAGAATTCGGGAACGTCAGATAGAAATTGGGAACATACGTTCTTTTGCGGAACTTTCCGAGCTATGCAATGCCTCCATCGAAGATTTAGTAACTGGAAATGAACGAACCAAAGGAATTCTATGTCAGAATTGTGTGTTCTTATATGAGGACTTTGAGGTAGAGGTGACAGAACCGGAAGTAATCAGTTTGCTGGATATTGTCTATACTTTTTATTATGAATACCATATTTCAGTTTCTAGTCAGGAGCTGGTCATGCATAATGCCGCTGAACCGGTACTGGCTCAGGGAGCGGTTTTGTCTTATCATACCAGATATACAAAAGCCGGGGATACACTAGAATCGGCAGCTGCTGCGGAGAGGATGGAACCCGCAAAACTGATTGAGATGAACCGTGATACGGAAAAGTTATATACTGCGGGCACCCGCCTTTTGCGTGCGCAAAGGAAGTTAGACCTGGGAAATCCTTTGGCAAAGCGGACAGTGTCCGAGGTTGCTGATCTGTATGATATATGCCCCAAAGAATTATTGGCCTATAATTCCGGACGGACACTAGCTGACAAGGCAGTGCTGCAAAGCCGAACGTATCTGACGGTGCCAGAGGATGAATTGCTGCGTCTGCCCTATTATGCACAGCGGGAAAGCCTGGAACAGATTGCAGATAAGCTGGGCACTTCGGTACAGATTCTTGGAGAAATGAATCAGGACATGCCAATATTTGCAGGAAATGGACAGGTCATCACAATGGGAGAACAGCAAATAGTGCTGTCTAAGAAACGAATGAGTATTCGAGAGGTCTGCGGGATGTTTACACCGGCGGTTTCTCTGGAACAGCTGTTGGCTGTGGTTCAGGAGCGGACGGATCTATTAAAAGAGAGAGCGCTTTTACTTGTGCCATTGTGGCAGCTGCAGGAGGACAGCAGTATCACCGGTCTTTGCAGGCTCAGTGGCCTAAGGATCCGGGAGTTTGCAGAGGCAAATGCGCCGCTGCAGATTCTTCGCTCAGGAGTCCTAGTAACCTGCGGCAGTCAAAGCGTAGTAACAACTGAAAGCGATAATCTGCTGGTACTCGCCCGGCGCCTGAGTACACAGAAAGAGCTGATAACGCCGCAAATGATTCTGGAGGCCAATCAGGAATTGGTGCTGTTTCGCCAGGGTGCCTGTCTTCTGCTGACGGTGAAACAGATGGAAAAAAGTGGACCCTTGATTGCACAGCAGAAGCTAGAAGGGCTGTTTGCACTGGATACAGAATGCAGAGTCTATCGGAACAAAGAGTTGGTACATAAGCAGCTGCAACAATCAGAACATATGTTCTGCTCAAAAATTAAGCTCCCAGTTATGACCAGCAAAAATGAAAATGGAGAGTTATCTGCAGACGCATTTATCAAAGAATTGGAGAATGCCCTGCCTCATGTAAAAGTTGCTTCCGGCGGCAAAGAACATTTGTGGGGATTGGTAACCGGCGATACGGGGAGCCATCAAGGAGTAGAAGCATTGCATGTCCGTAAGGGTGCTGTTCATACCAGTACGGAGGGACAACGGGAACTGCCGCGGTATTTTAGTCTGCGTCCGCTGAATACTATGACAGAATCCAGAGTGGATCAGGAAATATATAATTTGACAGAGGATGGTAATTGGGAAAAAGAGCCGGTATTGCTTTCATTTAGCGGGATTGATTTGGAACAGTGGGGCAAAACATTTCTGGAAGATCTGGAGCAGCTTCTAGATGCTTCTTATACGATACCCATATATCAGAGAGGCACGCTGTATAAGGAATTGGAACAGCTGATTGGCTGTAAGGAACGGCTGGCTGAAATTGTGAGCCGGGGGATAGACCTGGTGTTAGAGGTTGATAATCGTGTGACGAACGAAGCTTTGGACAGTGTCAGAGCTATATTGAAAGAAGAGCTCAGAGCCGATCTGACTGCGGCACGTTCCATAGGAGTGATCGCACAATATGATATAGAATCCAAGACACAGTGGACACAAGAGCTTTCTCCTGCACTCAGCGGCCGTTCTGTCTTTGAAAGTGAATCTCCGACCGGACAGCAGGAAGCAGTTAAGAGAGCCAATATTACAATACATAAGATTTCCCTAAGAAATGGCAGCGGTTATGCCAATATGGTACTAAGGACCAATGCCCCTCAGCTGCAGAAACAGATTCCTTTGAATCAGGTAGTGTTCACGGCAGACCAGCTGGAATATAACAGAAGCAGGCAGGAAGAGGGCTATGAAGATTCGATGTGGCTGCAGTTTTTCCATCCGTTTGAACAAACCGATGGAATCACACTTGATTTTACAAGTGAAATCCCGGCACCAGTTCCACTGCGTTTCTTTCCAGCATTACCAATTTTTCGAGGACATGATGCGAGAAAGTCATCCGAAGATATTACGAAAGGCTATCTATGGGATTACCGCCTGAAATATCAGTGGGAGGGCTATTCACAAGATACGTTGTTGCTGAAGGTTACACTGAATAATGCTGCAAAACTGCAGTGCCAGGCGGTAAATCGCAGAGACTTGTTCTTGTGCCTAGCACAGTATATGACCAATAGGGAACAAGTGTTCGGATTGTTAAATGGTTTTCGAAGCGGAAGGAAAGAGGAACAGGCAGAACATGCACTACACAGCTATTTGACCTCTGCTGGGGAAATTGCCGATGCATGGGAAGAACATCTGGCTGTCCAATCTGCCCAAGAAGAGACGCTGCAGAAGACTGTATGGCGGCCGCAGACAGAGCTGACCTATTGGCTGAGTACGGATTTGATAGAACAGGAAGGGAAGATTTGCTATCGGGGAATTTTTGTGAGGCTGGAGGAAGAAAACAGCTTTCCTGCCCCCATACTTGCTGCCGCTGCTGCTAATGGGGAGCGTTATTTGCTTACACGGACGGAGAATGGACAGACAGCATTTTATTATGCATTTGAGGAGGGACATTACCCATTGGCTGCTGCATGTTTAGATTTTGAATTTGTTCTGCCCCAACTGGATCTTCTGAAATACCAGAACGCAGCCAGCCAGCTGCAGATTTACCGCAATGATCAGCTGCTGGCAGAATATGGTATATCGGTTAGGGAGGCATTTCTATGTAAGACGCCGTTCGTACACTGCCAGTCGGTAATTACCCCTATGCTGAATTATACGAAACCTTATGAGATCGGCGCATGGGACAATGACCCAGAACGCAATCCGATGAAGAAGATAGCAGAATCGCTACTAAAACCAGCGTCAGATATGAAGTTTAGTCTTCAGCTATCGGCAGGAGCACAAGTGGCGGATGGCGTTTATTTTCAGACGCCAATTGCTTTACGGGCTGCGGCCTCTTATTCAGAAAATCTGGTCAAAGAGCTGATTACCGCAGTTTTGTCATGGAAAGCAGAAAACAGCCTGACGAATACCTCAAGACGATATACGGTTATGCTGCTGCTTTTTTCGGAACAGGATCAAAAGCTGCCGATGTTATCTGTGAAGTATGTGATGGATGAAGAATCAGAATCGAATAATTAATATAGTAAATTCAGAAAAAATAAGGTATAATACGACATAGATTTCACAATCATCTAAAATCATTTAATAGGTGATTGCAAAGTCGTATTCCAGGCGACGAGTTTGAACAAATTGTCCCCGATTTTATATCGGGGAATTACCTTAATACAAAAATTCCGCTCAAAGAAGTTGATTGGACATGAGGAGGGACCCACGAAGTGGGAGGAGTCCTGGTGTCAGTACTTAATTCGCTACATTTTTGTATCTATTGCCCAAACTCTGGCATTGAAATAAGAGTTTTGCAAATGCCTGAGATATTAATTAGGTGATGGCGAAAGCCGGAATTAAAGTAATAACTTTAGAACATACATACAATAATACTTATCAAATACATTGTATGTATTGCCTAAAATCTGCCTAAGATTATAAAGTTTTATAATGATTTAAGATATTAATATTCACATTTAAAAACTATATTTTCAAAGTTATCTTTAAATCAGACCTTGCAATCACCAAAGATATATAACAATAGTTTACCATTATTTGGAGATTGTTACAAGTCACGGACTAGACCTGGGCTTAATTTTACAGCATTTGTAGACATAAGTGTAAAAGTGTAAGAATAGCGATGCGTTTAGAGTATTGACATTAACATTAAAAAATATTATGATTAACAAATAAGGAAATTTTTGGCAGAATGAAGAAAAATCTGATTGTAATTATTAAAGGAAGGGTTAACAATGACAGATAAAGAATTTATTTTGTCGGTCTATTTTGAGGATTTAATCAAAGTAGCCAAAGTCAATTTATTTACTGGTGAATATAAATTTGTTAAGCTAATAGAACATGAAAAGGAATTAGGCTGTCTTGAGACAAAAACAATTAATGGCTATGTAGATCGAATAATAGAGAATCAGCTGATACATCCCGATGATGTGGAGCGGTATCGGTTTCATCTGGATCTGAACAATATTCGCAGCAAGCTTTTTCAATACCGCCGGGAGAAGATGGTCTATAGTTTTCGCAGAAAAATGGGAGAAATATATTGTTGGGTCACTTTGGAAATTCTAATTCCCAAGAATTTTTCACAAGAGAATCCTTGGATTGTATTTAGTTGGAAGGATTCTGACAGTGACAGTCGTGCGATGGAGGATTCGCTGAATATTCTGTCGATGATTTTTCACAAGATTCTAAAGGTGAATCTGACAGATGATACATATGAGGAAATTAAGATTTATAATGAGGAAATGACAGAAGCTTATGGATTTTCGATTATATTTTCTGAGTGGCTGCACACATTTGCAGAGCTAGGCTTTGTATTTAAAGAAGACCTGGAGGAATATCATAAGTTTACGGATTTAGATTATCTGAAAAATCATTTTTTGACAAGTAAAGATTGTGTTCGCTGCCGTTATCGTAGAAAAATCAATGAGAAATTTCGATGGGTCACGTTGGAAATTCTTCCTGGTATTGAATATACGGACGAGGAGCAGATTGTTATGCTTTATATCCGTGATATTCATGATAGTTATATTGCAGAGCTGCATTATAAGAAGGAATTGGAATATTATTGTAACTATGATACTTTGACGGGAATCTGGAACCGTTACTATTATGACAAATGTCGTTCAGAATATGATAGGAGGCAAAATAAGAAAAGACTTGCTGTCATCTTTGCAGATATTAATGGTTTAAAATATGTGAATGATACATATGGGCATTCCAAAGGAGATGAGTATATTCAGTCATTTGTTAGACTACTTGCCGATTCGTTTGGTAAAAATTCTTGTTTTCGAATCAGTGGTGATGAATTTTTAGTCATTTGTGAAAGAATAGAGAAAGAAGAATTTCTACAAAAGTTTGAAGAATTTCATGCAATATTGCAGAATCAGCCGCAGCCTATGGCTTCTATTGGCTGGTCATGGAAAGATATGCCAGAACGTCTTGAAACCTTGGTCAGTGAGGCGGAACAGGAAATGTATATGGACAAACAGGAGTTCTATAGAAGATTTCCAGACTTAGTAAGATAAGCAATCAAATGCAAAACACCTGACAATTTGTAGTGCCAGGTGTTTTGCATTTGATTTGCCAATTTATTTAAACGAACTACTGCATTAATTCAAATTTTCCAACCAGTTCATCCAGCATAGTTGCCTGAGCAGATAATTCTTCACTGGTAGCAGAAGCTTCTTCAGCAGTTGCAGCATTGCTCTGTACAACTCCGGAAATCTGATTCACTCCGATTTCTGCCTGACGCATTGCTTCAGCCTGATCTTCCATCATTACTTTTAGATCTTTGGAGAAATCAGCAATCTGCTTGATTCCATCTACTACCGATACAATGGCATCGGAAGCACGCTCAGCAGCACTGTTGCCCTCTGTAACTTCCTTAATAGACGCTTCAATCAACTCTCTGGTATCTACAGCAGCCTGTGCACTCTGATCAGCCAGGTCACGGATCTGGTCTGCAACTACAGCAAAACCTCGTCCTGATTCACCAGCTCTTGCAGCCTCAATAGAAGCATTCAGCGATAGGAGGTTGGTCTGTGATGCGATAGATTCAATCTCAGAAATAATGTTTCCAATTCTTGTAGAAGCATCATTAATTCGTTCCATAGCAGCCATCATAGTATTCATTTCTTCACGGCTGTGATCAGCTTCTGATGCATACTGCTGCGCTTTTATGTAAGATTCATCTGCACTCTCTGCACTCTTTTCCATAGTAGTAGTAATATCCGCAATAGTTGCATGTAATTCCTGTACTGCATTTGCTTGGTCAGTGGCACCTTCGGCAAGAGACTGAGAAGCATTGGCAAGTTCATTAGAACCTGCAGATACCTGATTGGATGCTTCGCCAATGGATAATAATGTTTCAGTCATCTGGTCTCTTAATACACACATAGACTCATGCAGCTTCTGGAAATCACCAGTGTATTTTCTTTCGATTTTAGATTCAATGGCATAATTTCCACCAGCCATTTCACCAAGAACTTCTTCTATATCATGAATAATAAGATTCAGGTTTGCTGCCATTTCTCTTGCATCCTCGCCCATATCTTGTACTTCATCACCAGTATTGACTTCAGGGAAAGGAGTGGTAAGATCTCCATTTGCAAATGTTTTGAGTCTTTCGCCAAGATCACCCAAAGGAGCAGCAATACTTTTGGAAATGCTTTTTCCAATTTTGGTAGATAAGAATAATGCAAGACTAATTACAAGCACAATTGCAGCTGATAGGATCCAACCAATAATATTAAGCAAAGTGGATAGACTGCTTCCTTCATCTACTTTCACTTCTAACAGAGAATCCAGCTTATCATAAATACTGTTATAAACTCCGGATAATTCGGAAAGAGCAATATCCTGTGCTTCCTTACATTTTTCACGGTCTGTGGTAGCACCAAGATTCATAATCTTAGTATCTAATGGCCAATAGGTTTCTAATTCTGCTTTAATTTCATCATAAGTCTGACGGCCTTCGTCAGATACGATCGTTTCTTCTACCTTTGCAAAAGATTCTTCAAAGGCCTCTTTTACTTCGGCATGCTGTTTCACAACAGACTCAATGGCATCTACATCATCATAGCCGATTGCAGCACGAAGGGAAGAACGGACATCGGCAAATTCGAACATCGCCTTTCCAATATCTCCCTGAGCAAAACCAAAGTTGGTTAATGCATAAGAATACCGGTTGGAAATCACAATCAGCGCAATTAGAGAAATAACTGCTGCTATTGCTGAAAGGATTGCCACTTTAACAATAGATGCTGTTAGTTTTTTTTCAATTCTTTCCTTTTTGTTCATAACAAATAAAACTCCTCTCAGTTGCTTAACAACTTTTCTTTTGACATATTAACCCTATCCATTATTTTTCATTTTTCTCTGAAGTGAAAGCGGATTGAACGATTCTTCTCTAATTCTAATGCACCTGAACCTCAGGAGTCATTTCAAAATAATAAATAACATTGATTCTATTATACTCCATGTTTTAGAATTATTCAAGAGCAAAAAGTACAGATTCGTTGACTTTCTGTACAACTTATTGTATAATATAACCAATCGTAAATAGGAATGAAATATACATAAAAATTAAGTAAAGGAGAGGTTAATGTGGCGCAGTTTTATGATGGTGATATTGAGAAAAGTCCAAGAATTCCAAGGCTGATTGAGCATTTATATGCGAAGCTGCCTGTGATAGAAGCGGACAGAGCGGTGATTGTAACAGAATCCTATAAGGAGACGGAAGGAGAACCGGTGATTACCCGGCGGGCCAAGGCATTTCAGAAGATTTGTCAGGAACTTCCTATTATTATACGCCCAGAAGAGCTGATTGTAGGAAGCAACAGCCAAGCTCCCAGAGGTTGCCAGGTATTTCCAGAATATTCGTTTGAATGGCTGGAAGCAGAGTTTGATACAGTAGAAGAACGAAGTGCGGACCCATTTTATATCGCAGAAGATACAAAGAAGAAATTACATGAGGCTTATAAGTATTGGAAAGGCAAGACGACCAGTGAGCTTGCGACTTCTTATATGGCCAAGGAGACTTTGACCGCTATTGAGCACAATATGTTTACAACTGGAAATTATTTCTACAATGGAATTGGACATTTCTGTGTGCAGTATGATAAGGTTTTGAAGATTGGATACGAGGGCATTATGGCAGAAGCAGAAGAAGAGCTGCAAAAGCATGATGTATCGGAAGCAGACTATGCCAAACGTTCTCATTTCCTGAATGCGGTGATCATGTGCTGTAAGGCAGCGATTCATTATGCGCAGCGTTATGCTATGCTGGCGCTGAAAGAAGCAGAAGCTTGTCAGGATGATCAAAGAAAGCTGGAGCTTCTTAAGATTGCAGAAATCTGTGCCAAAGTTCCGGGCAAGCCGGCAGAGACATTTTATGAAGCCTGTCAGTCTTTTTGGTTCGTGCAGATGCTGATTCAGACGGAGTCCAGCGGACATTCAATTTCTCCGGGACGGTTTGATCAGTATATGTATCCATATTATAAGAAAGATATGGAAGAGGGCAGGATTACTAGGGAGTACGCCCAGGAATTGATTGATTGTATCTGGGTGAAGTTAAATGATTTGAATAAAGTTAGGGATGCTGCTTCTGCGGAAGGCTTTGCAGGCTATAGTTTGTTCCAGAATCTGATTGTGGGCGGACAGAGCGAAGAGGGCTTGGATGTTACCAATGATTTATCCTGTATGTGTCTGGAAGCTTCTATGCATGTGATGCTGCCGGCGCCATCACTTTCCATTCGAGTATGGAACGGAACGCCGGATGCGCTTTTAATTAAAGCGGCCAAGCTGACCAGAACAGGAATCGGACTTCCGGCTTATTATAATGATGAAGTAATCATTCCTTCTATGATGAGTAGAGGTGTAACCTTAGAGCATGCCAGAAGTTATGCGATTATTGGCTGTGTGGAACCACAGATGCCAGGTATGACAGACGGCTGGCATGATGCAGCATTTTTCAATATGTGCCGTCCACTGGAAATGGTGTTTAGCAATGGTTTGGAAAATGGTGTCCAGGTGGGCTTAAGAACTGGCGAAGTAGAGAATATGAAGACGTTTGATGAGTTTTACGACGCCTATAAAGAGCAAATGAAATATTTCATAAAATTAATGGTGAATTCAGATAATGCCATTGATACTGCCCATAGGGAGAGATGTCCGCTGCCGTTCCAGTCGTGTATGATTGATGATTGTATTAAGCGCGGCAAAACCATTCAGGAGGGTGGAGCCGTCTATAACTTTACCGGACCTCAGGGCTTTGGAATTGCCAATATGACCGATTCTCTGTATGCAATTAAGAAACTTGTGTTTGAAGAGAAGAAGGTAACCATGGCAGAATTCAAGCAGGCCTTAAAGATGAATTTTGGTAAGGGACTGAGTAAGGAAATGTGTCAGGAATTGACAACAGAGATTGCTAGGAGTCTGGCTGCTGCAGGCAGAGAAGTAGGAGAAAAGGAAATAGAAGCAATCTATCATACTGTAAAATATGACAGTGTATCAAAAGCTGACCAGCAAAAGTATGACAAGCTTTTAGAAATGATTAATGCAGTAGACAAATATGGCAATGATATTCCAGAAGTAGATGCATTCGCAAGAGATGTTGCGTATACATATACAAGACCGCTGGAGAGCTTTTCCAATCCAAGGGGCGGGCAGTATCAGGCTGGATTGTATCCAGTATCTGCGAATGTTCCGCTGGGTGCTCAGACGGGAGCGACACCGGATGGAAGACTAGCGAATACGCCGATTGCCGACGGAGTTGGCCCGGTTGCTGGTAAAGATATACTAGGGCCTACTGCGACTGCTAATTCGGTTTCTAAGCTGGATCATGGAATTGCTTCCAATGGAACCTTATTTAATCAGAAGTTCCATCCTTCCGCCTTGTCGGGAATGGAAGGATTGCAGAAATTTGTGGCTTTGATTCGTGCATTTTTTGATCAAAAAGGGATGCATATGCAGTTTAATGTAGTAAGCCGTGAGACCTTATTAGATGCGCAGGCTCATCCTGAGAAATATAAGGGCCTGGTAGTACGTGTGGCAGGCTATAGTGCGTTGTTCACGACATTGTCCAAGTCTTTGCAGGATGATATTATTAATCGTACAACACAGGGATTTTAGGTTGTATAGACAGAAGTGATTTGGGAGGATTCCATTATGCAGTTGGATACCAATTATTTACAGACAACAGGAAGAATTTTCGATATTCAGAAATTCTCTATACACGACGGGCCAGGAATCCGTACCATTGTATTTTTGAAAGGCTGTGCATTTCGCTGCAGATGGTGCTGTAATCCGGAATCCCAGAGATACGAGATTCATCCTATGCGTGTGGAAGGAAAGGAAAAGACGATTGGAAAGGATGTAACCGTTCAAGAGGTTATGGAGGAGGTATTAAAGGATCTGCCGCATTACCGTCGTTCGGGTGGAGGGATGACCTTATCAGGCGGCGAGTGTCTGCTGCAGCCTCAGTTTGCTTCTGACTTATTATTTGCGGCCAAGCAGGCCGGGATCAATACGGCTATAGAATCTACGGCTTTTGCGGATTTTAGTATGATAGAAGAGAAGATTCTGCCGCATTTGGATTGGTTTTTGATGGATGTGAAGCATATGAATCCCAATAAACATAAATTATTTATTGGAAAATCCAATGAAAAGGTGCTAGAAAATGCCAGGAAGATTGCGGCTACAGGTCAAAAACTGATTATTCGTGTTCCGGTTGTACCAACTTTTAATGATACAGAAGCAGAGATCTTGGAGATTGCACGGTTTGCCCGTTCTTTGCAGGGAGTAGATTCCCTTCATCTTCTGCCGTATCATCGGCTGGGGCAGGATAAATATGCAGGACTTTCACGAGAGTATCTGTTGGAGGATATAGAACCGCCAACCAATGAACACATGCAGCAGCTGCTGGAAGTTGCTAAAACCACGGGGCTCCATGTGCAGATTGGCGGATAAGAAAAATCAAAAGAACGATTACTTTTTTTGGAAAGCAGAGGCCATTCTTATAATGGTTTCTGCTTTTTGTCTTTCTTCAGGGGCGAGTTTCTGCATTAAAATATTCATAAGCAGTTCCCGTTCTGGCGAAGAGAAGCTGATTCCTTTGTCATTTGCCTGATTCATAGCAGACATAAAGAATGGAAGCAGTTCGTTGGTATTTTTATTGCCAGCTTCATTTGCAATGGAGGAGAGAATCTGCAGTTTCATAGGATCGATATTTTTCAGTGCAGGGTCGTTCATCCAGGAATTATTGTTCATATTTTTCCAACCTTTCTATTAATAAGGAATCTGTTATTGTATTTTATGTATTGGCCGTTGAATTGTGCCAGAGATTTAGGCCATTCCAGCAAACATTTGGGAATAACCATCAAAAGCGGCCTGCTGTTCAGGCGTCAGAAGATTTTTCAGCATATCAAACATATTGTTATTATCTGACTGGCCTTCCGGCATCGAAGCTCTGTAAGAGGAAAAAAGTTGAAATGCCTGATTGAAATTAATAAATAAATCAATAAACTCTTTCTCTTTGTCTGTGCAGAAATCACGAATATGATTCAGCATATTAAGAATCTGACTGCCTTCTGCATTTTCAGAGCAGGCGGTGAGCTGATTGTCTTCTTCCTGAATCAGGGACAGGGCATTGCGCAGTTCAAAGATCTTAATGAATACAGTAAAGGTTCGTTGTTCATTGTTATTCATGTAAGGAAGTGCGGCTTTCAACATCTGCAGAGAATGTGAAAAGGTCAGGTTATCAAAATCGGTTAATGAACCATCCATTGTTTTAGGCTCCTTTTTGTCCTTTTTGAAAATATATGTATAAACTGCTCGGTTATGACTAGAAATGGCACCATTATCATATTTTGTAATAAAATAAAAGAAAGAAGATTAGGAGGGGAATTATGGAAAAGGAACATATGAAACTGGTCATTGATGGGAATGCCGTATATGAAATTGATCAGGAGTGTATGAGCAGAGGAATGAATCGGGAGCAGGAAAAGGAGCAAACAAACGTTCCGTATAGCCGTGGTAGAAACTATCCTTCCTATCCAGCCAGAAGAAATCACAGGCAGGAATAACAAGCAGCAGGCAAAAGAAGATGGAAAAAGGTGGCCGTTATGAACGGCCACCCTCCGATAGAAAGATTAGAAAACAGAATCAGTTGTTACATTAACCGCAGAAACCATTTCCATTACCGCAGCAGCAAAGCAGTAAGATTAACAGAAGGCAGTTGTTGTCGCCGCCGAAGCCGCATCCGCTGCCGCCGCATCCACCGTTGTTACCGCCACAGCAGCACAGTAAGATGATAATCCAAAGAATAGAATTGTTGCCTCCTTCACATCCACATCCGCAGTTTGTTGCTGTTAAGTCACTCATGATGAATACCTCCAAATTTTATTTACACTTCATCATATGTAGATGGGCTTGATTATGTTTCCACTTATTGCAAAAAACTTGAAAATAATATATAATATGTGGTATGATAGAAGAAGGATGTTTCTATAATGAGTGTGTATACACATAGGAACAAAGTCAAAAACAAATATTAAAATTATTTTAGGAAGGTGAATGTTCATGGGAGCAATTTTTGAAAGTTTTGCACAATATGCTGTTATTATGGTAATACTGGCTGCATTGGCTGTAGGAGGTATTTTTATTGGTACAGCGCTGCGCAAAAAAAGTGATTTAAAGAAGCGCAATAGTACAGAAGAATAATTTTGGAGGCATAAAACTGTGAAGAAATATGGTGTAAATGAATTAAGAAAGCTGTTTCTGGAATTTTTTGAAAGCAAGGATCATTTAAAGATGAAGAGTTTTTCTCTGGTTCCGAGAAATGATAATAGTCTGCTGCTGATTAATTCTGGTATGGCGCCGCTAAAACCTTATTTTACCGGACAAGAGATTCCACCGAGACGTCGGGTGACAACCTGTCAGAAATGCATTCGTACAGGTGATATTGAAAATGTTGGTAAGACTGCGCGGCATGGTACATTTTTTGAGATGCTGGGTAATTTTTCCTTTGGAGATTATTTTAAAAGAGAAGCCATTGCCTGGTCCTGGGAATTTCTGACAAAGACAGTGGGACTGGATGAAAACCGTCTGTATCCTTCTGTCTACGAAGAGGACGAAGAAGCATTCGATATCTGGAATAAAGAAATTGGTATTGCACCAGAGCGGATTTTCCGTTTTGGAAAAGAAGACAACTTCTGGGAACATGGAGCCGGTCCTTGTGGACCTTGTTCTGAGATCTATTATGACCGCGGAGAAAAATACGGCTGCGGCAGGCCCGATTGTACGGTGGGCTGTGAATGTGACCGGTATATAGAGGTCTGGAATAATGTATTTACCCAGTTTGAAAATGATGGCAAAGGCCATTATGAGGAACTAGTTCAGAAAAATATTGATACTGGAATGGGACTGGAACGTTTAGCAGTGGTAGTTCAGGATGTTGATTCAATTTTCGATGTAGATACGCTGCAGGCGCTTAGAGATAGGGTTTGTGAGTTTGCCCAGACTGCTTATCAAAGTGACGAGAAAAAGGATGTTTCCATTCGTCTGATTACGGACCATATTCGATCCAGTACATTTATGATTTCCGATGGAATTATGCCCAGTAATGAGGGCAGAGGCTATGTCCTTAGAAGGCTGATCCGCCGTGCTGCACGTCATGGAAGGCTGCTTGGTATTCAGGGAAAGTTTCTGTCACGCCTAAGCGAGACAGTAATTGCAGGCTCTAAGGATGGATATCCGGAACTGGACGAGAAGAAGAATATGATTTTTGCCGTTTTGACAGAAGAAGAGAATAAGTTTGATAAGACGATTGACCAGGGATTGTTCATTTTATCCCAAATGCAAGAAGAGATGGAGAAGACTGGCAGAAAGGAATTAGCAGGAGAACATGCGTTCAAGCTTTATGATACGTATGGATTCCCGCTGGATCTGACGCAGGAGATTCTGGAAGAGAAAGGCTTTACCATTGATGAGGCAGGCTTTCAGGCAGCTATGGATGAACAGAGGAAGAAAGCAAGAGAAGCCCGTAAGGTAACGAATTATATGGGAAGCGATGCAACGGTCTATGAAGAAATTGATCCTGCCATTACCTCTTCTTTTGTAGGATATGAGAATCTGGAAACAGAGTCCGAGATTCTTGTGCTGACGACAGAGTCCGAAGTGGTTCAAGCATTGACAGAAGGAGATCAAGGAACAATTATCACTAGGGAGACTCCGTTTTATGCGACCAGCGGCGGACAGGCTGCAGATACCGGTGTGATTGAGAATTCAGGCGGAGAATTCCTGGTAGAAGACACGCTGAAGCTGTCTGGAGGAAAGATCGGCCATGTTGGCCGAGTTGTTAAAGGTATCTTCCGAACCGGAGAACAGGCTGTATTGAAGGTAGACAGGGAGAAACGTCTAGCTTCTGGTAAGAATCACAGTGCTACCCATCTTCTGCAGAAAGCACTCCGCGAAGTGCTGGGAAGTCATGTGGAACAGCATGGTTCAGATGTCAATCCAGATCGGCTTCGCTTCGACTTTTCCCACTTTTCAGCTATGACTAGGGAAGAGTTAGAGCGGGTAGAGGCAATTGTCAATGAAAAGATTCAGGAATCCCTTCCAGTGGTAACAGAAGTTATGGGTATAGAGGAAGCCAAGAAGACTGGTGCTATGGCTCTGTTTGGTGAAAAATACGGAGATCAGGTACGGGTTGTGAAGATGGGAGAGTTCTCTATTGAGCTTTGCGGCGGTACACATGTACAGAATACCGGTGCGATTACAGCATTTAAGATTTTGTCGGAGTCTGGTGTGGCTGCAGGAATCCGCAGAATTGAGGCTTTGACATCCGAGCATGTATTTTCTTATTATAAAAACATGGAAGGAATACTAGAAAGGGCTGCTAAGGCTATTAAAAGTACACCTGCCACTTTGCCAGAGAAGCTAGAAGGACTACTGGCAGAATTAAAGGAGCTTCATAGTGAAAATGAATCTTTGAAGAGTAAAGCTGCCAAAGAAGCACTGGGTGACGTTATGAATCAGGTGCTGGAAGTGAAGGGGCAGAAGCTCCTGGCAGTATCCGTGCCTGATGTAGATATGAACGGTCTTCGTGAACTGGGAGATCAGTTGAAGGAAAAGCTGGGAGAAGGCGTAGTGGTATTGGCTTCTGCTAAGGAAGGAAAAGTCAGCCTGATGGTTATGGCAACCGACCAGGCTCAGAAGAGTGGCGCTCATGCCGGCAATCTGATAAAGGCAGTAGCATCCTGTGTTGGCGGAGGAGGCGGCGGCCGTCCCAATATGGCGCAGGCAGGAGGCAAGAATCCAGCTGGAATTGCTGAGGCATTGAAGAAAGCCAAAGAAGTTTTAGAAGAGCAGATACAAGATTAGCCGAAGGATGAGGTGCAGAATATGGAAAAAGAGCAGAAGCCGGAACAGGCAGGAGAAAATGGCGGAAAGCGGGTAAATGGCAGACAGATTGCCGGAATTCTATTAATAGCCGCCGGCATACTGGCTATTATTTCGGTTTTTGCGATTCCTGCTATCAATAGAAAGAATAATGATAAAGATATAGAAGATATTCGCAGTGGTAAATATGCAGATCCTATAGAGACAGATGCCGAAACGATTACTCCAGAAGCGGTATCGCCAGAAAGCATAGCGGCGCCCAGCGGAACGGCAGTTCAGACTGAGCCGTCAGAACGAGACCAGAAGCTGCAGACCATATTGGCAGATAACAGCAGAATTGGCATTGTGGAAATCGACAAAATTGATGTATTGTATGCAATTGTAGAGGGTACAGAGGATGAGCAGATTAACCGGGCAGTCGGACATCTGACAGAGTCGGCCGGTATTGGTGAACAGGGAAACTGTGTAATAGCCGGACACCGAGGAGGTTATTTCGGGACATTTTTTGAACGGCTTCCAGAACTTGAAACCGGAGATGTTGTGAAATTAACAGATGTAAATGGGAAGGAATACCATTATTCGGTATATGATAAGAGAATGGTAGAACCAGCCGATTGGTCAGTGATCAAAGAGCTTGAAGATCAACATACGCTTACGATGATTACCTGCGAAGATGATACAAGAAAAAGAATTGTGGTTTCAGCGGTTCTGTTTACTCCATGAGTGTTCGGATGGTATTACACGTCTGGAACATTTAAAAGATAAAAATAATATTAAAATATTTCAAAGGAAAGGGGATGATTCAAGGAATATTGCAGAAAATAGTAAAAAATATATAAAAATGCTAAAAAAATCTTGCAACTCGGTAAAAAACATGTTAAAATTACTTATGATTAACTCATAGGATGCTAATCCATGAAATTAAAATAAAATAAAAAGGAGTTCGGTCGAAATGAAAATGATGAAAAAAGTAATTTCAGCAATTGCAGTGACAGCTATGGTCGCGGTAGCAGCAATTCCTGCAACATCATTGAAGGTAGAAGCAGCGCCAGCCTCTTACATTACCGGATATGATTTTGAAAATGGCACAGGAATGTCTCCTGGAGTAAATGGAGGTACACCGCCTACAGTTGTAGACGATGCAGAAAGAGGAAGCAAGGTATTGAAGCTTGCAAATGGTTCATCCTCTAATCTGGAGGTCAAGACAGCTACAAATGGAATGGGTCCTTATGACCAGAAGATTGTTCAGGGAACACCAAGTAGTTTGAAATTTCCTAATCCTTTTGCTGGTAAGAGCTTAAGTGGTCTTTCCATTTCTTTCTGGATTAAAGTTCCGGATGATAATGCAGCTAAGACAGCAGCAGCGATCATGGGCTTTATCAGCGGTGATAAGACGGTACAGCATCCAGATAAGGAAGCTGGTATTGATGGTAAGGAAAGTGTTGAAGATGCACACGGACCTTATATTTATGGTATTACTTGTGGATATCAAGATCCGGTAGGCGATGGTTTTAATCCAATGGTATATTTCGTTGGGCTTCATCATAATAAACTGGAGCTGCATGATGAGGAAGGTATTTATTTAGGTGTAGCTAATAAGTGGCAGTATGTAACCATTACAGCAAACAATTCAACAACGACTGTTTATGTGAATGGTGCTAAGAAAGAGTTATATAGAGTTATTGATAAACGTTGGAATGCAGGTGAGAAAGATCCTTCTAATCCTGTAAATACGACTCAGGTTAAATTCCTGGAAGCTATGGCATGGCCGGATATGCAGGCATATATTGGTAATACCGGATATAGTCCGACATCTGAGATTTGCCTGGATGAGATTACATTCTACAGCAGTGAGTTATCTGCAAGTGAAGTAGCAGCTTTGTATCAGACAGCGCAGTCTGGAAGTACAGTTAGTGGAGGCAGCACAGGTTCTAGTGGCGGTTCATCTTCTAGCGGCGGTTCATCTTCTGGTGGTAGCTCCAATAATGATGCTGCAAAACAGAAAGCAGCAGAAGCAGCGGCAGCAGCAGCAGCAGCTGAGGCAGCAGCAGTAGAGCAGAATAAAGGATTGACCGATGCAGTACTTGCTTCTTTGGAAGTAAAGGGTATGCCAAGTTCTGCAACTCTTTCAAAGTCAGCTATTTATAGAGGTACAAGTCAGTATACATCTATACAGGCCTCTTTGAATGGTGTTATTTTAAGAAATGGATTCCGCTTATCTAATTTTATAGCTATGGATTTGAATTTTGGCGGAACACAGCCGCAGTCTGTTGCTAAGATTGTTGCAGATGTACCAAGCGGATTTAATACAGATAATATTGTAGTTGCAAGAATTAATAGTGATGGTACTGTATCCGTATTAAAGCATACGATTGAGAATGGTAAGATTGTTGCGAAGACAAACCACTTCTCTACATATGCAATTGTCAGCTTAGAGCCAGGTACTCCAGGAAGCGCTTCTGCTAATCTTCCGAAGACCGGTACAGTTGCAGGTGGAGTTGTAGCAGGATTTGGTGTTGTCAGTGTAGCGCTTGGAGTTCTTTTATTAAAAAAGAAAAAAACAGTGTTAGAATAAAGAACAAATGATAGAATTTGCAAGAGACCACACATTGTTGTGGTCTCTTTTTATTATATAACAAAGATATGGAGATAAATGTATATATATTTTACAATATGTTCTTGCTATCTTATAAATCATTCGTTATAATAGAAAAAGTATCTAAAAATCAAAAAGGAGTAGAAATCCTATGCGTGGACCACGAGCAAACAATTCTAGACTGAGTGTTATGAAAAAAATTGTCCGTTTTATTTTTTTATTTATCGATAAGTTGCAGAAAGCACATATCGGCGCGTATGCTGCTCAGGCAGCATACTTTATTGTATTGTCTGGGATTCCGCTGCTGATGATGCTCTTAGCGTTGATTCAATATACACCGCTTACGAAAAGTATGCTTTTGGAAATGTTTTCTTCATTTTTGCCCTCTGTGCTGATGCCATTTATAATAGCGGTTATGGATGAAGTATATACTAAGTCTGTAACACTGATTTCCATAACAGCGATTATTGCATTTTGGTCCGGGGCAAGAGGAATGTTGGCGATTACAGCAGGATGCAACAATATCTATGGTGTGAAGGAGACAAGAAATTATTTTATCCTGCGGCTGCGTTCGGCTGTACATACACTAATATTGTTGGTAGCAGTGATTGTTGCTATGCTGCTTTTTGTGTTCAGTGAGCAGAGGCTGGATTTCCTGGCAGAGCGTTTTGTAGTAGTAGATGTAATCATGAATGCAGTCGGTAAAGTACGGTTTTTAATGGCTCTGGCTATTGAACTTTGTATATTTTTGTTTATTTATAAGCTAGTGCCGAACCGGAAAGGAAAACTCGGATGGCAGATTCCGGGGGCATTATTTGCAGCAGTGGGATGGAGCGGTTTTTCTTATTTCTATTCTATTTATGTAGGCGGATTTAGTAATATGTCCTATATGTATGGGAGCTTAACAACCATCATAATTTTTATGTTATGGATCTATACCTGCATGTACATTTTATTGATTGGAGCAGGGATTAATGCTTGTATAGAACGCTATCCCCGCTGGCGGAAATGGGAGAAAATACGTAAAAAAGAGGAAAAAACAGAAGTAAAGGCAGCAGAAGTTAAAAAATAATACTTGCATTTTGAGGAAAGATATGCTAAAATAAATCGTTGTGAGATAGAAGAGATGGTCCTCTGTTGCATTACTGCATTAAGAACGTCAAATAATGAAGGAGGTTCACACAAATGAATGATATTATTAAGAACATTGAAGCGGAACAGATGAAAGAGACAGTTGATGAGTTTCGTGTAGGTGATACGGTAAAAGTTCATGCAAAGGTAAAAGAGGGTAACCGTGAGAGAATTCAGATTTTTGAAGGTACGGTTATTAAGAGACAGGGTGGAAGTAACAGAGAGACTTTCACAGTCAGAAAGAATTCTAATGGAATCGGTGTGGAGAAAACTTGGCCGCTTCATTCCCCTAATGTGGAGAAAATTGAAGTTGTCCGCAGAGGTAAAGTAAGAAGAGCAAAACTCTATTACTTAAGAGGTCGTGTAGGAAAGCGTGCAAAGGTAAAGGAATTAGTAAAATAATTATTTTGAAAACAGGGACAATTCATATTGTCCTTTTTTCATATAGCAGGATAAAGTATAAGGTGACGATATGAGGAAGAAGCAGCTGCGTTTTTATGAAAAAGAAAAAAAGATTAATATAAGGCTTGTACAGAAAATTGCTTTGTGGATATTTCAGATTGCTGTAGTGGCAGCAATTGCGATTGTAACAGCATTTTTCTGGGGACAAAAAGCGCCGGTGATTGGTTCTTCCATGGAGCCCGGAGTGAAAGCAGGGACTTCTGTCTGGATTAATAAGGCCGCTTATATGCTGTCATCTCCAGAGCGGTTTGATGTGATTGTATTTAAGCCAAACGGCAATAAAAAGGAATATTTTTATGTAAAACGTGTAATTGGTATGCCAGGTGAGACTATTCAGATTATTAATGGACAGATTTATATTGATGGAGAATTATTGAAGGAACATGGAGAACGAGAATTAATTGAGGACCCGGGAATTGCTTCGGAACCGTATAAGATAGGAAACGAAGAATATTTTGTATTGGGGGATAACCGCAATAATAGTGAAGACAGCAGGTATGCAGATATAGGAACTATTAAATTTGATGATATCGAAGGCAGCGCCTGGCTGTGGAGCAGTGAAGGTTTCCAGTTTGGCAGAATAGAATAAACGGAGGACATACTTATGCATTTTCAGTGGTATCCAGGCCATATGACCAAGGCCAGAAGAATGATGCAGGAGGATATAAAGTTAATTGATTTGATTATTGAATTGGTGGATGCAAGGGTGCCTTTAAGCAGCCGTAATCCAGATATTGACCAGCTGGGGCAGAATAAGTCACGGCTTATTTTGCTGAATAAATCAGATTTGGCAGATGAGAAATATAATAAGCAGTGGAGTCAATATTTTAAAGAAAAAGGGTACTTTGTTGCTTCTGTTAATGCTAGAAACGGAGACGGACTGAAATCTATTAATTCAGTAATACAGCAGGCGTGCAAGGAAAAGATTGAAAGAGATCGAAAAAGAGGAATTTTAAATAGACCTGTAAGAGCTATGGTGGCAGGAATTCCTAATGTGGGAAAATCTACTTTTATTAATTCGTATGCTAAAAAAGCCTGTACTAAAACGGGTAATAAGCCAGGTGTTACAAAAGGAAAGCAATGGATTCGCCTGAATAAATCCTTGGAACTGCTGGATACGCCGGGAATTCTCTGGCCTAAGTTTGAAGATCAGGCGGTGGGGCTAAGGCTTGCTTTTATTGGTTCTATGAAAGATGAATTATTAAATACTGAAGAACTAGCGTTGGAATTAATTGGTTTTTTAGTAAAACAGTATTCGGGTGTTTTGTCAGCGCGTTATGGGCTTGATGAGCAGGAAGACCGATTTGGAGTGTTGAAAGACATAGCAGAAAACAGACATTGTATACAAAGTGGCGGAAAGTTGGATACAGAGAAAGCTGCCAATATGCTTTTGGATGAATTTAGAAATGGTAAATTAGGAAGGCTGACATTAGAATTTCCAGAATAATAAATGCGATAATATGAGGTGAAGTTACCTATGAAAATGAAGTGGATAGATTTTGACGAAATGGAAAAAGCTGAGGATGACTTTGATGAAACAGAAGATATGAAAGAAAAAGAAGAGGACGGTCTGGATATAGCCTTGATTAGGAAGCTGGCAGAAGAAGAGACGAAAGAGTCAGAAGCAGATGATGAGGCTTACTGGGCGCTTCCATGGCATGTAAATGAGAGGAAGGCAAAAGAAGATAATGTAGATGCAGATGAGTATTATTTTCAGTTGCCGTCTGAACAGGATTCTTCTCCACGGGATAGCATGAATGAGGTAGAAGAAGAGTTTTTTGCTCCGGTTGGTCAGGAGAAGGATATTTATTCGATATCAGAGGAAGAGGCAGAAAAAATTTCTCTTGAGGAAAAACGTGCTCGTATGGAGAAAATTTTCGGCGTGAATGTATCTGCTGCAGAAGAAAAGTCTGTAAAAGAGGTCGAGGATGTACAGGAGGATCTGGATCTGGCAGAAATTCATTTTGAAGAAATGGCAGAGCAGATGATAAGAGAGCTGCAGGAAGAAGAGCATTACAAAAGGAACAGATCCAGGCATAGAGAAAAGGGAATAAATACCAAGGAAGATCGGCTAAAAAATAGTGGAAAAAAAATACAAGACAAAGAACAGCCGGAATATAAAGAGAAAAAAGTGAAAGATAAAGAACAACTAGAATATAAAGAGGAAAAACGTCAAGATGAAGAACAATTAGAATATAAAGCGAAAAAAATACAAGATGAAGAACAGTTAAAATATAAAGAGCTCCAAGACCAAAAACAGCCAGAATATAAAAAGGAAAAGCTCCAAGACAAAGAACAGCCAGAATATAGAGAGGAAAGGTTCCAAGACAAAGAACAGCCAGAATATAAAGAGGAAAGGTTCCAAGACAAAGAACAGTCAAAATATAAAGAGGGAAAGTACCAAAAAAAAGAACAGTCAAAATATAAAGAGGAAAAATTCCAAGACAAAGAACAGTTAGAATATAAAGAGGAAAAGCTCCAAGACGAAGAACAGCTGGCGTATAAAAAGAAAAAAATTAAAAAGAGGGAACAGCTGAAGTATAGAAAGAAAAAAAAGCAGGATGAGCAGCTGGAATTAACAGAGGGAAGAACAAATGAAGAGCAACTAGAACTGATAGGGGAAAACATAAAAGAAGAACAGTCAGAATATGAAAATGTAAAGTCAGAACAGAATCGATATTATAATCCACTGGAGTTTGAGAAGGAAGTTCCAAATGAAGCAGAAGAGAAACGTTATGCGAATTTTAAAGAGAAATATCTGACGGAACAGGTGATGAATAAAGAAGCCAGGGAAGAAGCGAAAGCAAGAGCAGAAGCAGAGGCAAAAGAGTTAGAGGAATTAAAGGCAGCTGAAGAAATGGAACAGGGTTCCTGGTTTAAAAGGAACAGATTTTTTAGAAAACTGGAGGAAAGAGAACAGAATCGGAATGAAGATGTTCCTTGGTTTGTTGAAGAATATAATAAGAAAAAGGCAGAATCGGCGCCAAATGTTCCAAAATGGAAGGATGAGCCGCTGCCAGAACAAGAAGAAATGGAACAGGAAAGCCCGGCATTTTCAAACTCATTGGAACATTCTTCTCGGCAAGAGTTGACGGGCAGTGTGAAGGGCAATCGAGAAACAGAAGCAGGGGAATCTTTTATAAGTGATGAAATACCAGAAGAAAATTTGATTAATCATGTAGATGATCTGCATAATAACATTGCTTATGAATACATGCAGGAAGAAGAGCCGGAAAACAGAAAAAAAATACTAAGGAGACATAGGATCAGTGGGCAGTCTCCTTCCCTAGAGGTTGGTAAACGGAGTGGAAAGTCCCCCTCCTTAGAAATCGGCGGACAGAAGAGAAAAAATAAAGAAGTTCAGCAGGAACAAAAGATAATCGAGGAAGAATTTACTAAAGAGCAGAAGAGAGAAATTAAAGAAGAATCTAAAGAAAAAATAATATCAAAAGAACGGGAAGTTGTAGAAGAAATTCTTATAAAAAATAATGTTAAAAGCAGTACTTTTTCCAATCAGGAAAGAAGGAATGCGCAAGAAATTAAGAGTGCAGTAAAAGAAAATACAAAGGATGAAATAAGTGAAAAACGCATAAGAGAGACTAAAATAGATGAAAAATCGCAGAGGGCGAATATAGAGCATGAAGATGAGTCAGAAGCGATAAAAGGAATTACTAAGAGAAAAATTAGTACTAGAACTACAAAAGAGCTTAGAAAACGAGAAAAGCCAGAGCTAATAAAAAATGGGTATGAAATTCCAGAAATAGAAATACAAGCAAATGATTTTGAAGATAAAGCGTCCGAGCAGGAAGAAAGAAAAGCAGAGAGAGCCGTAGCACGAACAGAACATCATTTGATGAATGGTTCAGGTCAAAGAGAGCGAGTAAGAGTCGCAGAGAATAAAGAAAGGGCAAGAAGTGTAGAAGAAACGGAAAAAAAGCCTGTAGTCCGTAGAGCACCAGAGCCTAGAAAAGTTAGAACACTGCCAGAAAATACGAAGCAGGAATTCCCTATGGAGCCTCAGGATAAGGATCTCATTGGTGTTCTACAAAAACGTACCATTCCCAGCCGTAAGCGGAAAAGCCCTGATCGGATTCGTGAAATTTATGAAAAACAGGGTCAAGAGGACCCATTAAATCTGGAACGAGTGAATCTTAGAGATTCCGAGCCAGCGCTGCAGCGTGTTCCAGAACCAGAGTCTGTGCAGCCGGAAAAAAAGATTACCAAGCTTCAGAGTGCATTTGAGGAGGAATTCCAGACTGGTGGTGCAGAGGACTGGTATACAGGAAAAAGCCGGGAACATGGAAAAACAGCACCGGCACTTCAGGAACAAAAGGATCCTGGTCCTAAAAAGAAAAAAGAGCCTTCTCGGAAATTTGTGAAAGAATTAATCTGGCTGATTGTGTCTGTATTAATTGTAATAGTTATTACATTTCTGTTGGTAGAATTCGTAGGTCAGCGGACAGAGGTCAATGGACATTCCATGCAGAACACATTGCAGGATGGTGATAATTTAATTGTAGATAAGATTTCTTATGCCTTTAAAGACCCGGAGCGATTTGATATTATTGTGTTTCCCCATACGAATGCGAAAGGGGAAGAAGTCTATTATATTAAACGAATTATTGGTATGCCGGGGGAACGAGTACAGATATCAAATGGGTTTATTTACATTAATGGCCAACAGCTGCAGGAATCCTATGGGATGGATAACGAGCTGGTATTGAATCCAGGGCTTGCAGAACGGGAAATTCAGCTTACAGAAGATGAATATTTTGTCTTGGGAGACAACCGGAACAACAGTTCGGACAGTCGTGAGATAGGCAATATTAAGAGAAACATTATTGTAGGACGTGCGTGGTTTCGTATCTGGCCGTTTTCCGGCTTTGGCCTGTTAAAGCATCAGTAAGAGTTGTGGAGAATAATATGGACGGAAGAAAAAACATTTCAGATATTAAAGCAGAACTAAAGGCGGCAGACACACAGGCTCTGTCTGCTCTCCTATCTGTGTATCGCTTGGATGAGCGCAAGGGTGTACAAAATTTGCTTCGTCAGTATGAGCGGCAGGCAGAGAAACTGGCTCAGGAGAAGCTGCGCATCGAGCGGATGAAAGAGTATGAACGCAAATACAGTCAATACCAGAATATATGTGGAATCGATGAAGCTGGAAGAGGGCCATTTGCCGGGCCAGTAGTAGCGGGAGCAGTAATACTTCCTAAGGACTGCAGCATATTGTATTTGAATGATTCCAAACAGCTTTCGGAGAAAAGAAGAGAAGAGCTGTATGATATGATTATGGAGAAGGCCAACGCGGTAGGAGTTGGTATTGTCAGTCCGCAGGTGATTGATGAGATTAATATTCTGCAGGCTACTTATGAAGCTATGCGTCAGGCAGTTCAGAAACTGGATATTTCCCCGGATCTATTATTAAATGATGCAGTTACAATTCCTGGAATTTCCATTCCGCAGATACCGATTATCAAAGGTGATGCAAAGAGCCTGTCTATTGCGGCAGCATCGGTAATTGCTAAGGTGACCAGGGATCGGTTAATGGTGGAATATGATAAGATCATGCCAGAATACGGATTTGCAGCTAATAAGGGGTATGGTTCTAAGCAGCACATAGAAGCGCTGAAGAAATATGGAATGACTCCGATTCATCGTAAAACATTTATACATAATTATGTTGAGGTATAGGTGAGGATATGGATTTTCAATATGGAAGCGGGATCAATTCCCGACAGGCCAATGTAGATGCTGGATATAATAATTATAATTCCTCTGGAGCAAGAGAAGATTTTCCGATTAATAAGGGAAATGAAGGTGTTCGGGATCTGCAGCAGATCCCAGTTGGTAAGGCGTTCCGAGGTGAGGTTACAGATGTGACAGGCAGGCAGGTAACCATTCGGCTGGATAATGGACAGAGTGTGCAGGCAAGATTGGCAGAACCAATGAGTTTCAATATTGGGCAAAAGGTTTTATTTCAAATAAAATCTAATAGTGAGGGAATGATTGAGATCAAACCTCTTGCAAATGGTGCTCTGCAGGGACAGGAGGCTACGATTTTAAAGGCGTTAGAGGCGGCTAACCTGCCGGTAAATGAAAAGACCGTTTTGCTATTGCAGAATCTGCTAAAAGAGCAAATGCCCATTGACCGCAGCAGTTTGCAGAATTTTTATAAACAGATTCTGGCCAATGGAAATGCCAGTTTAGAGACAATTATACAAATGAACAAGAATCAGATTCCAGTAACAAAAGAAAATATCGGACAGTTTGAGGCTTATAAGAATTATGAACATCGGATTGCTGCCGAAGTAGATCAGCTGTCTACAGAATTGACGCAGCTGCTGTCAGAAATTGCAGATGAGGACAGCGGAAAAGGAAGGATTCTTCATATGCAGCTTCTCCAGTTATTTGCAGGAGAAATTGGCGAAGAGCTGCCGAACCGTGAGTCTATAGGAAATGCTGTTCAGCCAGAGGCGCTGATACAGGATGGCCAGGTAGTACAAAAAGAGGGGCAGGCAATAGAGGGGCAGCCGCTGCCTGCTGAGAATACTGGAAAAGAAGGAATCTTGACGAATAGTCAACAGCAGAACCAGGGAGCAGCTGTAAATGCAGAAGCAGTTATTCTGGAAGGAAAAGAACCAGAGACTGTATTTGTACCAGGTCAGACAGGGTACGAATTGTCTGCTGGAGAACGTCAGGAAGTATTTGCTAAAATAAATGAACTTCCGATTCCGGAGGAACTAAAGGAGAGGGTGCTAAGCGGTGAAGCCCAAACGGGAGAATTAGTAAAGGAGCTCCATCAGCTTTTGCAGCAGAATCCGCAGATGAATCTGGATAGTCTGATTCATAGTGATGGTTATAAGAAACTTTTAAAATCCCATATGAATAAACAGTGGTTTGTAAAGCCAGAACAATTGGCAGCTGGAAAAATGGAGGAGTTTTATGAGAAGCTTCATACCCAGACAAGGCATTTGGAACAGCTGCTGGAAAGTGTAGGAAAAGAGACTTCCCAGGCAGCTAAAATAGCAGGAGGAATTCGGGAAAATATTGATTTTATGAACCAGCTGAATCAGATGTTTACATATGTGCAGATACCGCTGATGATGTCTGGGAAAACGGCTCACAGTGATTTGTATGTGTTTACTAAGAAGAAGAATCTGAAAGCTCAGGAAGGAAAAGTCAGTGCTCTGCTGCATCTGGATATGGAAAATCTGGGCTGTCTGGATGTTTATGTAGAAATGGACGGAATGGATGTCAAAACTCAGTTTAAACTGGCAGATGAAGAGTTAGTGGGTTTATTTGAGAAACATATTGATTTTTTAACCAAGCGGATTGTGGAAAAGGGGTATCGTTTTTCTTCCAAAGTAGAAATTGCAGAAAAACCGATGGATTTTGTAGAGGATTTTCTGGAACGAGGAAGAGGAAATGCTCCTATGCAGAGATTTGCATTTGATGTTAGGGCGTGACAGGAATGAGTCAGAAAAATCGAATGAAGCGTATGGAACGGGATCAGAAGGTAAAGCAGGCGGTTGCTCTTTCTTATAATGTAGAAGAGGGAGCACCAAAAGTAATTGCAGCTGGACAGGGCTATCTGGCAGAGAAAATTATTGAAAAGGCAATGGAAAGTGATGTACCTTTGCACAGGGATGACCAGCTGGCGGAATCTTTGATGAAACTGGAAATCGGTGATATGATTCCGCCAGAATTATATGAAGTAGTGGCGGAAGTAATGGTATTTGTAGATAAAATGGATAAATTAAAGGAAAAAGTCCATGGACAAAAGAGGTAAGAATTGGATAATCAAAGAAAGAAGGGTAGCGATTATGAACAGAAGGCTGCCCGTTTTCTGGAAGAAAACGGATATCGGATCCTGCAGACCAATTACCGCTGTCGTCTTGGAGAAATCGATGTGATTGCTGTAGATGGCAAATATTTGGTCTATGTGGAAGTTAAATACCGAAAAAATCAAGAATATGGACTTCCGGTGGAGGCTGTCGATTATAAAAAGCAGAGAATTATATCAAAAGTGGCGCAGCATTATGTGATGTCTCATCATCTGATGGACAGGCCTATGCGGTTTGATGTGGTATCGATCTTAGGGGAGCAAATAGAGATTTATAAGAATGCGTTTGAATTTATTGGTTAGTTATAACTAATCTGATCGAGATAGGTAATAAAATTGTTGTGTTGTTTAGTATTTGTATTATTGAGTAAATGAGTTGTGGAAAGGATATTAATCATGCAGTGGATTCGGAAAAAGGCTGATTGGCAGATTAAAATAAAGGAACAAAACGGTGTAACCTTTCTGTCGTTTCCAGTATTGGAAGAGACTGGAATTGTAAGACATGGATTTAGTACTAGGCTGGGAGGAGTCAGTGAGGGAATGTTCGCGTCTATGAATTTGAGTTTCCAGCGAGGGGACGATAGAGAGCGGGTGATGAAGAATTATCAGCGGATTGCAGCTGCACTTGGAACGAAGACTGAACATATGGTGTTGTCGCAACAGACTCATACGACCAATATCCGGGTGGTAACAGCTCAGGATAAGGGAAAAGGGATACATAAGGAGATGGATTATCGGAATGTAGATGGTATGGTGACAAATGAACCAGGGATTATGCTGGTCACTTCATTTGCAGATTGTGTTCCGATTTATTTAGTGGATATAGCAAGGAAAGCCATTGGATTGTGCCATTCTGGCTGGCGGGGAACCGTAGGTAAAATCAGCCATGCGGCTATAAAAGTGATGAAAGAACAATATGGAACCAGGGCAGAGGATCTTAGGGCTGCTATTGGTCCTTCCATTTGTCAGGATTGCTATGAGGTCAGTGAGGATGTTATAGAGGAATTTGCAAAAGTAACTGAGCCAAAACAGCTTGAGCAGATAGCTGTTCATAAAGGAAGCGGTAAATATCAGCTCGATTTATGGAAAGCCAATCAGTATTTTTTGGAGGAAGCAGGGGTTTTAAGAGAATATATTCAGGTGCCGGATCTCTGTACTTGTTGTAACAGCGAATATTTATTCTCTCATCGGGCTTCACAGGGAAAAAGAGGAAACCTAGCGGCATTTTTGGAGCTTTTATAGATTCGGAATAAGAAAATTAGAAAAAGAATTGCAATTGTTATATAAAATGGTATACTATAGAAAAGGTAAGTCCCCCTCCCTAGCGGTCGGCGGACAGAATAGGAGGATGTTTGATGGGAATTAAGGGAATAGATATGGCAATGGGTCTGGAGAGTGTCAATAATGAGGAAGAGATATATAATGAGATTCTGCAGATTTATTATGAAGATGGCGTTGAAATGTTAAAGGTATTAAAACAGAACATTCAGCATACAGATTTAAAGTTATTCATTACTCATACCCATGCAATGAAAAGCGCAAGTAAAGGAATTGGCGCTAATGAGGTATCAGATCGGTTTCGGGAAATGGAATTTGCCGGAAAGGATGGGGAAATGGACAAGATTGAGGAGCAGTTTCCTTCTTGTCTGAGTGCTTTTGAAGAGTTGTTGGATCATATTAATAAATATCTGAATGGTGAAGGCAGTAACGATTCCGGCGGAGTGCAGCAGATTCTGTTGTCTATGAAAGAGGCATTAGAAGAGATGGATACCGATGTTTTTGAGGAATATCTGGAAAAGCTGGAAGAGGAAAACGAAGAAGGGCTGCAGAATAAGCTTTATGAGATTCGTACGGCATATGATGATTTTGATTATGCCCAGACGATTAGTATTATTGAAGAAATGCTGTAGATGATGTAAATGGGATGGCAGTAACTAAAAGGAGCTGCCATCCCAATTTTTTTCTTATTGTCTATAGAAACATAATCGGTATTATTTTTCAAGGGAAAGTGTAATAGCCAATAGTTTTTTATTATAGCGGTTTAAAGTAATATGTAAAGCTTTTATTCACACATGTGTATGTTCTGCACTTATGGGGAACCTTAGGATAAAAATATAGAATAAAAAAGGAATTTTCGGCAGATCATTAAATGTAAAAAGTATGAAAGCCTGCAGAAGATTCCTTTTCTAATATGAAGCGTATATATTTGATTTTTATAAACAATCTTTTTAATATCAGCAATGGCCGAATTCGCTTAAAATCTGCTGGATTTTTTCAGTGGGACTGTGAATTAATCCAATAGAAACATCATGGTTCAAAGCTTCAATGATCGAAGCTAGGAATTTGGACATATCCGCTTCTACATAATAAGGTCTGGACAGAAGTTCTGGTGTGCGGTATACCAGATTTGTGGTGATTACGCGGTCAATATAGCCCTGCTTGTAATATTGATCAAACTTGTCCAGCCCGTTGGAAAACAGGCCAAATGTTGTGCAGACAAATACACGACTGGCATGATAACGTTCTTTCAGCATTTTGGCAGTGTCGAGCATACTTTCTCCCGATGAAATCATGTCATCAATAATAATTACATTTTTTCCTTCTACATTGCTGCCAAGAAATTCATGTGCAACAATGGGATTCTTACCATCTACAATTGTAGAATAATCCCGCCGTTTATAGAACATACCCATATCTACTCCCAACACATTGGAAAAATAGATTGCACGAGCCATGGCACCTTCATCTGGGCTGATGACCATCAGATGTTCATTGTCAACCTCCAGATCCGGGACTGAATGCAAAAGACCTTTAATAAACTGATATGCGGCAGAAAAATTATCAAAGCCGTTCAGCGGTACGGCATTGGAAACTCTTGGATCATGAGCGTCAAAAGTAATAATATTGGAAACTCCCATATTGACAAGTTCCTGCAGAGCCATAGCGCAGTCCAAGGATTCCCGTTTCGTGCGTTTATGCTGGCGGCTTTCATATAGAAACGGCATTACCACATTGATTCGTTTGGCTTTGCCAGTTGCAGCAGAAATGATTCGTTTCAAATCCTGATAATGGTCATCCGGTGACATATGATTTTCATGACCGCATACACTATAGGTAATACTATAGTTGCAGACATCCACCATAATAAATAAATCGGTGCCGCGGATGGATTCATGAAAGATTCCCTTGGCTTCGCCTGTTCCGAAACGGGGACAGCTAGCATTTACCAGATAAGACGATTCCTGATATCCAGTCAGGTTGATAAAGGCATTTTCATTTGCATTATCTCTGGCACGAAAGCCTACGATATGCTGGTTCACCTGTGACCCAAGTTCGCTGCAGCTGTTTAAAGCGACAAGCTTTAGCGGAGCTACCGGCATGGCCTTCTTTAGTATCTTTATATCGGACATATTGGATTCAATCCTTTCCTTAGAGTCTTTCTTTAACTGAATTATAACATAACAATAACATTTTATACCATATAACGTCAAGATTTAATTGCAATTTTAGAAAGAATTTAGTATGATAGAATCGAGAGGTTAGGAGCTGCCTGCTTAAGAGGTGGACGGAAAGGAGCAATATATGAAACCGATTGTTGCAATTGTAGGACGCCCGAATGTGGGGAAGTCTACGCTTTTTAATGCCCTGGCGGGATCGCAGATTTCGATTGTAAAGGACACGCCGGGTGTTACAAGGGATAGAATCTATACAGATATTTCGTGGCTGAATATCAATTTTACATTAATAGATACTGGTGGTATTGAGCCGGACAGCGGAGATATTATTCTCTCGCAGATGCGGGAACAGGCACAGATTGCTATTGATACGGCGGATGTGATTATTCTTCTGACAGATGTTCGGCAGGGGCTGGTAGATGCGGATGCCAAAGTAGCAGACATGCTGCGTCGTTCTCATAAGCCAGTGGTGCTTGTAGTCAATAAAGTGGATCATTTTGACAAATATATGCCGGATGTATATGAATTCTATAATCTGGGAATTGGTGAGCCAATAGCAATCTCAGCCAGCGGTAAGCTTGGTATCGGTGATATGCTGGATCAGGTGACTTCTTATTTTCACCAAGAGGATCTGGAAGAGGAAGAGGACGAGCGTCCGCGTGTAGCTGTGGTAGGAAAACCTAACGTAGGAAAATCTTCGATTATCAATAAATTGCTGGGAGAGAACCGGGTGATTGTCTCTGATGTGGCTGGAACCACAAGGGATGCCATTGATACGGAAATTGTCTGGGAAGGCCGCGAATATGTGTTTATTGATACAGCAGGACTCCGCAGAAAAAGCCGTGTGAAGGAAGAACTGGAGCGTTACAGTATTATCCGTACCGTGACGGCGGTGGAACGTGCCGATATTGTTGTGGTGGTGATTGATGCAACAGAAGGGGTTACCGAACAGGATGCCAAGATTGCCGGGATTGCTCACGAACGCGGCAAGGGTGTAATTATAGCCGTGAATAAGTGGGATGCGGTTGAAAAGGATGATAAGACCATTTATGAGCATACGAAGCGGATACGGGAAACTCTCTCTTATATGCCATATGCGGAAATGCTTTTTATTTCGGCAGAGACCGGGCAGAGACTGCCTAAACTGTTTGCTATGATTGATATAGTGCTGGAGAATCAGACCCTTCGTGTAGCAACTGGCGTGCTGAACGAGATTATTTCTGAGGCGATTGCGCTGCAGCAGCCACCCTCGGATAAGGGAAAACGCTTGAAAATCTATTATATTACTCAGGCTGCCGTGAAGCCACCGACATTTGTAGTTTTTGTAAATGATAAACAGCTCATGCATTTTTCTTATGTGCGTTATCTGGAAAATCGTATTCGTGAGGCATTTGGATTCAGAGGCACTTCTCTGAAATTTATAATTAGGGAACGAAAGGACAAGAATTGACATGTTAGAGAGAGTCATATCTATTATAATAGGTTATGTCTGCGGGCTGATGCAGACGTCCTATCTGTATGGACGGTTAAAGCATATTGATATCAGGGAATATGGAAGCGGCAATGCCGGAACAACGAATGCTTTGAGAACACTTGGAAAAAAGGCAGGACTGATTACATTTCTGGGAGATTTCCTGAAACCTATGATTGCGGCATTGCTGGCAGGTTTGATTTTCCGCGATCATGAGCAGGTGAAGCTGTTTGAGATCTATGCGGGTGTGGGTGCTGTATTGGGGCATATTTTCCCCTGCTATCTTGGATTCAAGGGCGGAAAAGGAGTGGCAACGATCGCTGGTATGAGTTCGCTGTTTTGTTTTCGTAATGGCTGCTGGTTTGTAGTACCTGTCATGATGCTGGTGTTTATTGCAGTAGTGGTGCTGACTCGTTATGTTTCACTAGGTTCCATTATTATTATTGTGGTATATTTTTTGTGGATCATTTATCTGGGACAGGATGGAGTGATTAAGATGGACAGTAAAGAGCTGTATGAAATCTATATTCTGACTGGTCTTTATTCCCTAGTTGCAGTATATAAGCACAGGGCGAATATACTACGGCTGGTGAGAGGTGAAGAGAATAAAATTTTTCAGAAAAAGGAGTAGCAAGTTATGGCAAAAGTAAGTATTATTGGAGCGGGAAGCTGGGGGACGGCACTTTCACTTGTTCTCCATAATAATGGACACCACGTAACCGTCTGGTCGGTCTTGGAGGATGAGATTCGTATGCTGAAGGAAAAGCATGAGCATACAGATAAACTGCCGGGAGTAAAGCTGCCAGAGGAAATTGTATTTACAACCAGCCTTGAAGAGGCTGTATTGGGCCGGGAGCTGTTGGTATTAGCGGTTCCGTCACCATTTACAAGAAGTACCTCGGCCAAGTTAAGGCCGCTGGTGAAAGAGGGCCAGCTGATTGTCAATGTGGCTAAGGGCATTGAGGAAACGACATTGATGACATTGACTGAGATTATCAGCGAAGAGGTTCCGCAGGCTAAAGTAGCAGCTATGTCTGGTCCCAGCCATGCAGAAGAGGTGGGGAAAGGAATGCCGACAACCTGTGTAGCTGGCGCCAAAGAGAAAGAAACCGCAGAATATATCCAGAATCTTTTTATGAACGATGTATTTCGGGTATATACAAGCCCGGATTTACTCGGAATTGAACTGGGCGGCGCATTAAAGAATGTGATCGCGTTGGCTGCCGGCGTAGCGGACGGGCTGGGCTGCGGAGATAATATTAAGGCAGCATTGATTACGCGGGGAATTGCAGAGATCTCAAGACTGGGAACGGCCATGGGCGGTAAAAAAGAAACCTTTGGCGGACTGACCGGTATCGGAGATCTGATTGTAACCTGTGCCAGCGTTCACAGCAGGAACCGCAGAGCAGGTGTCTTGATTGGAAAAGGCTATTCAATGGAAGCGGCCATGAAAGAAGTTAAGATGATTGTAGAAGGAGTTTATTCTGCAAAGGCAGCTTCAGCACTTGGGAAAAAGTATCAGGTATCCCTGCCGATTATTGATGAGGTCAATGCGGTGTTGTTTGACGGAAAACCTGCAAAAGAGGCATTAAGGGCTCTAATGCTTCGAGATCGTACGACAGAAAGCAAGGATTTAAGCTGGGGGATGGAATAAGGCTTAATCATTTGTAAAAAATCGAATAAAAATGACTGTTAGAGGACCTGTAAGTTTGTCAAATGATTTGCTTACAGGTCCTCAAGTTTTCTTTTGTAAAATCAAGTGAGAGGTGTATAATATAAGCATTTTGATCAATAATAAAATCATTCAGTTAAGTGATAGATAGTATGTTATTTGTTATAGAACATAAGGAATAGAAAGGAAATGCGGACAGTCATGGAAAAGATAGAAGAAGAAAAGCAGAAAAAAGAAGTCCAGCAGATAGATGATAAGTTAATTAAAGAGTCAAATCAGACACTGCTGGATGATGGGAAAGAGGGACATAAGATTCATCTCTTAACGGTGATTGGAGAAATAGAGGGACATGAACATCTTCCTTCTAATAATAAAACAACAAAATACGAAACGATTCTTCCCCAGCTGGCGGCTATTGAAGATAGGAAAGAAATTGATGGTATGCTGGTGTTAATTAACACGGTAGGCGGAGATGTGGAAAGTGGTCTGGCAATTGCAGAAATGATTGCTTCCTTGAGCAAGCCGACGGTTTCGCTAGTGCTTGGAGGAAGTCATTCTATTGGAGTCCCACTGGCGGCATCTACCGATTATTCATTTATTGTGCCGACCGGAACCATGATGATTCATCCGGTGAGGATTAATGGCATGGTGATTGGGGTGAATCAGACTTATAAAATGATGGAACGGACGCAGGATAGAATTGTCAAGTTTATAGAAAAGCATTCCCGGATTCAGGAGAAGAGAATCCTGGAGCTAATGCTGGATACTTCGCAGCTGGTTAAGGATGTGGGCACGATTTTATGTGGAGAAGAGGCAGTGAAAGAGGGCATTATCAATGAAGTGGGGGGAATTCGGGACGCCATGCGGAAGCTGCATGAGATGATTGAAAGAGACAAAAAGGATGAATAAGATGAAACCGCCTGTGAGGAGGAGATATTTCCAAGCAGGTGGTTTTTATGTGGTGGTGAGTCCGCAGAGTTGCGCTTCAACCGTCCCAACAGACTGTAGGCTGCGGTGCGGGCTTTTCTAGCTGTGTTCTGGGGAGGTGGATATTGGCGGACGTGACCGGCTTGTATTCGCCATCCGGGCTCAAACAAGCCTTTTCCGTACATCCATGTACGGAAATCACTGGATTTTAAACAGAACACAGAGAAAAGCACCGCCCCTTCGCGGATACAGTCTGTTGGGACGGTTGAAGCGCAACTCTGCGGACCATTTACATAGTGGCAGGTTGAAGGAGCGAAAAAATTCGTTGTCAAATTTGGAAACAGATGGTATGATTGTAATGTTGGGTATGTTATGCGGATTATTATGGAAGGATATATTGGTATAATGTATCTTGTATACTGTGTATTGTATACATAGTATTTGGGGATTTGCGAGACTTGTTGGCTTAATGTAAGTTTTGCAATCACCAAATACATATTATTGCTTAGGAGGAGTTAGGATGGAAAGGATTGCGGTCGATAAGGAATTACAGAGAAATGCTTATCCTGGAAGAGGGATTATTATTGGGAAATCCATGGATGGGAAAAGTGCGGTGGCGGCTTATTTTATTATGGGGAGAAGTGAAAACAGCCGGAACCGGGTGTTTGTGGAGGATGGAGAAGGAATACGTACACAGGCGTTTGATCCTGCAAAGTTGAGTGATCCTAGTTTGGTGATCTATGCACCGGTCCGGGTACTGGGTAATTGGACGATTGTTACAAATGGGGATCAGACGGATACGATTTATGAGCAGATGGAGAAAGGATTGACGTTTGAGCAGGCATTGCGTTTAAGGGAGTTTGAGCCGGATACGCCGAATTATACTCCTAGAATTTCTGGTATTATGCATGTGGAAAATGGAACGTTTGATTATGCCATGTCTATTTTGAAAAGTGATCAGGGCAGGGCAGATTGCTGTAATCGTTTTACTTTTACTTATGATAATCCGGTTAATGGAGAAGGCCGTTTTATTCATACTTATCGGTGTGATGGGAATCCTCTTCCTAGTTTTGAAGGAGAACCTAAGTGGATTGACATTCCTGATGATATCAATCAGTTTGCGCGAATGCTGTGGAATAGTTTGAATGAAGAAAATAAGATTTCTTTGTTTGTGCGGTATGTGGATATAGAGACAGGGCGCTATGAGACGGTTATGATGAATAAAAATAAATAATAAGCGGATATTAATGATTTACTGGTATTCTTATGGAATGGAGGAGAAAGATGAACGAATTACTTTTGAAATATGGCTGTAATCCTAATCAGAAGCCATCCAGGATTTATAGGAAGGAAGGGGAACTGCCGATTCAGGTGTTAAATGGAAATCCTGGTTATATTAATTTTTTGGATGCATTGAATGGCTGGCAGTTAGTCAGTGAATTAAAGGCAGCTTCGGGGCTTGCTTCTGCAGCTTCGTTTAAGCATGTATCGCCGGCTGGAGCAGCTGTTGGTCTGCCATTAACAGAGCTGGAACGTAAGATTTACTGGGTGGATGATATGGGGGAACTGACATCGCTTGCAAGTGCCTATGCGAGAGCAAGAGGTGCGGATCGTATGTCTTCTTTTGGGGATTTCATTTCCTTGTCGGATGTTTGTGATACGGCGACGGCTAAGTTGATTAAGCGGGAAGTATCCGATGGGGTGATTGCTCCGGGTTATGAGGAAGAGGCGCTGGAGATTCTAAAAGCGAAGAAAAAGGGAAATTATAATGTGATTCAGATTGATCCTGAATATAGACCGGACCCGGTGGAGCATAAGGAAGTCTTTGGTATTACCTTTGAACAGGGCAGAAATGAACTGGTGATTGATGAGAAGCTGCTGGGGACAATTGTAACAGAACATAAGGAATTGCCGGAAAGCGCGAGGATTGATCTGCTGATTGCTTTGATAACCTTAAAGTATACACAGTCTAATTCGGTATGCTATGCTAAAGGCGGGCAGGCGATTGGGATCGGCGCTGGGCAGCAGTCGCGTATCCACTGTACCCGATTGGCCGGACAGAAGGCTGATAATTGGTTTCTGCGTCAGGCACCGAAGGTTCTGGACCTTCAGTTTAAAGAAGGACTGGGCCGGGCAGACCGGGATAATGCCATTGATGTCTATATGAGCGATGATTATATGGATGTGCTGGCTGATGGAGTATGGGAACATACCTTTGCAGTCAAACCTCCGGTATTTACCAGAGAAGAGAAGAGGGAATGGCTAGATCAGATGAAGGGAGTTGCTCTTGGCTCGGATGCATTTTTCCCATTTGGGGATAATATAGAACGGGCACATAGAAGCGGCGTCCAATATATTGCACAGCCGGGCGGTTCCATTCGGGATGATCATGTAATTGAGACCTGCAACAAATATGGAATTACGATGTGTTTTACAGGAATTCGACTGTTCCATCACTAATAGAATAGATCATAAGGATATAGTATGGAAAGATTAGAACAACAGTTCGATTTCATCAAGGAAATCGACAAGGAGAAGCTGATTGGCAGGCAGTCCTATCTGACGAATGCAGTCAGAAAGGAAAATGATGCGGAACACGCATGGCATATGGCGGTTATGACGCTATTGCTCAGTGAGTATGCGAATGAGGAAATTGATGTTTTAAAGACGATTAGTATGCTATTGATTCATGATATCGTAGAGATTGATGCAGGGGATACCTATGCTTATGATGAAGAGGGCAAAACAACACAGAGACAGCGGGAAGAGCAGGCGGCTGAGCGGATTTTCGGGCTGCTGCCTGCAGATCAGGCAGAGAAGTTTCGCGGGCTTTGGGAGGAATTTGAAGCCTGTCAGACGGCAGAGGCACGATTTGCCAGAAGTATGGATAATATTCAGCCTATCATGCTCAATCATATGACAGATGGTCAGGCCTGGCAGGAGCATGGTGTTTCAATTGAGCAGATTAATAAGAGAAATGAATGGACGCCGAAAGGTTCTGAAGTACTTTGGAATTATGTACAGGAACATTTTATTGCCCCCAATCTGGAAAAAGGAAGAATCAAAAGCTTAGAAAGAGAGAGTGAAGCATGAAGGGTTTGACGATACAGGAAATGTATACATTAGAGGAGAGCATTGCAGCAGAATTATTTGCAGATGCCGTCTATCCATGGGAGGTTTTGGGGAACATTAGTTCTTTTATACGTAAGCTGGGAGAAACGCTGGACCCGGAACGGTTTGAGCAAAAAGGAGAGAATATCTGGATTGCCAGAAGTGCTAAGGTTGCGCCGACTGCCTTTATTGGTGAAAATGTGATTATAGATGAAGAGGCCGAAGTGCGCCATGGCGCGTTTATCCGGGGAAATGCTATTGTCGGGAAAAGCGCGGTTGTTGGCAATTCTACAGAATTAAAAAATGTAGTTTTATTTAACCGGGTGCAGGTGCCTCATTATAATTATGTAGGAGATTCGATCTTAGGTTATAAGGCTCATATGGGAGCAGGTTCTATTACTTCGAATGTGAAGTCTGATAAGACACTGGTTGTGGTTCATGCAGAAGGAGAGGACATTTCGACGGGACTGAAGAAGTTCGGCGCTATGCTTGGTGATGAAGTGGAAGTAGGCTGTAATTCGGTCTTAAATCCAGGAACGGTAATAGGAAGAAATTCCAGCATCTATCCGTTGTCTTCTGTAAGAGGAGCGGTTAAGCCAGGTCATATTTTTAAGAAGCAGGATGAAATTATAGAAAAGAGGTAACCTATGACTTCAGAAGAATTAGCAGGCTATGTGGATTATACCCAGTTAAAGGCTTATGCCTCCTGGGAAGATCTTCAGAAATTGTGTGAAGCGGCTATTCGCAGCCGGACGGCATCGGTATGTATTCCACCGTCCTATGTCAGCCGGATAAAGGAGAAGTATGGCCAGGAACTGAACGTATGTACGGTGATTGGATTTCCTTTAGGATATCAGACATCGGCTGTAAAAGAATTAGAAGCAAAGCAGGCAGTGGAAGACGGCGCGTCGGAAGTAGATATGGTAGTAAATCTGGGTGATGTGAAAAATGGTGATTTTGAAAAGGTAACCGAAGAGATCCGTATGATTAAGCAGGCGGTTGGTAATCATACATTAAAGGTTATTATAGAAACCTGTTATCTTACAGAAGTAGAGAAAATCAGTCTTTGTCATTGCGTAACTCAGGCCGGTGCGGATTTTATCAAGACTTCGACCGGTTTTGGAACGAAGGGCGCAGCGCTAGAGGATGTAGAATTATTCAAAACCCATATTGGACCTAAAGTGCAGATAAAGGCAGCAGGAGGAATTCGTACAGCAGAGGACATGGAGCAGTTTATAAAGGTTGGCTGTACAAGAATCGGCAGCAGCGTTCTGCCATAGGAGGAAACAGCGTGGAAGAAAAACAGTTAAATAAGAATCCGTCGGAAGTTTCTCCGAAATTGAGTGAAGAGCAGATTCAAGATTTGGTGGTCCAAGCGTTTCAAGCAAGGGAGTATGCTTACTGTCCCTACTCCGATTTTGCAGTAGGGGCGGCGCTTCTGGCCGAAGATGGGCAGATCTATCAGGGCTGTAATATTGAGAATGCTGCTTATTCTCCTTCTAATTGTGCTGAGCGTACCGCATTTTTTAAGGCTGTTTCCCAAGGAGAGAGAAATTTTTCTGCAATTGCTATAGTAGGCGGACAGAAGCAGTTAAAACGCGGAGAAACGCAATACTGTGCGCCCTGCGGAGTATGCCGTCAGGTAATGCTGGAATTCTGCGGGGAAGACTTTTTGATAATTCTGGCAGAGGATACCGACCGCTATCAGGTCTGCCGTTTAAGGGAACTGACGCCTTTCGGGTTTACGCCGGAGAAATTGTTACGAAGGTTTTAATCATTTTCTTTGTAATTATTGACTTTTTATGATTTTCATGAGATAATAGAACTGAATATGGTATATTTTCACAGTTTTAGGTGAATATGGTCTGCGATGCGATTTATCGGGGACTTATTTATAATCTACAATCATTAAGGAGGACGACAAATGTCAACAAAAGCTTATTATCCAATTAGTGAAATCGGTGCCGGAAAAACAGGTTTTTCCAAAACCCGTTCCATCATCGAAGCGGCTTTCTACGGCAACAATGTGGTGAAAGTCAACACATTAAAGGAAGCATATGCATTAGCTAAGAATTCACCGGGAACCATTGTAACAGATATGCCTGTGAAAGATGGTGAAACATTCGGGCTTGAGAAGGATGCCAAAGTGTTATTATTCAACGATGGCGCCGTAACAGGACGTTATGCTGCTGCACGCCGTATTAAGGGTGAGCCAGGTGTTGATGAGGTGAAGCTGGATAAGGTAGTTATGGATGCGGTTTATGAGACACGCTGGAAGACCATGTATCATGCAGAGTGTTTTGTAGGTTTAGACCCAGAATTTATGGTTAAGGCTCATCTTCTGATTCCAGAAGGAGAAGAGAATCTGTTATATAACTGGATGATTAACTTCCAGTATATGAGCGATGAGTATGTGAAAATGTACAGGAATTCCAAACCGGTTGGTGATGGCAAAGAACCAGATATCTATATTTTCTCTGATCCTCAGTGGATTCCTCAGGAAAGACCGGATGTGGATTTCAGCTGCTTAAGCGATCCGCTGACTCTCTGCTACTTTGATACCAACGAGAACTGTGCAGCAATCCTTGGTATGAGATATTTTGGAGAGCATAAGAAGGGCACACTGACTATGGCATGGGCGCTTGCTAATAGAAATGGCTATGCTTCCTGCCACGGCGGACAGAAAGAATATACATTACCGGATGGTTCTAAGTATGTTGCTTCTGTATTCGGTCTGTCAGGATCTGGTAAGTCTACTCTGACTCATGCAAAGCATGGCGGAAAATATCCGATTACTGTATTGCATGACGATGCATTTATCATCAACACAGATACCTGTTCTTCCGTTGCATTAGAGCCTACGTATTTTGACAAGACAGCCGATTATCCGACAGGCTGCCCGGATAATGAGTATTTATTATCTGCACAGAACTGTTCTTGTACAATGGATGAGGATGGAAAGATTCAGCTGGTAACAGAAGATATCCGTAATGGAAATGGACGTGCCATTAAGTCTAAATTATGGTCTCCGAATCGTGTAGATAAGATTGATGCACCTGTAAATGCCATCTTCTGGATTATGAAGGATCCTACCATTCCTCCGGTAGTAAAATTAAAAGGTGCTGCGTTAGCTTCTGTTATGGGTGCTACGTTAGCTACCAAGACTTCTACCGCAGAGCGAGTAGCAGCTGGTACTGACCTGAACGCACTTCGTATTGTACCATATGCAAATCCGTTCAGAACTTATCCTCTGGTTAATGACTATGAGAAGTTCAAGAAACTGGTAGAGCAGAAGAATGTAGACTGCTATATTGTTAATACTGGTGATTTCATGGGCAAGAAGGTAAAACCTGCTGATACACTGGGAATTCTGGAAACAATTGTAGAAGGAAAAGCTCAGTTTGAGAAGTGGGGACCGTTTGAAGATATTGAAATCATGAATGACTGGTCAGGTAAGACTGGTGACTTTACACCGAACCTGGACGATGCAGATTATAAGGCACAGTTAAAGAACGCTATGCAGAATCGTGTGGATGCAGTTGCAGGATTCAGTACTAAGAAAGATGGTTACGACAAACTTCCTGATGAAGCACTTGCAGCAGTACAGAAGTTAGTAGATGAATTAGCATAATTTTAAGATAGAAGTGTCTGTCTTCGGACAGGCACTTCTGAATTATATAAGGAACTGCTCAGAAATCATTCATTGTCATGAGTGATTTCTAAACAGTTCCTAACCATTTTTTGATTTTGGGAAAGGATATTATATGAAATATAACTATTTATTTTTTGATTTAGATGGTACGTTGACAGATTCAAGATTAGGGATTACAAATTCAATAGTTTATGCTTTGAAAAAAATGAACCTGCCCATTCCAGAAGATTCGGTTTTAATAAAGTTTCTAGGCCCGCCGTTGGTAGAATCTTTTCAGAACTATTGTGGACTCCAGGAGAAGGCAGCTTTAGAAGCGGTGGATATTTACCGGGAATATTTTTCAACGAAAGGGTTATATGAAAATGAAGTTTATCCAGGAATCAGGGAAATCTTAGAGGAACTGAAGGCAAAGGGTTATGGCCTTGTGGTGGCAACTTCCAAACCAGAGCAGTTTTCCGTGAGAATTCTGGAACATTTTCAGCTGGATGTATATTTCCAGCTGATTGCAGGAAGCAGCATGGATACTTCTAGGAATTCTAAGGAGTCTGTAATTCGTTATGCTATAGAACAGCTGGGCGTTACGAATCCGGGGGATGTGCTGATGATTGGTGATAGGGAACATGATGTTCTAGGAGCCAAAGCCTGCAAAATCTCCTGTATTGGTGCATTATGGGGCTATGGAAGTAGGGAAGAGCTGCTGGAAGCCGGAGCGGTCTCATTGATCAGTCGGCCAGAAGAACTGACGGCTCTGTTATAAAATAAAAAAGATGGATGAAGAATAGGAATTTTAGGGCAGCTATAAAGAAGTGGGAGTGCTGATGTTAGGAGAATGGATATGTATAGAAAAAATGAAATAGAGAAAGGACCGTCAATAGGTATAGGGCAAAAGAGACGTGCCAATCAAAAATACAATAAGAAATGGAATCAAAAACGAAAGTATCTATTTTTGATTCTGGCTGCATCCTGTATGACAATGGCGGCCTGCACTAGCAGTGAACATTCTAATCAAGATAAATCAAAAGTTCAGAACGGATCTAAACTGGATAAAGAACATCCTCTAATGGCAGCAGAAAAAATTAAAGTAAAGGATTTATCCAAAGCAACTGAGGAAGAGGCGTGGGAATACGAAAAGGAAATTTTAAAAGAAATTCGTGAACATGAACCAGTATTTGGTGATTATGAAGTTTCCATTGCAGATTTCGGTGCAGCGGCCAGCAGCGGAACTCTATCACAGCAAGAGGAACGGCAGATTGCAATGGATAATACAAGGGCAATCTATCAGGCGATCTGTGATGTGAATCAACAAAAAGAAGGCGGAAAAGTTATCATACCAGCAGGAACTTGGTATACCTGTGCCATTCATTTAAAAAGTAATGTCAATCTTTATCTGGCAGAAGGGGCGGTTCTTAAATTTGCCAGAGATACCGACCTTTATGCCGGTGAACTGATGAAAGAATTGTATGGTTCCGAACTGACATTTGTCAGAAGCGGCGGAATTGAATTATATAATTATTCGCCTTTTATCTATGCGAATGGAGCAGACAACATTGCCCTCACCGGGCCTGGGACGATAGACGGCCAGGCGGACACGGCCGTATGGGAAAGCTGGAGAACTCTTGGAGAGCCGACTTCCAGCAATCATCTGTTAAAACAGGGGGAAACCGGAGTTTCCGTTGAAGAGAGAACTTACGGAGAATCAAAAGGGGAAGCCGGAACCGCCATTGATGGCTATATCCGTCCGAATTTTGTAGAATTGATCAATTGTGACGGTGTACTTCTGGAAGATTTTACAACAGCTAATTCACCGGCCTGGCAGATTCATCCCACCTACTGCAGCAATGTGACGATCCGGCGGCTGAAGTTGAATTCTCTGTTGTCTAATAATGATGGAATAGACCCAGACAGCTGCAAAAATGTACTGATTGAAGAGAATATTTTTAATACAGGAGACGATTGTATTGCCATTAAATCAGGGAAAAATCAAGATGGCCGGAGAGTGGGAATTGCCAGTGAGAACATTTTGATTCTCAATAATACTATGCAGATCGGTCACGGCGGTATCACCCTGGGAAGTGAGGCAAGCGCGGGTATCCGTAATGTCTTTGCGGAGAACAATCTTATGGAAAGCCTGGCAGAAGAATGTTGTCTGCGTTTTAAGAACAGTACGCTTAGGGGAAATATTCTTGAAAATATCTACTATAAAAATACTAAGGTAACTGCCTTTAAACAGACCAGGGATATGATTATCTTTCAGAGCGATTATGGGGTCGAAGAGGAAACGGCTTATCTGGAATCCGAGGGGATTCAGATAGAAGAGCAGAAGCCTATCACAAGAAATGTCTATATTGATGGTTTTTATGCTGCTCAGCCGGAACATATCGGAGGGCTTTGCGAAACAGCCATTCTTATGGAAGGCGTGGCGGATTCTCCAATCAGCAAGATTCATTTCCGTAATATTCAGATTGACAAGCCCAATACATTTATGAATTTGAAGTATGTAGAGGATCTGGTACTAGAAGAGGGCGTAATTACGAAGAACCGGAAAAAGGATACTTTTGAAAATTGCCGGAATATTACATTTCATAATGTGAGTTTTCTCAATCCCCGTCTTTCTGCAGAAGAAGATTATAGTGGAATTGAAAATTTCCAAAGCGAAAATCTGTTATTTACAAAAGATTAATGGAAGGACTTGACAAGATCAAAACTGCACTATATAATAGGCTCGTAAAGGTAAGTCCCTGCTCCAAAGAGTCAGCGGACAAAATGAACAGAGAGAGGTGAAAAGATGAGAATATAATTTACTTTTGAAAACAAGAAGCATGGATCTTGGTATTGCATTATGCAGTACCCGCTTTAATGTTGTCAAAAGTGGATTATGTTCTCATAACCTCTCTTTTTGTGTGTAAAAATATAGGAAAACCGAATACAGACAATACAAAAACAGGCGGATGATTTATGAGAAGAATTCCTTTGGCAGCAGTGAAAAGGAGGATATATATGTCAAGAATTAATGTAAATAATCTTACTTTTTATTATGACGGGGATTATGAACCTGTTTTTGATCAAGTCTCTTTTGCCATTGATACCGATTGGAAGCTAGGATTTATCGGAAGGAATGGCAAGGGTAAGACAACTTTTCTAAAACTGTTGATGGCAAAGTATGATTATACTGGTACAATCAGTACGAATGTTGTATTTGATTATTTCCCTTATACCATAAAGGAAGAATATGATCAAAAACCTGCGGCTGAATTTTTAGAGGAGCTAAAGGCCGGTTGTGAAGAATGGCGTGTGATCTGTGAACTCGACCAGTTAGGTGTGGAAGCAGAGCGGTTATATCGTCCATTTGGGACTTTGAGTTTCGGGGAGCGAACAAAGATTATGCTGGCTCTTCTATTTTCGGGAGAACATCAGTTCTTGCTGATTGACGAGCCAACCAATCATCTGGACCAGGCTTCCAGAGAGATGGTAAAAGGTTATCTGGCAGGTAAGCGGGGATTTATCCTGGTCTCACATGACAGAGAACTCTTGGATGCATGTATTGACCATGTTCTAGTGCTGAATCGACATTCAATTGAAGTACAGGCAGGCAGCTTTTCCAGCTGGTGGGAGAATAAGTGCAGAAGGGATGCATTTGAGAAAAGAGAAAATGAAAAACACAAAAAGGAAATTAACAAGTTAAAAAATGCTTCTGAAAGAGCAAGACAGTGGGCATCTAAAAACGAAGCGTCTAAAATCGGGATTGATCCGATTAAAGATCATGATCGGGGCAATGGTACAAGACCATATATCGGGGCTAAAACTAAGAAAATGCAAAGCAGAGTGACACAGATGGAAAAGCGTATGCAGCGGGAAATTGAGGAAAAAGAAGATCTGCTTTGGGATATTGAGAATCCGCCAGATTTAAAGTTAATGCCGCTGCAGCACCATAAAAATACGCTGCTGTCCATGCAAAAGTATGGTTTGCAGTATTCCGATGCCAGGCAGCCATTATTTCAGAACTTGACTATGGAAATTAAAAGGGGAGAACGTGTGTTCTTAAATGGCTATAATGGATGTGGAAAATCCAGTTTGATTTCTATGATATTACAGCAAGCGGTAGGAAAAGCAGAGGGGTTGAAAGCCGACCCACAGAAGATGCTGGAAAGCGGAACGCTGGAAACAGCTTCTGGATTGATTATTTCTTATATCAGCCAGGACACCTCCTTCCTCTCAGGAAGTATCCATCGGTTTTGTCAGGAGAAGCAGCTGGATGAGAGTCTGTTTTGTTCGATACTTCGGCAGTTGGATCTGGAGAGGGTGCAGTTTGACCGGCAGATGGAACATTATTCGGAAGGACAGAAGAAGAAAGTACTGATTGCTGCCAGTCTGTTGACTCCAGCACATCTGTATATATGGGATGAGCCTCTGAATTATATTGATATCTTTTCGCGCATGCAGATTGAAAAGCTGATTTTGGCCAGTCAGCCGACTATGCTGGTTGTAGAGCATGATGTAAGATTTCGTGAACAGATTGCAACCAAAGTCATTGATTTGGGCTGTTAGAGGCAAAAGAATGGACAAATCTGGAAGATGAAGAATTTTTATGAAGAAATGATTGAATATATTTCTATTTTAAGGTAGAATAATAACAGTGTGTATATGTTACAGGCGATGGATAATGATAAATGATATGTTTATCATTTAGAATAATAATATTGGAGGTCACCATGGGAAAGAGAAAAGATATTCATAAGGTACTAATTATCGGTTCCGGTCCGATTATTATCGGGCAGGCCTGTGAGTTTGATTATTCAGGAACTCAGGCCTGCAAAGCTTTAAAAAGCCTGGGATACGAGATTGTGCTGGTTAATTCCAATCCAGCAACGATTATGACAGACCCGACAACGGCAGATGTGACTTACATTGAGCCACTGAATGTAGAAAGACTGGAGCAGATTATTGCCAAAGAGCGGCCAGATGCCCTGCTGCCCAATCTAGGCGGACAGTCCGGCCTGAACTTATGTTCGGAGCTGGCTAATGCCGGTGTGCTGGAGAAGTATGGCGTGAAGGTGATCGGTGTTCAGGTAGATGCCATTGAGCGCGGCGAGGACCGGATTGAATTTAAGAAAACCATGAATAGTCTTGGAATTGAGATGGCAAGAAGTGAAGTTGCCTATTCGGTAGATGACGCCCTGGCAATTGCGGACCGATTAGGGTATCCAGTTGTGCTGCGTCCCGCTTATACGATGGGAGGCGCCGGAGGCGGTCTTGTATATAATGTGGAAGAGCTGACGACCGTATGTAAACGCGGACTGCAGGCAAGCCTGGTAGGACAGGTTCTGGTAGAAGAATCTATTTTGGGCTGGGAAGAATTAGAACTGGAAGTAGTTCGCGATGCCAAGAACAATATGATAACGGTATGCTTTATTGAAAATATTGATCCTCTGGGTGTGCATACTGGAGATTCGTTCTGTTCCGCGCCCATGCTGACCATTTCAGAAGAACTGCAGGCAAGGCTTCAGGAGCAAGCCTATAAGATTGTAGAAGCCATTGAGGTTATAGGGGGAACAAATGTTCAGTTTGCACATGACCCGGTATCTGACCGTATTGTAGTAATTGAGATTAATCCTCGTACATCCCGTTCGTCTGCCTTGGCTTCTAAAGCAACCGGTTTCCCTATTGCCCTTGTATCTGCTATGCTGGCATCTGGCCTGACGCTGGATGAGATTCCATGCGGCGTACATGGTACATTGGATCAATATAAGCCGGGCGGAGATTATGTAGTCATTAAGTTTGCTAGATGGGCGTTTGAGAAGTTCAAGGGTGCAGAGGACAAGTTGGGAACCCAGATGCGTGCAGTTGGCGAAGTTATGAGTATTGGCAAGACCTATAAGGAAGCGTTTCAGAAAGCGATCCGCAGTCTGGAAATCGGCCGTGCAGGTCTGGGCTTTGCCAAGGATTTTCACGAAAAGAGCAAAGAAGAATTATTGTCTATGCTTCGTGTACCGACAAGTGAACGCCAGTTCCTTATGTATGAAGCTCTGAGAAAAGGCGCATCCGTAGAGGAATTATTTGAGCTGACCAAGATTAAGCATTATTTTATTGAGCAGATGAAAGAGCTGGTAGAAGAAGAGGAAGCGCTTTTGGCCTATAAGGGCCAAGTACCGTCTCAAGAGATGCTTAGAGAAGCGAAGTTAAATGGATTTTCAGATAAATATCTCAGCCAGCTTCTGGAAATAGAAGAGAAAGTGGTTCGTGACACGCGGATTGAATATGGAATTACGGAGAAATGGGAAGGTGTCCATGTAAGTGGAACGAAGGACAATGCCTATTATTATTCGACCTATCATGGCGAAGATAAGAATAAAGTGAGTCATGACAAACCTAAGATTATGATATTAGGCGGAGGTCCGAACCGGATTGGACAGGGAATTGAATTTGACTACTGCTGTGTACATGCAGCATTTGCCCTGAAGGACCTGGGTTTTGAGACGATTATTGTCAATTGTAATCCAGAAACCGTATCTACGGATTATGATACCAGTGATAAATTATATTTTGAGCCGCTGACTTTAGAAGATGTCTTAAGTATTCATGAGGCAGAAAAACCAGCAGGTGTGATTGCCCAGTTTGGCGGTCAGACTCCGCTGAACTTGGCTGCGGATCTGGAACAGGCTGGAGTGAAGATCCTTGGAACGCCGCCGCAGGTGATTGATATGGCAGAGGACCGGGATCTATTCCGAGCTATGATGGAGAAGCTTGAGATTCCTATGCCGGAAGCCGGTATGGCCGTGAATGTTGAAGAAGCTCTGGCAATTGCAGATAAGATTGGCTATCCTTGTATGGTGCGTCCTTCCTATGTGCTGGGCGGCCGAGGGATGGAAGTTGTATACGATGCCGATAGTCTCTGCGATTATATGGCAGCGGCAGTGGGTGTAACGCCAGATCGGCCGATTCTGATTGACCGTTTCTTAAAACATGCAACAGAAGTAGAAGCAGATGCCATCAGTGACGGAGAACATGCTTATGTTCCGGCAGTTATGGAACATATTGAGCTGGCAGGTGTGCATTCCGGGGATTCGGCATGTATTCTGCCGTCTCTGAACATTTCTCAGGAGCACTTGGATACGATTAAAGAATATACCAAGAAGATTGCGGTTGAAATGAATGTCCGCGGCCTGATGAATATGCAGTATGCGATCGAAGGGGATACAGTCTATGTATTAGAAGCCAATCCAAGAGCTTCCCGTACGGTGCCGCTGGTATCCAAGGTCTGCAGTATTCCGATGGTACGTCTGGCCACCCAGATTATTACATCCGAATTGACCGGGCAGCCGTCGCCGGTACCAGAGTTAAAGGAGAAGCAGTATTCCCATTATGGAGTCAAGGAAGCGGTATTCCCCTTCAATATGTTCCCGGAGGTCGATCCACTGTTAGGGCCGGAGATGCGTTCAACCGGAGAGGTCCTGGGAATTGCAGACGGATTTGGAGAGGCGTTCTACAAGTCTCAGGAGGCAACACAGACGCCGCTGCCGTTGGAAGGTACTGTTCTATTCAGTGTCAGTGATAAGGATAAACCGGAATTAGTGGAGACTGCTCAGGCCTTTGCTGACTGCGGCTTTCGGCTGCTTGCAACTGGAGGAACGTATGAAATGATCAAAGAGGCTGGTTTGGAAGTAGAGAAGATCTTTAAGATGCAGGAGGGCAGGCCGAATATTGTAGATGCGATTATGAATGGCCAGATTCAGCTGGTAATCAATACTCCAGCAGGTAAGGAAAAGCTCTTTGATGATAGTTATATCCGCAAGACATCAATTAAGAAAAAGGTTTCCTATATGACAACAATGGCTGCTGCTAAAGCAACAGCGGCAGGAATTAAAGCAGTGAAAAATCATGGAAGCATTGCAGTAAAATCTCTGCAGGAAATTCATGCAACGATAAAATAAAAACGGACTCTGCGGCCATTATATGATGGGTATAATGGCCGCCGTTCATTGAGAAATAAGAGAGGTGAATGTTATGCATGACAGTATTAAATGGAGATATATTGTTGAGATTACATTTCTAATGCTTCCGGTTTATGGAATGATATATCTGAAATTTTTCAGAAATAATGGCTCTCTTAGTATAGAAGAAGCCGCAGAAGCGAAGAAGCAGGAATGGGTCCGTTTGGGAATCCTTCTGCTGATTGGGCTGGTTGTACGCCTTTATCTGGCCTATTATTTTGAGGGCTGCAGTGTAGATATGAATCTGTTTAAAGCCTGGGGAAGACAGGTCGTAGATAGCGGGGTCTCGTCGGTCTATGATTCGGAGACCTTCATTGATTATCCGCCGGGTTACCTATGTGTACTGGGGATTATGGAGAAGCTGGTCCGGCTGACAGGTACGGATTCTGCAGGAATTATTAATATGATCTATAAGCTGCCTGCCTGTCTGTGCGATTTGGCGACTTGCTATTATTTATACCGCATTGCCAGAAAGAAAATTCCGGAATGGCTGTCTCTTCTGGTTGTGCTGATGTATTTATTTAATCCAGCAGTGCTGCTTAATTCCGCAGTCTGGGGACAAGTAGATGGAGTTTATACGCTGGCGGTATTAGCCATGCTTTACTATATAACAAAGAAAAAACTGCCTATTGCCTATTTTGTATGTGTGATTGGTGTATTGATGAAGCCGCAGATGATGTTTTTTGCACCGATTCTGATATGGGCAATTATCGAACAGGTTTTCTTAGAAGATTTTAATTGGAAGAAATTCTGGGTGAACTTATGTTCGGGCATTGCTTCACTGGTCTATGGATTATTGTTTATGCTGCCCTTTGGAATTGATAAGACTATAAGCCAGTATACCGACACGCTTGGTTCTTATCCGCATGCTACGGTGAATGCTTGCAATCTCTGGGGAATGCTGGGTATGAACTGGACAGACCAGAAAGAGAAGCTGCTGGGGATTCCGGCCCAGACATGGGGAAGTTTGTTTTTGGTTGCCTCGGTGGGCTTTGTCATTCTGCTTTGTTATCAGAGAAGAAAAGATGAATCAAAATACTTCTTTGCCGGCGCCTGTCTGATGGTTATGATCTTTACCTTATCCGTAAGAATGCATGAAAGATATATGTTTCCAGCACTGGTGCTGCTGTTGGCTGCGTATTGTGTAAAACCGATCAAACAGTTGTTCTTTGCTTATGTAGGACTTTCGGCAGTACAGTTTCTAAATGTCGGATTTGTGCTTATGATACTGCCGGATTACGAAGGATATACAGGTTCTAAGATGCCGGAGTTTGTTGTAATCTCTATTTTAACTGTATTAATGTTTATTTATTGTATGTATACGGCTGTCCGCTGGTATCTAGGGAGTCGAGAGGACAGTGAGGCACGCCTGAAAGAGCAGATAGAGAGAGACAGTGCGAAGAAAGAAAAGAAGAAGTATTTTGAAGGCATTATGCCGTCAAAGGTGCTGGGAAAAATAACACAGACGGATGTTCTGATTATCATTGGCATTACCTGTCTTTATAGTGCATTTGCCTTATATAATCTGGGTGAAACCGAGGGCAATACACCAAATACAGAGTATCTGAGCGAATGGTACAGCGATCAGGGTACTACGGTATACCCTACCATTACCTTAGATATGGGAAGTGAGCCCAATGTAAAGAAGCTGGCTTATTATCTGGGCAATTATCAGTCACGTAAATTTAAAGTAGAAACTGCTGAAAGTCTGGATGGTAAATGGATCAATCGCGGGGAACTGAAGATGGAAAGTGTGTTCCGTTGGGGAGAATTTAGTCTGTCCACGGATGACCGCTATATCCGTCTGACAAGTAAGGACAATGCTATATCAATCTTTGAGATGGTGATTCTGAATGAAGACGGAGACTTGGTTACTCCGTTAAATGCAGACGAATATCCGAATTTATTTGATGAAAATGACACGTATGAGGAATATACGGCGAGAAACAGTACGTATTTTGATGAAGTTTACCATGCCAGGACAGCATATGAATTTATACATGGCAGGTATTCTTATGAATGGACGCATCCGCCTCTTGGTAAATGTTTTATTGCGCTGGGAATGCTGATCTTTGGCGTCTGCCCGTTTGGCTGGCGAATTATGGGCGTGCTGTTTGGCATTGCCATGCTGCCGTTTATTTATGTATTTATGAAACGAATGCTGAAAGAATCCTGGATTGCCGTTTGTGTTACTTTACTGTTTGCATTTGACTTTATGCATTTTACGCAGACAAGAATTGCAACGATTGATGTCTTTGTAACCTTTTTCATTATAGGAATGTATTACTTTATGTACAAATACGTTTCTATGAGTTTTTATGATACTCCGTTGAAGAAAACCTGGATTCCTCTGGGATTAAGCGGTATTTTTATGGGCTTTGGTGTTGCATCTAAATGGACCGGCGCGTATGCGGGAATTGGGCTGGCTGTTATCTTTTTTGCAAGCCTGTTTCGAAGATACCGCGAGTATGTTTATGCCAAGGAACAGGGCAGCGGCAGTACAAATGGAATTGACCATCAGTATGTAGTGGATCATTTTAAGAAGAATACAATTAAGACCATTTTGTTTTGCCTGATCTTCTTTGTACTGATTCCGGTCATTATTTATGTTCTGTCCTATATACCGTTCCGGGATGGTACAGACGACAATATGATTATACAGCTGCTGAAAAATCAGAAAGCAATGTTTGATTATCATGCGAACCTGGAATCTACGCATCCTTATTCCTGTACGTGGTATAACTGGCCTACAATGTATCGGCCGGTATGGTATTATTCGAGACATGTGACAGATACTGTATCGGAAGGAATCAGCGCTTTTGGAAATCCACTTGTTTGGTGGGTCGGAATCCCGGCAGCCCTCTATATGCTGTATCTGATCTGGAAAGAGCGTGACAGAAAGGCGATATTCTTATTTGTTGCTTATATGGCCCAATACCTGCCGTGGTGTTTAGTTTCACGTACCACCTATATGTACCACTATTTTCCAAGCGTACCATTTATCACGCTTATGATTGGATATGCGGTTTACCGGATTGTAAACGGAAGTGCTAAGCGAAGGCGGGTTGCGTATTTCTATGTGGGAGCAGCCATTTTGTTATTTTTACTCTTTTATCCGGTTTTATCGGGTTATCCAATCGAGAAACAATGGGTCTATGATTATTTGAAATGGTTTGATACATGGGTGCTGGTAACTTAGTCTGGTTGTCAGTTGGCCAATACACTAGACTAGAACAAGAGGTTAATATATGAACGAAAAACAAAATAGTCTATTACACTATTTATATCAAATGAAAAATCATTTTCAGAAAAATGTTAGGCGGTATGTGATACTGATTTCATTTTTATTGCCGGCCCTGACAATTGCAGCTGTGTATGCCGGGCTTGACTTTTATCCATTTGGAAATAAATCCGTACTAATTATGGATATGTCGGATCAGTATGCAGAGTTCTTTGCTTCCTTAAGATATGCATTAAAGGGGGAGGGCTCTTTGCTGTTTTCCTGGTCCCGGTCCATGGGAGGGAATTTTCTGGGGATTTTTGCCTATTATTTAGCAAGTCCCCTATCATTTCTGACCTTGTTCTTTTCTATTGAAAATCTACCGATTGCGTTGTTTTTATTGATGATTATAAAAACAGGATTGTGTGGGATGACTTTTGCTATTTATCTGGAATATGGGTGGAACCAGAATAGAAGAAGATTGTTGACCCTGGTTTTTGCATGCTGTTATGCACTGATGTCTTATGCGGTTGTCTACGGCATGTGTCTGATGTGGCTGGATGGACTGATTTTTCTTCCGCTGATTCTGCTGGGGATTGAAAAACTATTACAGGGAAAGAAGGGACTTTTGTTTCTTGTTTCCCTTACTGGAATTTTTATTTGTAATTATTATACAGCCTATATGGTAGGGATATTTGCCGCTATGTATATGGTATACAGGGCATTTTGTCTATTTTCCAAGGAACATAGGAAACAAGTGCTGTCTGTCTTTTTCAGATTTGCAGGAAATACTATATTGGCATTTGGGATATCTGCGCCCTTGATTCTTCCAGTGGCAAAAGACTTAACACTTGGAAAGCTGGGCATGAAATGGTATGTGCCGGATCAGACTTACTGGTTTGAGTTATGGTATTTAGTAAGGAAGTTTTTTGGCGGAACCTATGACAGTATTACGAATACGGGAACGCCGTCTATATTCTGTGGCACCTTTATTGTTGTGCTTGTTGTTTTATTTTTCTTTATGCGTAAAATCGGCTGGAAGGAAAAAGTGGGGACAGCACTTATATTTGGTATCTTTATTGCAAGCTTCTGGATCGTAGAATTGGATAAAGTATGGCATGGATTTCAGTATCCGAACTGGTTTCCATTCCGCTATGCGTTTCTTTTCAGCAGTTTTATGCTGATTACAGCTTATCATACTGCTATGCGTTTTGAATTTTCACAAAAGACCAGAAGGAAACTGGCCGGGCCGGCTGCGGTATATGTCGTTTGTATCTTGTTAGTATTCCAGTATGCGGAATTGTATTATAACGCAGAAACCAATATAACCGGACTGGATGCTCAGTTTCAATATAAGAAGATGTCAGATTATCAGTCATTTATGAACAGATATCAAAAGTTGGTAGATGAGGTAAAAAAGGATGACGATGGGTTTTATCGTATGGAGAAAGATGCAGAATTTTCCAAAAATGATGCCATGGCACTGGGCTATCATGGAATGACTCATTATTCATCTGCTTTTCATGTAGGTGTCAATGAAATAACCAAAGGACTGGGATTGGCACAGTATTATATCTGGAATTCCGGATATGGTTCTACGATTCTGACGGACAGTATTTTTAATGTAAAATATCGTATGATGAAAGGAACTCTGCCGGATACGTATCAAAAGCTCAAGGAAGAAGACGGGGTTAGCGTCTATAAGAATACGAAAGTGCTTCCGATTGCCTTTGCTTCTGGAAAAGTAGATACGATAGAGTTTTCAATGAATAATTTTGCGAATCAGAACCAATTGTTTAACAAACTTGCACAGACAGAAGATGTGAAGTATTTTCAAAGTCTGGAGTATGAGCAGCAGGCAAGTACGGGATGGGGCTGGAAATACTTGCTGACAGCAGAGGATTCGAATCCGCTTTATCTGCGTATATATGGGAATAACGGTTCGGCAAAAATATATGCAGATTCAAAGTATATGGGCAGTCATTTTTCTAATGAGACCAATTGTAATTTGTATGTTGGTCAGTATGAAAAAGGGGAGAAAGTAGATATTTCCTGTGAGACTACAAATGTAACCAAATCAAGCGAATTTCTTTATAAAATGGACCTGGAAGCTTTTAACAAAGCCTATCAGCATTTAGCGGAAGGCGGACTGCAGGTGACCCGTCATAAGGGCAGTACGATAGAGGGAACAATTAAAACAGGCAGTGATCAGATGATTTTTACATCGATTCCTTATGATGAAGGATTTACTGTTAAAATTGACGGCGAAGAGGTGAAGACTTCTGCTCTAAAAATAAAGAAAGATGGTGAAGTGCTGGATACATTTCTGATTGTGCCTCAAATAGGAGAAGGAGAACACCAGTTTTGTATTTCTTATATGCCGCCCGGATTTCTTATAGGGGTTTGTCTGTCAGTTTTGTCCGTATTAGCGGCTGTGGCTTATTATCGGAGCCAGTGGCTGTTGGAACGGTTGCGGAATAAGGTACAAAAGCAGATTGGGGATTCAAAGGAATGAAAGAAATAGATATTATTGTACCATGTTATAATGAAGAAGAAGGAATTGAATATTTTTATCAGACGGTAAAACAGTTGGTATCTGAAATAAAAAATTATGCATTTACCTTTATTTTTGTAAATGATGGAAGTGTAGATGGGACTTTGTGTAAGCTCCGCAGTCTTGCAGGTAAAGATTCTGCTGTAAAATATCTGTCCTTCTCCAGAAATTTTGGAAAGGAAGCAGCGATGTATGCAGGGCTTGAATATTCTTCCGGCGACTATGCAGTGATTATGGATGCAGATCTGCAGGATGATCCATTACTTCTAACAGAAATGACGAAAGCAATGGAAGAAGGATACGATTGCTGCGCGACACGCAGAATGGATCGCAAGGGAGAACCACGTATCCGTAGCTGGTTTGCCAGAAGGTTTTACCGGCTGATGAACCGGTTTACGGATGTGGAGCTAATTGATGGTGCCAGGGATTACCGTATGATGACCAGACAGATGGTTCAGGCCATTCTAAAAGTCCGGGAAAGAGAGCGTTTTTCCAAAGGGATATTCGGCTGGGTAGGTTTTCGCTATAAATGGCTGGAATATACCAATCGGGAGAGAGTATATGGAACGACGAAATGGTCGTTTTGGAGTCTGTTTCGCTATGCGGTTGGAGGGATTGTGGCATTTTCTACAATGCCTCTTAAACTATTTATGGCATTGGGCGGAGGAATCTCGGTCTGTGCGCTGCTGTTTATGATGTATAAAATTATTAAGACGCTTGTGCTGGGAGTCGATGTTCCCGGATACGCGTCAATTGTTGTATTGATTACATTTTTGGGCGGAATGAATCTATTTGCGACTGGTATGGTCGGATTGTATCTTGGTAACGTATACAGTGAAGTCAAAAAACGCCCGATTTATATTTTACGAGAGAGTAATTTTGACGAAAGGAAGGAGAAACAGTAATGGCAAAAATTGGATTTGTTGGAATGGGAAATATGGGTTATGCCATGTTAAAAGGTGTATTAAAAGAGAATGCGCCGTCTGAAATTATTTTTTCTGATGTAAATGAAGAGCGTTCGCGCAAGGTACAGCAGGAAACTGGCGTTCATTATGCAGAATCTAATGCAGAGTGTGTGAATAATGCTAGATACATCATTCTGGCAGTAAAACCGCAGTTTTATGATCAGGTATTAAAAAGCATTCAATATACGGTTACCCAGGAGCATGTAGTGATTTCTATTGCCCCTGGTATTACGATAGAAAAGGTACAAGAGAAGCTGGGACATGATATTCGAATTGTGCGTGCAATGCCGAATACACCGGCACTTCTTGGTGAAGGAATGACTGGAATTAGTTATGACAGCAGTGATTTCAGGTTGGAAGAAAAAGAAATGATTCATAAAATCTTTTCGTCCTTCGGAAAGTACCAGAAGGTAGATGAGAAGCTGATGAATGCGGTTGTTTGTGTCAGCGGAAGCTCACCGGCTTATGTATATATGTTTATTGAGGCTTTGGCAGACAGCGCTGTAAAATACGGGATACCAAGAGAGCAGGCCTATGAATTTGCTGCTCAGGCAGTAAAAGGATCAGCAGAAATGGTATTAAAGACCAAAGAGCATCCGGCAGTTTTAAAGGATCAGGTATGTTCGCCGGGAGGTACGACCATTGCTGGAGTAGCAGCGTTAGAAGAACATGGATTTAGAAATTCAATCATTAAGGCAGCGGATGCCTGCCATAGAGCAGCATCTTTATTTTAGGAGGATCAATCATGGCAGACAAAGTGGAAAGAGTAGATCGGAAGCTTGTATATCAGGGACATATTTTTGACGTATATACCGATTATGTCAAAGTGCATGAGGATAGAATTGCAGAATGGGATTTTATTAAACATAAGGGGGCGGCAGCTGCAGTTGCTGTATTAGATGACGGCAGGCTTTTGATGGTAAAACAATACCGCAACGCATTGGATCGGTATACCATTGAGATTCCCGCAGGTGCCAGAGACAGTGAAGAGGAACCGACAGAGATCTGTGCTGCAAGGGAATTAGAGGAGGAAACCGGTTACCGGTCGGAACATTTGGAGTTTTTAATTAGGCTTCGCACGACCGTTGCCTTTTGTGATGAATTGATTGATGTATATGTTGCGAAAGACCTGATTCCTTCCAAACAGCATTTGGATGAAGATGAATCCATTGACTTAGAGGCGTTCACCGTAGAAGAGCTGTGTGAAAAGATTTATCAAGGAGAGATCCAGGACAGCAAGACCGTAGCATCCATACTTGCCTATAAAGATAAATATCTGAAATAAGGGCTTTGGGACATTAAAATCATTCTTCCTGCATATAATGATCTAAGGATGGAGGAATGAATGGATGAAGAAAAATATGATGCTGCCCGAAGCCGGCTTGTTAAGATATAGAAAACAGATATTCCTGCTGGCAGGTGGAGGATTTTTCTTGGGGATACTGGCAGCAAATACATTTGGGAAAAAAGCCATTATGGAGCTGGGGATTTTCGGAGATTATTTTTTCATGCAGATGCAGAATGTTAAAATCGATAGTAATGCAATGTTTTGGTATGTGTTTGAAAAGAGAATGCTTTTTATCCTGGCCGTTATGCTGTTTAGTGTGACAAGTCTAGGCATTGCGGCCGCATATATGTTGTCTGCCTGGGTAGGAATCAGTGCCGGCTTGCTGCTATCTGCCGCTGCTATGCAGCAGGGGATGCAGGGGATTGCCCTTTGCATGGCAGGTTTGCTCCCCCATTATTTGTTCTATATCCCAGCTGGTGTACTCCTGCTTGTGAAGGCATGTCAGCTGTCAGGCCGGCTGCATGGTAGGGAACAGATGTATCAGAACCATATTCGAAAAGAGCTGACAGCGTTTCTTTTGGTATCTCTTGGGGTTTTCTGTATTTTTTTCCTTGGAGTGCTGTTGGAAAGCCTGTTAAATCCGGTTTTTCTGCAGAAAATTTATAAATTTTTTAACAATATGTAGTAGAGTGGGGGATTAAGGGTTCAATATTTAGTGATTTATAGGGAAATGTGGGGGAATTCATAAAAAAATGGATTGATTTTCTCAGAAATAGCAGGTATAATATATCTTACTGGACACCGTCCGCCGATAATGAGAAGCAGAGTGGACATTAGAAAACCAATGAGGATTATGTTTATGGAACATGAATTGGAGACGTTTCTTGCATATATGCAGGAGACCAGGAAGATAAGTGAAAATACAAGGGTTTCTTATAAAAGAGATATCAATAAGCTGCTGCAGTTTTTGGCGGAAAAAGGTATTGAGAGTCTGGAAGATGTTACGATTACCCACCTGGAATCATTTGTGCTGTATTTAGAGCAGGAGGGATTCGCGGCGGCAAGCGTTTCCAGAATGATTGCCAGCCTGAAGGCTTTTTTCAGATACTTGGCTAAAAACGGGCTTACTGGTGATTATGCGGAAGCTTTAAAAGCCCCCAAGGTAGAGAAAAAGAAAAAAGAGCAGTTAAGTGCGGATGAATTATTCCGTCTGTTAGACCAGCCTTCTAAGGATACTGGTAAAGGAATCCGGGACCGGGCTATGATGGAACTGTTATACGCAACTGGAATCCGGGTATCCGATCTGATTGCGCTTCAGGTATCCGATTTGAATCTGAAACTGGGCTGTGTAACCTGCAGGCAGCAGACGATATCCTTTGGCCGTGAGACACAGATGGCACTTGCCCGGTATCTGTCGGCTGCAAGACATTCTTTTATTAAAGGAATGGATTCCGAATTGCTGTTTTTGAATTGTTCCGGCGGTACGATGAGTCGTCAGGGTTTTTGGAAGCTGATGAAAGGTTATGCAAAAGCAGCAGGGATTCAGACTGATATTACTACCAATATGATTCGAAAAACATAAGGCTGCCAAACAAATGTTTGGCAGCCTTGCTTGTGAAGATGCGGCCAGAGCCGGGAGGAAGCTATGGAAGAAAAGGACGTAAAAGGATATATTGTAGATGGCTATCTGTTTGCGGATCAAAAAGAGGCGCAGACAGCACAAAAGGAACTGCAGGGAATTCGTTATCTGCAGAGGAATAATAATTTAAAAGACGCGAAAGTTATGCTGCAGATTTATCAAAAACTTTTATCGCAGGGCATGTTTCATACACCGGTGGGATTGAATTATCTAAAGCAGCTGCAGGATGCATTACGTGCGAAAGGAATTACAGAAGATATTCCGCCTATTCCTGCAGCTGGCAGTACCAATGAGAAAACCCTGGCCAATATGAAGAATACTATGACAGAATTAAATGATGTAGGAGGCCGTTACCGCAGACGATACCGGATTGCTCTTGCTGTTATGGCGATTATGGCTGCTGGTCTGGTTTTTGTCACGATCGTTGCAGCAACTACGAATCAGCCCCATATTTTGAATTACGAAGAAAAAATTATAGATAAATACGAACAATGGGAGCAGGAACTAGAGACTAGGGAACAGCGGCTTAAGGAAAAGAGCCAATGAAAATCTTAGCTGTTTCACATAATCAACATAAATTTCTGTTATAATATAAAAAAGCAGGGGAGGCAATAATCGGAAAGGTGTGTAAGGAATGGAGAAGGTTAAAGTTCTGGTTGTCGATGACGAAAGCCGTATGCGCAAACTGGTGAAAGACTTTCTGGTAAAGAAGGATTTTATAGTAATAGAAGCTGGGGATGGCATGGAGGCATTGGATATCTTTTATGCCAATAAGGATATATCGCTGATTATTCTGGATGTTATGATGCCCAGAATGGATGGATGGCAGGTGTGCCGTGAGATTCGTAATTTTTCAGATATCCCGATTATTATGCTGACGGCTAAAGGGGATGAACGAAGTGAGCTGAATGGTTTTGAAATTGGTGTGGACGAATACATTTCCAAGCCGTTTAGTCCTAAGATCCTTGTGGCAAGAGTAGAGGCTCTTCTGCGCAGAACGAATTCTCTGAATCAGGATCAGGTATTAGATATCGGCGGTATTGAGATTAATAAGGCTGCACATATCGTAACCATTGGGGAACAGAACATAGAATTAAGCTATAAGGAGTTTGAACTTTTGGTTTACTTCGTTGAAAATGCAGGGATTGCCCTTTCCAGAGAAAAAATTTTGAATAATGTGTGGAACTATGATTATTTTGGGGATGCCAGAACCATTGATACACATGTTAAAAAATTAAGGAGCAAGCTTGGGGAGAAAGGCACTTATATTAAGACCATCTGGGGAATGGGGTATAAATTCGAGGTAGAATGACAGAAAAAGTTTAACAGCAGGCATGAATTTCATCATAAGTTCATGTCTGTATTTTTATTCCGCCTGTATTCTGGATTAAAACAGAAAACAATATTGACGATGCTATGAAATTTTGTTATAATTATATAAATTATTTTTGAAGGTTATTAGATTTCATTTAGTTAAAAATAGTTGTGAAAGTCACGAAAGGTATAGGTAGCGATACTATGGCAGAAATGGATGATTTAAAGAAGTTAGAAGAAGAGGCAAGAAAGCTGGAGAAGCAGCGGGAAGAATTGTTGAAGAAAATTCAGCAGCAACAGTCTTTGCAGGAAAAGGAAAAAGCCAGCAGTAATGCGAAAGAAGAAAAAGAATTTTTACTGGCAAAGAACAGCGATATATTCCGGCTTATTACCAGAACATTAAGCCTTATGGATCAGAAGATCGTAGTACATAGCTGCAAAACGGCTTATATTTATGCCAAAATGTTGACATACACCAGAAAATTTACCAAAAAGCAGATTGCTCAGTATACGGTTATCGGTCTGCTGCATGATTTGGGAGAGTTCAAAATTCAGAATGATACCAGAAGAAATGTCCAGACAGGCAACAATGCATGGTCACACAGTATCTTCAGCTATTTATACATAAGGAATTTCAGTCCTTTAGGAGAGCTTGGCAATGTCGTACTTTATCATCATGTAGATCCGATAAAGTTTGAGGAAGTACTGACAACCGAACGTCTGGAAGCAGCAATTTTATGCTTGGCTGACCGGATGGAACGTATGATAGGGGAATATGATAGTAATGATTCTATTAAGACCCTGTTTTCCCGTTTTGCCAAACGAGAGGAACGTTGTGAGGTAATGGAAGAAGCCATGGCGATTGCGTTAAATGCCATGAGAGAATATAATATTGCTACACGTATTACAAGTGGCGAATATGAAGAAGAGTTATATCAAATGCTGGATAATCTGGAATTAACAGAAGGAGAGAAGAAGAAATATTTAGAGCTGTTAATGTATGCATTTGACTTTCAGACAGATGAAGCCTTTTTGGATACACTGCGGACAATTAGTATATCTGAACAGATTGGCGAGGTTATGCTTGTTTCAGAATATGAAAGGAAAATACTTTCTTATGGAACGCTGCTTTATGATATTGGTAAGTTTGCTATGCCGCTGGGCATTTTGAGAAAGCCTGGTAAACTGAGTAATGCGGAGATGCTGATTATCCGCAGCCATCCGGCTTATACAGAATATTTGCTGGAAGGATTTTTTGATCAGGAGATTATCAATGTGGCCGCACGCCATCATGAGCGAATGGATGGTTCTGGTTATCCTTATGGAGTTCAGGGGGAAGAGCTGACGCTTTGTGAACGGATACTTGCCGTAGCTGATGTGGTCAGCGCCTTAAGTGCGGATCGGAGTTATCGTAAAGCATTGCCTAAGGCAAAAATTCTGGAGATTTTATTAAAGGATGTGGAAAATAATAAATTATGTCCACATGTAGTTAATGCATTAGTTAAGAAGTATAATATCATTATGAGCGCAGCAAGCTTTAATGTACAGAGGGCTTCTAAGGCATTTGTGGTAGAGACGGCAATTGCTTATAATCAGCTGTATGCTCGTTTAAAAGAAATGTAATCTTATTTATTGTAAAACTTTTTGAAAATCTTATTCATTTGATATATACTGGGATGGCAGAGCTATTTAGTTGCTGCCATCCTTTTTGGGTAATTGAGGATCTTTCCATTCTGCTGCTGTTAGATGGTACGAATGAATAAATATAAAGAAATACTATAATGCGGAAATAAGGGGAATTGCAGGAATATCTGCCGGATTTTAAGATTGCCAATGCGGCACTCCACTTTGATGAGGAAAGCCGTTATATGAGAGCCATATTCTAACAGGAAGTTAAGAAAAAGGGCAAAACCCATGATTTTTGACTGTTGCGGAATACAAAGTTGCAAAAGAAGAAAAAATTGAAAATTCAAATATCTTTCTTAAAGCAATTAAAAAAATAAAACAGTTCATGTAGGCGTATCGTTCATTTGCGCCATTGATTGAAGAATAATTTACAAACCATGTGGAACGTGGGGCGGATATAGAGGCAGGAAACAGTTTTCGGGGGTTGTTTACTGCACTTTTTCCCTGTGTTTGAAGATAACGGGAGTGAAGGCTATTCCTACCGACTAAATCCTATATTGGTGTTAGTATATAAGTGTGGACAGGAAAAGTTGAACAATCTATACTATCAAGTGAATAGGTAATTACGAAAGTCTGAATCAAAGCGACGATTTTAGACAAAACATACAAAAACGCCGCTCAAAAACGTTTTAAATTCGCTCTGTTTTTGTATGTTTTGCCTAAAATCTGGTTATGAATACTGAGTTTCACTGCCAGAGTTTGGACAA
>JAAVZI010000081.1 GCA_022791575.1 Lachnospiraceae bacterium
CGAAAGTCTGAATCAAAGCGACGATTTTAGACAAAACATACAAAAACGCCGCTCAAAAACGTTTTAAATTCGCTCTGTTTTTGTATGTTTTGCCTAAAATCTGGTTATGAATACTGAGTTTCACTGCCAGAGTTTGGACAATATATACAAAAATGGAGCGAATTAAAAACGTCTTTGAGCGGAATTTTTGTATATATTGTCCAAACTCGTCACTTTGATACAGAATTTGGCAATCGATACAAATAACCTGGAAGTACGCTGATGCACACGCAGATCCAGTGACACCAGGACTCCCCCCACTTCGTGGGTCCCTCCTCATGTCGTATCTCCTCATCTCCAATCAACGTTTTTGAGCCGATTTTTACATTAAGGTAATTCCCTGATATAAAACCGGGGACAATTTGTTCAAACTCGTTACCATGAATGCAACTTTCGCAATGATCCACACGACCTAATCTCTGGATTCTATCATAATCAAAATCCCATCTTCAAACTCCACTACCGCCTGACCTGCAATTACTTCATTACTTACAGTTAGACTGTTATTGCTTGTTAACGTATGCTGTTGCAAAGGATATTGAAACCCTTTTAAAGTTAAATTAGTCACTTCCCAGGTCAAGGGAAAAAAGGATACATAATCACCAAACATTTGTTCTTTTTCAATTACCATACCATGTTCAAGAAGCCGAATACGATTATGCTGATCTTGGATAAATGCTGTAATACCTTCTTTAAGCGGTATCATCAAAACCTGAATATTGGCCAGTACATGATCCAGCCTCGTTCCGGTCGCTCCTAGAAGTACGATCTGGTCTGCTCCCATGTTCATTGCTTCCCGAATTCCAATTTCTGTATCTGCTGCATCCTTTTCCGGTAAAAACCGCCGAATTGGAACCAAATCCTGATATTGTTCAAGTACCGCTTCTGGAAGTGAATCAAAATCACCGACAATTAAATCTGGCTGAATTTGATGTTGATATAAAAAGAGTAATCCCTTATCTACTCCGATGATTTGATCTGGCTTCCATTCCATCAAAAACTCACTGGTAAATACTTCGTCCAATGAACCGCCTGAAATTAACGCTGCTTTCATCTATTGCTCCTGTAACGTGCTGAAATATTCAATCACGCTTTACTCTATATTTTATGAAATATTTCACGGAAATCTTTGATATTTTCTGCAATGCTGCCGCGGAATACTTCTGTACCGCTTACAATGATATTGGCTCCCGCTTGTAAGACGGTATGAACATTATCCTTCTTAATGCCTCCGTCTACCTGAATATCCGTCTGCAGCCCCAATTCTGTAAGTCTTGCACGAAGCCGGGCAATCTTATCCGTACTGCTGTCAATATAAGCCTGTCCTCCAAAGCCCGGATTCACCGTCATAATTAATACCATATCGACTTGATCTAGTATATAATCTAAGCTGGACAATGAAGTTCCTGGATTTAATGCCACACCTGATCTTAGACCGGTTTCCCGAATCTGATGCAGAACACGGTCGATGTGTCTGCAGGCTTCTACATGAACGGTAATGCTGTCTGCCCCGCACCCTGCAAATTCTTTTATATAGCGCCCCGGCTCTGTTACCATCAGGTGTACATCAAAGGGCAGACGGGTCTCCTTTCGGATTGACTGGATTACCGGCATACCAAAAGAGATCGAGGGTACATAATCTCCATCCATTACATCAATATGTATCATGTCTGCGCCTGCCATTTCAGCTGCCTTCAGCTGCTCTCCAAGCTTTCCAAAATCTGCTGCCAGAATGGAAGGCGCTAATTTTCTGGCTGGTAATCCTGACTCTCCCATACCGTTCATCTCCTTTCTAAAATCCATTTTTCTGATTCTTTAAATCCTCATATAAAGTTACATAATTTTCATATCTTAAAGAACTGATTTTTCCCTGTTCCAAGGCGTTCTTAACCCCACAGTCCGGTTCATGGATATGAACACAGCCCTGAAAACGGCATTCCGGCTCATACTGAATAAATTCCCTATAATAATCCCTTAAATCCTCTTTCTTTAGCTTCTTCATAAACAGGGAACTAAATCCAGGCGTATCCACAATATAGGTATCTTCCTCCACACGTATCAATTCAGAATGCCGCGTTGTATGTTTTCCCCGGTCTACTTTCTCACTGATACTTCCGGTCTCCATACCGGCCAAGGGCTGCAGCAAATTAATAATGGACGATTTGCCGACTCCTGACGGACCTGCCACTACCGTCGTCCTGCCTTTCAGCAGCTGGCGAAGCTCATCTATGCCCTCTTCTAGGACTGCACTTAAAAAATGAACTTCATAACCACACTGCCCATAGCTCTTCCTCAGCAGCTCTTGTTCTTCCTCTGAAGCGATATCTTTTTTATTAAAACAGATCACGGACTCTATCTGCGCTTTTTCCATTGTAACCAGAAAACGGTCCAAGAGATTCAGATTCGGTTTTGGCCTTGTAATGGCAAATATAACAAGCGCCTGATCCACATTGGCAACATTCGGCCGTATAAGGTCATTTTTTCTTGGAAGTATGGCCTCAATATTGCCTATGCCCGTTTCTTGATCCAGCACCGCCAGCTCTACATAATCTCCCACTAACGGCTTTTGTTTATCTTTGCGAAAAATTCCCTTGGCCTTGCACTCATAAATTCCATTTTTTCCTGTATCTACATAGTAAAATCCCGCAATTCCCTTAACGATCCTGCCTCTCACGTTATTCCTCCGTAAATACCACGCTGTGCTCTCCGTCTACCTTCTGCCCATCAATATAGATCAATACTCTTCCGCTGGCAACCGACTTTTCGCCTGTCATCTGCAGAGCATATGGGAAATCAGAACTAGTCATAGTTCCTTCCTTAACGACTTTAGATTTCTCTGTTCCATCTACGACCTGAATCAGCTCAAAGCGGACATTTCCACTTTCAAATCCTTCCGGAAGATCTGTTTTGAGAATTCTTAAACTGCCTTTCCAGACTGCTTCTGCCATGCCCTTGCTCAGTACAATATCCACTGCTGTTCCATAGTCCACATTGCTTCCCGATGAATAATTCTGGGAAATCACCCGGCCGGCCTCCACATTTTCACTCAGCCTCTCTGATGTCGTAACATTTCCAAGAGATAGTCCTCGTGCTTTTAGTTCTGCCTCTGCTTCTTCTTTGGTCTTATTGGTAAGACTTGGAACAGAAACCTTCTGCTTGCCGCGGCTGACTACAATTTTTACAGTATCTCCTCTATTTATTTCACTTCCTGATGGTGGATCTATAGAAATTACATTATTCATAGGAACAGAATTGCTGTACTCAGTAATAGGGGGATCTACGATTAAGCCCATCTCTTCTAAAGCATTCTGCACTTCAGAACTGCTCTTTCCAACTAAGTCAGCCGGAATGGTCATAGCGCCCGCACCTTTGCTTAAAGAAACCTCAATGGTTTCATGTTTCTTAACAATGGTATCTTTGGCAACACTCTGCTGCGCAACCTGGCCCTTCTCATATTTATCAGAATTAATCGGTTCTCCCTCGTCAATTCCCAACTCCAGATCATTCAGAGCTTTCTGAGCTTCATCGTAAGTCATTCCCAGCAGGCTTATCATCTGCACCTCATCCTCAGCAAGCGCACTGCCTGTTGCAGATGGCTCCTCTGTTGCCTCTATATTCGGATTATCACTGTCTCCGCCCATAGAAGAGAATAGAGAAAATCCAGCATATACAGCAATACCAACTACCAGAACAGCTGCTACAATTCCTAAACCTGTCAGCACCTTTTCTAGCGTCGGGTTCAGATCATCTTCATTTTCCTCTTCTTCGTCCTCCTCTGGTTCTTCTTCCTGAACATTCTGCTTTCCTTTGGAGTGCAGCTGTTTTTTCATATCCTGCAGCTGCTTCTCGGTCATACGAATTGTTGCTCCATTGGCATTTTCATTTTCAGCCATTTCAACAAAATCGGAATGCGGAGTAAGCAGGGACTGCTTCAAATCCATAATCAGTGCTCCCATATTCTGATAACGCCGGTCCGCTGATTTCATGGTACATTTCTCAATAATACGTTCTAAACTAACCGGAATATCGGGAACCTCCTCACGGATCGACGGAAATGGTTCCTGAATATGCTGCACTGCAATCGATACCGTAGTATCTCCATCATAAGGGGGGCTGCCTGCCAGCATTTCATACATTGTAATTCCCAATGAATAGATATCACTCTTCTCGGTACTAAACCGACCCTTTGCCTGTTCTGGAGAAGAATAATGCACAGATCCCATGACGCTGGAATTAATCGTATTGGAAGTTGCAGCCTTGGCAATTCCAAAATCTGTTACCTTTACTTTGCCATCTTTGGAAATAAGAATATTCTGCGGTTTAATATCTCGGTGGATAATGTGATTATTATGAGCAGCCTCAATTCCCATGGAAATCTGAATAGCAATCGTAATGGCCTCTTTTACCGTCAGTCTGCCTTTTTTCTCAATATATTTCTTTAAGGTAATGCCCTCTACTAATTCCATTACAATATAGTAAAGTCCACTGTCCTCGCCTACATCATAGATACTGACAATATTGGTATGTGTAAGCCCTGCTGCTGCCTGGGCTTCTACACGAAATTTGGATACGAATTCTTTATCTCCCTTATATTCCTGCTTCATGACTTTAATTGCCACAAAGCGGTTCAGCTTATGATCCTTACCCTTGAATACATCTGCCATACCGCCGGAACCAATCCGTTCCATGATCTCATATCTATCTCCTAAAAATATCCCTGCTCTTAACATTCTTTCACCTCGTCTGCAAATGGTTCTATAATTATAATGGCAATGTTGTCTTTCCCGCCATTCTCATTAGCCGCTTTAATTAAGCTTTCCGTAATCTCTACCACATCTCTTTGTCTGTCTACGATAAATTTTATGTCATCATCATCTACCATATTGGTCAGCCCATCGGAACACATCAGAATTATACAATCTGGTTCTAATGTCACCTGGAAAAAGTCTATGTCTAAATCTTCTCCTGCTCCTATGGCTCTGGTAATGATGTTTTTATTGGGATGTATTCTGGCATTTTCTCGTGCAAGCTCTCCCATGCGGACCATCTCTTCTACAAGGGAATGGTCATGGGTAACCTGGCGGATCTCTCCGTCAATAATATATAACCGGCTATCACCTACATTTGCAATCAATGCCTCTCCATTATGAATGGTGCAGACTACCAGCGTTGTTCCCATTCCTGATAATTCCGGTTCTCTGGCTTTCTGCAATAAACGGTGGTTCGCCTCCTTGACAGCTTCTTCAATAATTTTAACCGGTTCAGTCTCTTGCGAATTTCCAATCAGCTCCACTACATTTTCTACAGTGAATTTGGAAGCATAATCTCCTGCGTTATGCCCGCCCATGCCATCCGCAACAATAAATAAATTATTCAGACTGCCTACCGGATTCTCGGACGTATACAAATAATCCTGATTGATTTGTCTGATCTGCCCTATATCTGTCATTGAAAATGTCTTCATGCAAAGTTTCACCTACTTAACTTATCCATATATCTTTTTCTCAACTGGCCACAGGCCCCATCGATATCTCTGCCCATTTCTCTTCTTATAGTAACATTTATTCCAAGATTTTCAAGTTTATTTTTAAAATTCTCGATAACTTTTTTATCAGATTGTACGAACTGACGTTCTTTTACCGGATTGATCGGAATTAAATTAATGTGACATGGCTCTCCCTTAAAGAGTTTGGCTAGTTCTCTAATATCCTCTGGGGAATCATTCACGCCTGCTGCCATACTGTACTCAAACGTCACTCTGCGTCCTGTTTGAGCAAAATAGTACCTGCAGGCCTCTAATACTTCCGTCAAGGGATATTTACGTGCAATCGGCATAATCTTTCTGCGCTTTTCATCATTAGCAGCATGAAGGGACAGTGCCAGTGTCACATTCAGTCCCTCTTCGGCAAATTTGCGGATTCCCGGTACAATTCCACAAGTTGATACTGTAATATTCCGCTGGCTGATATGCAGTCCATTCTCGTCCGTCAACAGCCGTAGAAAACGTAGCAGACTGTCATAATTATCAAATGGCTCTCCTGTTCCCATCACTACTACATGAGAAACCCTCTCTTTTGTATGCCTTTGTATATGGTAAATCTGGTCCAGCATTTCAGAAGGCTGCAAAGAACGCTCCAGCCCTTCCAAAGTAGAGGCGCAGAAGGTACATCCCATGCGGCAGCCTGCCTGTGAAGAAATACATACAGAATTCCCATGCTTATATTTCATCAGCACACTTTCTATCATATTGCCGTCGTCAAGCCGGAACAAATATTTTCTCGTACCGTCTATTCGGGAAATCTGTACATCTGCCAATTCTAAACAGGTAATCACATACTGCTCCTTTAATTTTTGAATCAGTGCCTTAGAAAGATTGGTCATTTCATCAAAGCTTTCTGCCAGCTTCACATGCAGCCAATCATAAATCTGCTTTGCACGATACTTCTTCTCCCCAAGTCGTTCGAGCTCTTCTGCCAATTCCTGCAATGTCAGGGATTTGATATCTATTTTATTCATAGTACCTTCCTTTTAAATTTCGCAATAAAAAAGCCATCACATTTATGTAAACCTGGCAGCAACTGGATATAACCAGCTCTCAGGGTATCTCGTTCTGTCTGCCATTCATCCGCAGACGAAGCAGTTCCCATACTAGAAAGCACCTCGCAATCCGTAAGATCCACGGATTCCAGCGGATAATTCTCTAAAAGCCAACGGACATTTTCTTCATTTTCCGCCTTACTAATAGTACAGGTGCTGTAAATCAATGTTCCACCAGGCTTTGTATACCTGTATACAGTATCCAGAATATTTCTTTGCAGCTGCTGCAGATTTTGTATCTGTTCTGCGCTGGTATGATACTTGATATCCATTTTTCTGCCAATCACGCCCAGACCGGAGCAGGGCAGATCTGCAATCACAATATCGGCTCTGTTCTCCCAGGCTGGATCAAACTCCAGCGCATCCCATTTTCTGGTATGGATATTTGTAAAACCTATTCGTTCGATATTTTCTTCTATCAATGCCACTTTATCGTCCGTTAAATCTCTTGCTTCTACCATTCCCGTATGATACAGCAAATCTGACATATGCAGGGCTTTTCCACCAGGTGCTGCACAGACATCCAGAATCTGATCCCCCTCTTTCGGCATTGCCGCTATGGAGACCAGCATGGAACTTATATCCTGTACCTGAAAATAGCCTTTGCGGAAAGCCTCCAAGCTGTACAGATTGTCTGAAACATGAAGAAGAAGCGCCTCGTCTATATAAGGTGCTGTTTCCCAGGAAATCCCATCTTTTTTTAAACTTTCCAGCAGCTGTTCCTTAGTGCAGTTCGTCAAACTGCGGCGGACATAAAGCTTCTTAGGTTCCAAAAAGGCCTGCAGAATCTTTTCTGTCATAGCTTCGCCATAATCGTGCAGCCACATATTTACGATCCATTGAGGCATAGAATATTTTTCTGACAAGCTATGAAAGGTAAGAGTTTCAGCTTCTCGGCTAATCGTACGAAGCACTCCATTGACAAATCCTTTCAACCCGTGAAACTTCCTCTTTACAGCCAATTTAACCGCTTCATTACAGACAGCAGAATCTGGAACACTGTCCATATAGAGAATCTGATATACCGATATCCGTAACAGATTACGGATTACAGGTTTCATCTTATCTGTCTTTGTTCGGGAATAACGATTAAGCACTGCGTCCAGCTGGAGCATATATTCTATCGTTCCTTCAGTTACACGTACAATAAAGCTTCGTTCTCTCTTATCCAGTCCTGCATATCGGTCCAGTGCATTCCGCAAAAGCACATGTACATATTCTCCCTGTTCTGCTGCCTCCATGACCAGCTCTAAACAGATTTCTCTTTCATTCATCTTCTTAGTCGTCATTCCTTCCTCCAAACAGAATAATTAGACGCAGAAGCTGTAAGATTGCTGCTGCCGCTCCCGCCACATAAGTCAGGGCTGCTGCCGACAATACCTTTCTCGTATCTCTGATTTCATCCCCATACAGAATATGCTGTCGGTCCAATGCCGCTAATGCACGGCTGGAAGCATTGAATTCTACCGGCAAAGTTACAATCTGGAATAGTACTGCCAAGGAAAATAAAACAATTCCTATTGTCAGCAGAGGCTGAGCAGACATAAAAATTCCCAGAAGAATAAACAGCCAGGATGCACCCGAACCAAACTGGGCCGCCGGAACCAGCATACTGCGGAACCGAAGCGGCGCGTATCCTTCCTGATGCTGAATGGCGTGACCGCATTCGTGCGCTGCTACACCAACAGCTGCTACCGAAGCTGCACTATATACACTATCCGATAAATTCAACGTTTTATTTCTTGGATCATAGTGATCGGTCAGATTCCCTGCAACTCTCTGTATGCTGACATCATAGATCCCTGCTCCCCGCAGAATCTGCTCCGCCGCTTGTGCACCAGTAAGCCCGCCCATATTACGGACACGAGAATACTTATTAAACGTAGTTCTTACACGCATACTGGCAACTGCACTAATAACAACACCGATTAGTATTAAAATATAAGTCGGGTCCCAGTAATAACCAAATCCCCTGTAATAATAAGCAAGTAACATGATATACCTCTCTTTCTGTCCACCGACCATAGGAAGGGGACTTACTGCTATTTTTCGCTATCCTTATGCTCTTCCTTTTTCAGCTGATATAATTTTCCTTTGAGATTTACACGAATGAACAAAGGCAAGATAATGACAAAAGGCATTACAAATTGTATATACATTAAAACCTTCAGTACACTCCCCTTCCACTCAGCAGCCTGGCCAAACCTGGCTGTGCAGAATTGTCCAAGAAAGAGCAGAACCGTCAGTATAATCGCTATTATACTGCTGACACTGCAGAGACGGATTTGCTTTTCCAATAGTTCTATTTTTTCCTGAATTGAATTTTTCATGTATATTTACCCCACTGTCTTTCAATCACTAATTATCTTTCTTGTGAAAATATCGTCCCTTGTTTGATACGAAAGCCTCTTAAGAACTCTGCCGTCTGCATCCGCTTCTTTCCTTCCAGCTGGATTTCATCTAAGGCCAGGCTTCCGCTTCCAGTCTGCACCAATAACTGGGTCGAAGAAATCATGACCGCCTGACCGGGCACGACTCCTTCTAAATCCTTTTCTATATGGGCTTTCCAAATTTTCATAGTTTTCCCATCGGAATAGGTATAAGCGCTCGGCCACGGATTCAAACCACGGATTAGACGCTCGATTTCCACTGCTGGTTTACTCCATTCAATATTTCCCAGCTGTTTGCTGAGCATTTTAGCATAACAGGACTGAGAGTCCTCCTGCTTTTCATAAGAAGCCGATCCATTTTCGATCTTCTGTATGGTCTGTACCAACAGCCTAGCACCAGTTAGGGATAATTTATCATGAAGGCTTCCCCCGGTTTCCTCTGTATCCAGAAGAACTTCTGTTTTTGCAATCATGTCTCCGGTATCAATTCCTTCATCCATTCTTATAATAGTAACTCCTGTCTTCTCTTCACCATCAATTACTGCCCATTGTATAGGAGCAGCCCCGCGGTATCTTGGAAGCAGAGAGGCGTGAACATTGATACAGCCATATCTGGGCCTGTCAAGAATTTCTTTGGTAAGAATCTGTCCAAATGCTACAACTACGATCATATCTGCCTCATATCGATTCAACTCTGCAAGCGCTTCCGGCTCACGGATTTTGACTGGCTGGAATACCGGAATATCATATCTTAACGCACATTCCTTTACCGGTGAAAACTGCATATTCCTACCTCTACCCTTCGGCTTATCTGGCTGGGTCACCACAAGACTGACCTCATGTCCAGCTTCTATAATGGCTTCCAGAGTCGCCACTGCAAACTCTGGCGTTCCCATAAAAATCACTTTCATAACATTCTCCTTTTCTGTCCGCCGACCGCAGGGAAGGGGACTTACCTTTCCGTCCGCTGACCGCAGGGAGGGGGACTTACCTTTTCCGTCCGCTGACCGCAGGGAGGGGGACTTACCTATTCTTCTTCATGAACGACATCTTTTAATTCTCCCTCAACCTTATCTATATACAAGGTTCCCTGCAAATGGTCGCATTCATGGCAGATGGCTCTAGCCAGCAGTTCTGTTCCCTCTAGTACAAAGGATTCCATATTCTCATCCATTGCCTGAACCTTCACATAATCCGGCCGTGTTACAACCCCAGCTTTTCCCGGAATACTCAAACATCCCTCATCTCCTGTCTGCTCACCGGAGAATTCCAGAATCTCTGGATTAATCAGAACCAATGGATTGGGTTCTTCATCAACATCAATGACAACAATATTGCGCAACACGCCAACCTGAGGAGCAGCAAGGCCCACACCGTTATTTTCATACATTGTCTCTAGCATATCCTCTATCAGCTCTGCTAATTTAGGCGTCAATTCTGTCACCTTTCTGCAATGTTTACGAAGTACCGGATCTCCTTCTGTTCTAATGCTTCTAATAGCCATTCCTATATCCTGCCTTTCTATTATTCTGTCCGCCAACCGTAGGGAGGGGGACTTACTTATATACTCATATCAAACTGTAACTGTATCTCATCAGTCATTACATACATATCTTCCAACCATCTTCTGCAGCTGCCAAGAATCTTCTGGTCACCAGACTTCACATAGATTACCTGACGGTAACGATTGTTCAGTCTGGAAATGCTGGCCGGCGCCGGTCCTACCAGCCGGACTCTGTTATCCTGTTCTAGCTGCCTAAAAAATTGCTGAAGCAGTGCAGATATATGCCGAATCTCCTTAACAGCTTTCTCCTCTTCATCCGCTGACAAAAAAATTTCCATTACGTGTCCTGCGGGAGGATAATCCATAATGGACCGAAATGTTATTTCTTCTTCATAAAAAGCCTGATAATTCTGCTCTTTTGCCAGACGAATGCTGTAATGTCCGGGATTATAAGTCTGAATCACAACTTCACCAGCCACATTGCCTCTTCCAGCACGCCCAGCGGCTTGAGTCAGCAGTTGAAAGGTCCGCTCAGAACTTCGGAAATCACCCGCATGCAGCGACATATCTGCAGCTAAAATCCCGACCAGAGTAACGTTTGGAAAATCATGCCCTTTCACAATCATCTGTGTTCCTATTAGAATATCTGCTTCCTGATTCTGGAATGCAGTTACAATCTGCTCATGTCCATGCTTTTTGCGTGTGGTATCCATATCCATCCGCAAGACTCCTGCACCTGGAAATGTTTTTTTTACCAGCTCTTCCACCTGTTCTGTTCCCACCCGAAACCCGCCGATATATTGCGATCCGCAAGACGGGCACTCTACCACCTGTTTCTGCTCATAGCCACAATAATGACAACGCATGATTCCATTTCTGTCTGCTGCCCCCGAAGAGGAAGCATTTCCTCTACTGTGCAGAGACAATGTAACATCACAATTCGGGCAAGTGACTGCCTGCCCGCAGGACCGACAAGAGATAAATCCATGATACCCCCTGCGGTTTAAAAACAATAAGGTCTGCTGTTTCTTTCTCAGCCGATCTTCTATCAGATCATGCAGACGCCTACTGAAAATAGAACGGTTTCCTTCTTTCAGTTCTGTACGCAAATCCACAATTTCAGCATGAGCAAGTCCGCTTTTCGATATTCTCTCCTGCATGGACAGCAGCTCATACTGACCATGAAGCGCCCGGTAATAAGAATCTACCGATGGCGTAGCCGAAGCCAGCAGAACCGTTGCACCAGTCATTACAGATCTTTGTATGGCCGTTTCCCTTGCATGGTATTTGGGAACATTTTCACTCTTATAACTTTGCTCATGTTCTTCATCTATCATGATATATCCTAAATTTGAAAATGGTGTGAATAATGCAGACCTGGGTCCGATCATAACATCAATTTCGCCTTTCTTAGCTCGTTCAAACTGATCATAACGCTCTCCCTTGGAAAGCCTGGAATGAATAATGGATACTCGGCTGCCAAACCTTTTATAAAAACGCATAACGGTCTGCTTTGTCAAAGCAATTTCCGGTATCAGTACAATGGAAGCTTTTCCTTCGCTGGCTGCCAGAGCCGCCAGTTCCACATACACTTCTGTCTTTCCGCTGCCTGTAATGCCATGAAGCAGAAACGGCCGTTTCGAACGATTATAAAACACTGCATGTACCTGGTCTACAATATTCTGCTGAAGATTAGTCAGCGTATATTCCTCTGACACTTCCATATCAGACTGCCCAGGCGATCTTTGATTGTTTATTTCCCCTTGATCTACGATGGGATTTCGGTATATCTGACTGGTTTCTTCTGTAATAACGCCTTCCTTGAGCAATGCCTGTATGGTTGAACTAGAAACCTGTAATTCCTTACCAACCACGCTTGCCTTAACAACCGGATTTTTGAACATATGTTCCATCAATCGAACCTTGGCAACATGCTTTTTTCTCCTATATTCCTCCAGCTTTTCTTCAGTTTCTGCAGGACTGACTGCTAGACAGAACCGGCGTTCGTTTAATTCTTTTGTTTTATCTTTAACCGGCAGTACGGTTTTCAAAGCCTGTATCATAGTTGCACCATAGGTTTCCCTAATCCAGCCTGCCAGCTCAATCAACTGTCCCTCAATAGCCACACTATTTTGAACAATTTCGGTTAACTCTTTTAATTTATTTACATCATATTCTGCCCGGTCCGTAATTTCAATGACATATCCCTTACGGCTTTTATTGCCTCTGCCAAACGGAATGATCACTTCCTGCCCAAGCTTTAGTTCTTCCCGCAGTCTGTCAGGAATCTTATATTGAAATGTCTTATCTACACTTTCATGTGCAATATTAATAATAATATTGGCATATTTTCCAATCATGGTTTCCCTTCTAATCCCGATTCCTGTTCTCTTTCAAAATATCTTGTATGATATCTCGTTCATCCATGGGGTATTTGACTCCCCTAATCTCCTGATAATCCTCATGGCCTTTTCCAGCCAGTACAATAATATCGCCTGGCTGACCATTATGAATCACATAAGCAACCGCTTCCCTGCGGTCCGGTATTTCCACATATCTTCCATCGGTTTTACCAATTCCTATTTTAATATCATCTATAATCGCCTGCGGCTCCTCATTTCTGGGATTATCCGAGGTAATTACCGTCAAATCCGCCAGCCTTCCCGATACTTCGCCCATTTCATAGCGTCTTAGCTTTGAACGGTTGCCTCCGCAGCCAAACAGACATACCAAGCGTTTTGGCTGATATTCCCTCAGCGTTGTCAAAAGGCTTTCCAGACTCATAGCATTGTGGGCATAATCAATTAAGAGTGTAAACTCATCCGATACTTTTATCATCTCAATCCTGCCCTTTACCTTTGCTTGACCCAATGCTGCCTTAATATCTCCCAGATTAATTCGGAAATGACGGCATATGGCGATAGAAGTTAGGGAATTATATACACTGAATTTACCAGGAATATCAATTTCCACACCAAACTCCTGTGTATGTTCTCCCTTTACCGAAGTATCAAAAGGATACCGGCTCTTTACCTGATAAGAGGATCCCAGAAATCCAGAACGGCTAATCATCTGTACCTGTTCTGCCCGTATATCAGCATTCTCACCAAATCCAATTGTTTCCAGCTGGCAGGTATGGCCTTCTAATACATGCTTCCAATGCTGATCATCGCTATTGACAATACCCGTTTTACATTGACGGAACAACAGCCCCTTACAGCGCATATAATCTTCAAAATCCTTATGCTCACCTGGACCGATATGATCCGGCTCTATATTCGTAAATATTCCTAATTCAAATTGAAATCCCGCCGTACGGTGCAGCATCAGCCCCTGTGAAGAAACTTCCATAACAACAATTTCACAACCAGCATCTGCCATCTGACGGAAATATTTTTGTAACAAATAGGATTCCGGTGTTGTATGAGTAGCCGGAATCTTATCCTGGCCAATGATAATCTCAATGGTTCCAATCAATCCTACCTGATATCCTGCATGTTCCAGAACTGCTTTAACCATATAGGCTGTAGTTGTCTTGCCTTTCGTTCCGGTAATACCAATAATCCTCATCTCTTTTGCCGGATGCCCGAAATATGCAGCTGAAATACATGCCATGGCATACCGGGAATCTTTTACCCGGATTACCGTAATATCCTCTGGAACTTCCGGCATCTCCTCTACTACCAGAACGGATGCACCCTTTTGCGCCACTTCTCCTGCATATGAATGGCCATCTGAAACATTTCCCCGGATACAGATGAAAAGACAGCCTTTTTCCGCTTTTCTGGAATCATATACAACATCGGTCACTGTTACATCTGTGCTTCCCTGTATACATTCATAAGATAGACCTTCTAATAGTGTTTGAAGTTTAAACATGGCTTTCACCTTTCTATCATCACTTTGCCCGCTGATCTTCAAGCGAGAGATTCTCCTTTTATATTATGCTGGATTTCCACAAAAACCCATGAAACAGTATAGCACAAATTTGCTCTGTTGTCTAACAATTATTGCGAATTCTCTTCCTGGTCCAGTTCGTCCATCTCTTCCCATGGATCTTTTAGATTCTTTTTCGCTTTTTTATAGGCAAGAAGCAGTATTAGGCTTCCAAGAAACATGCCAATCAAAAATCCACCGATATTCATCCATATTTCTGCGTTGATATATACCATTATTTTCTCCTGTGTTATGCAAAACAACTAGTTTTATGAAATAGATTCCATCTTTAGAACAACGCGCAGTAAGAGCTGTGCATCCATTAGTGTAATTCCTTCTTTTCCATCCAGATCTGCTGCTTCCAATTCTTTTCCTTCTAACGTAATTATTTTCAAAGCTGCCCTCAATATTTTCTGGACATCTGCAAGATCCACATTTCCATCCTGGTTAACATCTCCAGGTATAACTGGGCTCTCAGAGTCACTTGGACTCTCAGAGTTATCTGGATGATCTGTATGGCCTGGCTGCTCTGAGTTATCTGGACTATCTGTATCATCTGGCTTTTCGTTCTCACCTGGGTTGTCTGTATTATTGGGTTCTTTGGTTTCACCTGGATTATTTGTATTACTTGGCTCTTTGGTTTCACCTGGATTGTCTGTATTGCTTGGCTCTTTGGTTTCACCTGGATTGTCTGTATTGCTTGGCTCTTTGGTTTCACCTGGGTTGTCTGTTATGCCTGGCCCTTCAGTCTTATCTGGAACATCGGTCTTATCTGGGTTATCTGTACCGCTGGGATTCTCTGTTGGAAATGGATTCTCTGGTTCTTCTGGTATTTCTGGTTCTTCCCCCTTAATCATTCCCATACCCTCTGTTGTATAATAAGTATTCCAATCTGCTATCCACTGTGCACCATACGTCGATTCTTCTGCCAGTACACTGTTTTCTTTTATCTTTCCAGTTTTCAGATCTAATCCCAGACTCTCAATATCACTAACTAAACAATGTTCCGTATCAAACCCATCTTTCTGATAGTTGGCAATCCCTTCGGTATCTTTACTTATTGTTGTTCCTACAACTACCATTCTGTTTAAGATTTGATCAGATGGTACAAACAAAGATTTCTCGTCTGTATTCCATGCCTCATCTGTCTCCTCTGGGAAATATTTTTGTTCCAGATAGGGATACAGCTTTTTATAATGGCTATACCAATATTGCATATTTTCTGCTGTATTACTGAAATTTTCCCCATCGCCTTCTCGAAATGCTCGATAATATCGGTATTTCAAGATCTTCTCATTCGGAATGGGACGGATTCCCCCATACTGTTTGTAGCTGACAGTTTTTCCTATGTTAATAAAAATATTATCGGTTATCTGATGTCCATAACCGTTATTGGAAAATAAAGCTGTTCCTGCGATATCCTTAAAAATATTTTTACGAATAATCATACCTGACATTCCGTCGTCCATATATACTGCAAAACAGCCTGCCGGAATATTTTCAATTAAATTATAGGTAATCTGGTTTCCCAGCCAATTAAAGCAGCGGCCAGAATAAATAGGCGCCTGGTCATTCGTATTCGTACATACGTTCTCTATATGATTACGTGTAACCAGCATATCATTTCCCATAATCTGTATTACCATATGCGGTGCATCGTGAATATAGTTAAACCGGGCGGTATTTCCTACACCCTCCAGATAAACAGCCGGTGTATAGGTCTGCAGTCTGGAAATATGATAGATCTCACAGTGCTCTACTATATTATTGCCCCGTTCCAGGCTCTGCTCATCACCGCCTGCCAGATAAACACCTCCGCAGCCCATATCATGAATCAGGCAGTTTCTAACTTTGTTGTTATGTCCTCCTCCTGATGTGATATAAGCCGGATCCGTAGTAATGGTATTATTATTTTTTCCTATTTTGACAGCATCCAAACTGATATTCGAAAATTCACAATCTTCAATGATACAAGATTCACAATCCTCCATAATTACTCCATATCCGGTAGAACCCGTCATAGTAATTCCTTTAATCTGTACTTCCCTTGCCCCCTCTAACTGGAAGAACGGAGCATTAGAAGAGGTCAACGCTATTGTCTTATCCCCAATTTCTCCATTTTGAGGATAATAATAGAGTACATCATGGTTCTGATAACGGTCAATATAATATTCACCTTCCTGGTCTAGTTCACATAAAAGATTAATGGCCGTCAGCTGTATCCGTTTGTCCTGTACTCCCTGCATAGATGGATATTTACAGTGAATGGTCTGCTTATTTACATCTACAGAATAGATACGGCTCATATCATTGGCATAATTATTCTCAAAATAACCGGACAGCCAGCCATCTGTTTCATATCTGGTATGATCGGCATTCTCATGTACTTCCGGCTGATTATCCTGCGGCTCATTCTCAACCGTCGGCGGTGCCCAATCTGCAATCTGCTGTTCTAGGCCATTCCTCGTATAAAACACTGGTCCTTTCATAATAAGCATTTCTTCATAAGTTTTTGGATGATCGGTCTTATCAAACCAATAATTCCTTGGCCGTTCTCCCTCATTTGCTCCTGCCGCCTTAGCATCTTGATCCTCATTCAGCCCATTTTTTGTCTTTCCTGCCAGAATCTGGCTCATAGTCATAACCGGCTCCTCTTTATTCGGATACTGAGCCAATGTCTGTAAAGTGCCGTCCACAATCAATTCCGGCTGAAATGCCTGTTTCGGCCAATTGAATCCATTCTTGAGAATTTCTCCTGTCGAAATTCCTTCTGCGCCCAGATCATATACATACACCTGATCCCTCATTTCTTCCGTCAATCTGCTCTGAGAAGAAAATTGTTCTCCGGTAACCTGACTGAGCTTTTTAAAATTACTGTTTGACAACGTAATGGTTCCTGTCAATGTTACCTTTTCACCTGGACAGGCCTCATAAGTCACATATGAATCCTGCTCCCCCAGCTGAATTACTGGCTCTTCTTTTGTAACTGCATAATTTCCTTCTTGTATGTACACCGTCGCTCGATTAGACGCATCTAATCTGAGCGTACGCAGATAATTTCTGGCTTCTGTAATAGAAGCAAATGGATCATCTTTTGTACCTTCTGCGCCCTTTCTTCCGTCTGCAGCCACATAAACAATTGATTGGCTGTTCTTATCTGGTTGATCTGCCAAGGTTCCCGCTGAAACATACAAACTGGACAGACCAAGTACCAATGCTGAAACCGCCCCCACAATTCTTTTTTGAAGTTTCATAATGATACCTCCTCTATTCTTCTGTCAAAAAAATATAATTATATTTTACAGGTTTTTCTTATATTTGTCTATGATATATAGCAAATATGGCAGCTAATATGATATTAAACTCAAATAAGTTTTTGATTTTATATTTTGTTTATAATTTAAACACACTTTAGACACACTTATCTAGTATAGTAGTTCTTGGATAGTAGTTAACCACTCACTATCTCTCCCCCCTCATAAAAGTGAGTAGCCTTGCAGACTTCGGTTTGCAAGGTTGCTTGCTTTTTACGATATTTATTTAATTAAATTTCAGCATACCACAACTATACAAAATAGGCCAGCACTAAATATTAAAAAAGTGCTGGCCTATTGATTTTCGTATATGTAATTTTTATTGCAGTATTTGATCTATTCACTGCAGGAAACTATGCTATTTTCTCTATCGTTACCTGCTCATACAGCTTTTTCTGGTCTTCTTCACGAAAACTCCCTGTTGCCATCGTCAAAGCGTTGGCCGCTGACACAGACACTGCATACTTCAGACATTCTTCGATGGAATATTTTCTTGCCATGCCAACTGCAAACGCTGCCACCATGGAATCTCCGCAGCCTACGGTATTGACCGGCGTTATCTTCGGCGGCTGTCCATGATAAACCGCCTCTTCTGTTATTACCAATGCTCCGTCACCACCAAGGGATATTACCACATATTCCATTCCCATGGCCTGCAGTTTCTTACCGCTCTCGATTAATTCCTGGTGGTTGGAAATATTTACATTCAACAGGGCGGCAATTTCGTCGCTATTGGGCTTAATCATAGTCGGCCTGGCTTTTATACCTTCCTCTAATAAAGCACCACTGGTATCCAGAATTACCTGTCTGCCCTTTGCTTTAATCTTCTCAATCATAGAAGCATAAATTGTTGGTTCCACACCTTTGGGAACACTTCCAGAAATCGTAATGACATCACTTTTATCAATAATACCTTCAAATTCCTCCAAAAAACGTGCTACTTCTTCCTCTGACACAACTGCGCCTGGCTCCAGAAATTCAGTGGAAGAGCCGTCTTCTGCTAAAATATTAATACAACACCTGCTTTCGCCTGCAATATGCACAAACTCATTTTTTACCTGCTGCTCCTTTAAAAGCTGCTCTACATAGGCCCCGGTATGCCCTCCCACCAGGCCGGATGCCAGCACTTCTTCACCACATAATTTCACAACTTTTGCTACGTTCAATCCTTTACCGCCGGCCGTATTCGTGCATTTTTGCACACGCATAACCTCACCCTGCTTAAATTCACCAATTACATAAGCCTTATCAATTGCTACATTTAATGTTACTGTTGTTATCATAGATTTTTCTCCCAATGCAACAAACGGACATGCAGGCATGTCCATTTGTCATCAATTCTTATTTATTTTTTCGTGTAACCATTCCAGCCTGGAATCTCACCATTCAGATCCCAAAGGTCTTCCCAGTCACCAGCACCTTCCCATAAGAACACCTGTCCTTTAATCAGACGGCAGTTCTTATCTATAGTCTTTAATACATCCAGCTCCTCCTGTGTCAACGGATCTTCAAAACTGCAGCGCAGATTGCTCATATATTCATTTCTATGAATGGAGAACGGAATCGGAGAGTGGCCTCTCTGAACAGCCCATTTCAGACAAATGACTGCTGGATGCACTCCATGTGCTTCTGCAATCTTTCTTACTTCCGGCAGCTCAATATCTGCTACGTCATCTTCTGTCTTATCTCTGTCTGGTCTCGTTGGTGAACCAATCGGACAGAATCCAATAATTTCAATGCCGTTCTTCTTACAGAAATCATATAATTCCGGCTGCTGGAAGCATGGATGCAGTTCCATCTCGTTCACTGCCGGTTTGATTCTGCAGTCTCTTAATATCAACTCTAATTTAGGAATCGTAACATTAGATACACCGATATGTTTTACCAATCCCATATCTACGAGACGCTCCATCTGCCTCCAAAAGGCCATAAACTCTTCATGTATGTATGGTCTGGAATCTGGATTTCTGGTATCTCCATCACACCCCGGCGGATGATAATTCGGAAATGGCCAATGGGCAAAATATAAATCCAGATAATCCAACTTTAAATCCTTCAATGTCTTAGCGCAGGACAATAATACATCTCCCTGTCCGTGCATATCATTCCATACTTTGGAAGTAACAAACAGCTCTTCTCTCTTAATGCCTGCCTGCATGGCATGTTCCAAAGCCACGCCAATTAAATCTTCATTGCCATAACAGGAAGCACAGTCTACCAGACGATAACCGGACTTCACCGCATCTTCTACTGCATTGGCAATATCTTCTGCCGTAAAACGATCTGAGCCAAAGGTACCAATACCAAGTCCTGGCATTTTTGCACCTGTATAAAGGGTTCTCTGAGGAACCTGCGCAGGATTTACTGCGTCATTGGGAATTGTATGTTCTGACATAGCATAACCTCTTTTCTATTAGTCTATCATTATTGTACTATATTTTTCCAATTCTGTCATTCAATATTTTACTAATTTGTTATAATTATTTTTCACTATCAATCAAAATCTTACCCTTAACTGTACCTGGAACTTTATACATTTCAAATGCACTGGCAATTTCACTCAGAGGAATCTTCTTAAAAATCAGGGATTCATCGAATTTCAGCTGCCCAGTCTTAAAATAATAAGCAGTTAAATCCCATTCCTTTCCAGGAAACGGCGCACTATAGGACATCCAAGAACCCGTGAGCATAAATTCCTTCCGGTTCATATTCTCCCATTGTTCCACAGTAAAGCTCAGTTCCTTCGTTGGTGTTCCAATAAAGCATACCCCGGCCTTATTAGCTGCAACCTCAAATGCAATATGCATAGTTGTTGTATTACCAGCTGTCTCATAGACAAATCCATATCCTCTGCCGTCTGTAAGCTCCATGGCTTTCTCCATAAAGTCTTCTTCCAATGTATTTACTACCGCATCGGCTCCCAGCTTAAGAGCCAGATCCATACGCTCCTTGCTGATATCGAATACAACAACCTTCTTAGCCCCGAAAATCTTAGCCCACTGCATGGTAAATAATCCAATGGTGCCGCCTCCTAAGATTGCAACACATTCGCCGCCCCTATAATCCACACGGTTCAGGCCATGCAGAGCAACCGTAGACGGCTCAAAAAACGCTCCCTGCTCAAAGCTTACTTCATCCTCGAATTTTACAGCGTTCCGTTCTGGGACAACCACATATTCTGCAAAACTTCCAAATTCTCTGGAACCAATAAAGCTGTAATGCTTACAGAGAGAATAATTCCCCTTCTGGCAATCCTCACATTGCAAACATGGCACCAGCGGCACACCGGAAACCCGGTCTCCTTTTTGCAAAGTAGTTACTCCTTCTCCCACCTCTTCAATAGTTCCTGAAAATTCATGTCCTAGTACATTGGGGAAATAATGACACGCATCTCCATTGACTCTTGGAATATCCGAGCCGCAGATTCCGGTATATTTCACCTTGATTAAGACCTGTCCAGCCTTAGGTGAGGGCTTCTCGATATCCTCATAACGAATATCCTCTCTTGCATGAACAACTCCTGCTTTCATGTTATCTCTTCCTTCCTTTTGTTTGTCATGACTAACTAATGTTCCGCTTTCATCAGAACTCTTTTACCTGCTTTAGAATTTCATGGAAAATGTATCTTTCAAAGTTTCATATAAATGCAGATACTGCTTCATACATTTTTTATATTGCTCATGATTATCCATATCCGGCTTCTGAATACGGGTAATTACAATGGTTTCTTTCACAGCCTCCTCAAACGTTTGATAGACTCCAACTCCAACTCCTGCCAGAATTGCTGCCCCCAGCGTCGTAGCTGTGTCAGAAGTCGGCACCTTGATGGTTTTACCCGTTACATCTGCCTTAATCTGCGTCCACAGCAGGCTATTAGAAGCTCCGCCCATAGAAACCAGTTCATCAACCTCCACGCCAGTCTCTCTTGCTGTACGCAGGTTATGTTCCAGGGAAAATGCCACGCTTTCCAATGCTGCCCGAACCATATGACCCTTCGTTTTATCAAAACCAAGTCCATAGAACACAGCCTTGGCGTCTGGATTCCAGATTGGAGAACGCTCTCCTGCCATATAAGGCAAAAATACCACTCCATCGGAACCAGGGTTCACTTTTTCAGCCAATGCAGTTAGTTCATCAAAGGACTGGTTTTCTCCCAATTCCTGTTTAAACCAGCGAAGCACACCTCCACCGCCTACGGTTCCACCCTGAAGCAGCCAGCAATCCGGTACAACATGAGGACTCAGAATCAGCTTTGGATGCGACAGTGCCCGATCCACACAAATACTCATTCCTCCGGCCTGTCCTCCCTGTTCCTGCGTCTGACCAGGCAGATATACTCCGGCACCCAGCGTCCCGCAGGCTGCATCCAGACCTCCAGCTACAACTTTAGTACCTACAGCCAATCCCGTCTGGAGTGCTGCTTCTTTCGTCACTTCCCCTATAACCTCATGACATGGTACAATTGACGGTACTTTATCTATGGAAAGCCCTAACCGTTCTGCCAGTTCTTCCTTATATGTACAACTCTCCATATCAAAGAAATGAATTCCATAACCCTGCGATACATCCTGAGTCATCACTCCAGTTAGCTTCATAGCAATAAAGCTGTTGCTCTGCAGGAATTTATCCGTCTTTTCATATAACTCTGGCATTGTCTCCTTAAACCAGAGAATCTTCGGTGTCGTATACGATGGCTCAAATCCATTGCCTGCCACCTGAAATATCGTATCAAACCCAATCTCCTCTACAACCTTCTGACATAGTTCCCTAGCGCGGGTATCCATCCAAATCGGTGTATTATGGAGGCAGTTTCCCTTACTGTCCACTGGAATTGCTGACCAGCTCTGTCCATCAATTCCAATCCCTGCAATTTCCTCTGGCTGGATTCCTGACTGCGACAATACCTCTTGAATCCCATTACAGATTGCTTTCCACCATTCCTCTGGATTTTGTTCGACCCAGCCTGGATTGGGATAATAAAGTGCATATGGCTGGTTTGACTGTGCTAATACTCTGCCTGTTCGTTCGAATACAGCAACCTTACAGGCTGATGTTCCAATATCAATACCTAATAGCAAATTTCCCATATATTTATCCTCTATCTAGCCGCCTTTCCATCCGATCCACATACCTTCATACGGTTCATAACAAGCTGTTTTACATTTTCCCTTCCAACAGCACCATATTTCTTAGGATCAATTGTATCTGGAGCCTCTGCCAGCAGCTTCTTCACACCATCGGTATAAGCAATTCTTAATTCTGTTGCAAAGTTCACTTTGCAGATTCCACGCTTAATACTATCCATCACCGCCTCATCGGAAAGGCCAGAAGCACCATGAAGTACTAACGGAATATCAACCACTTTGCGGATTTCACTTAGGCGGTCTAAATCCAGTTTTGGCTCTCCCACATAGACTCCATGAGCCGTTCCGATAGCAACTGCCAACGAACTGACGCCTGTACGTTCTACAAATTCTTTTGCTTCTGAAGGCACAGTATAACCGCCGTCACCGCCATCCAAATCATCTTCTTTGCCGCCAACCTTGCCCAATTCGGCTTCTACCGGCACATCAGATGGTGCACAGGCATCGACAACTCTCTTGCTGACTGCAATATTCTCTTCAAACACACTGTGGGAACCATCGATCATAATAGAAGTATACCCTGTCCTCAAAGCCTGCATAGCCAGTTCAAAACTGCTGCCATGATCCAAATGTATCGCAACCGGAACTTCTGCCCTCTCAGCTGCTGCTTTGACATTGGCGTAATAATAATCAAGACCTGCATATTTCACAGTAGACGGAGTGGTCTGCATGATAACCGGAGACTGCAGCTCCTCTGCTGCTGCAAGAACCGCCTGTACCATCTCCATATTCTCCACATTAAAAGCTCCCACGGCATAACCGCCTTTCTGAGCATTCAATAACATTTCTTTTGTTGTCACTAATGGCATAATCATTCTCCTTTTTATAATCTAATATCCTGCTGAAACATATATTTCTACATTAATCTTATCTCTTACTATACAAAAAGTCAATGGAATTTTCATTTTATTCCTCTGATTTTCCTGATAATTTTATAGCTGCAGAAAGCCGCTCCCTTTGGGGAACGGCTTTCTTCCAATGGCACTTATTATAATCTAATTATTCTTCCTCTGTCTTTTTCTTCTTAGATACTACGATAATTGCCGCTGCTGAAACTGCAAGAACTATTACTGGAAGTACAACGTTTGCTGCATCACCAGTCTTACCTGAGTATGCATTTTTAGGTGCTACGGTACTTTCATCATCCGTAGACATATTCTTTACAGCTACTGCAAATTTACCCAAGTGGTCTACACCCTCAATTGTAATGGTCTTTCCGTCCGCTGAAAGAGTAGCAGCATATTCTTTACCATTCTCATCTACAACTACAAGTGCGCCTGTGTCATATCCTTCTGGAACATTAAATGTCAATTTGAACGTTCCCTTTGGAGTAACTTCTGCACCTTCTGCTGTAATACTATAAAGAGTGAAATCTGTTACTTCAAAATCCTGTATTTTATCAAATACACTCTTAAAGGCTTCATATTCACTAGCTGAAGCAGTCTTTCCAAGTGTAGCAAATTTAAGTATCGTATTTTCAGGAAATACATCTGCTCCTGCTTCAAGTTTGATACCTGCTCCGCCTATATTTACCTTACCATCCTCGCCTACTTGAACAGTTCCTGTACCAGTACTATCTTGACCAGGATCTTGACTAGCCGGTGCTGTTGGAACCGGAGTTTCCTCTGGCTCTTCTGTTGGTGGCTCTGTCGGAGGCATTGTAGGTACTAAAGGCTCTCCATTCCAAACACGCTCTACCTGTGCATCGGTCAAAGCTGCTCCATAGTAAGTAATATCATCATAAAAAGCTTCCCATGTCATCTCATATGAACTGGTATCAGCTATTTTATACATAAAGCCAAGATATGCACTTGTTGTTGGATCTGTCAGGAATGTCATTAAAGGAGTGGCACCCTGATTGTTTGATGCTCTATGGAATGGTGCATAACCATCATAAACCATTGTATAATATCCATCATAAAATCTAGGATTTGCAAAGTTAGGTCTATAATACTTATCATCAGGTGCTGCCAGATTATTGCTTAATGGCTGTCCATCATAATACATTTTAATTCCAGCATTTGTAAATACTGCTGTAACCATATGCCATTCTGTCATATTGGCTAATCTTTCGTCATATTCCTTCTTCTTAGCTACTGCATCCTCATCATATAAGAAATCCTCAATGTTACCATTAGAGTCTGTCTTATTATTAACATGTGTATTCTTTGTTGTGCTGAAAGTAAAGTCATTCTTTAAGCTTTCATAAGTCTGTGTTGTATAACCTTCACTAAACTTCGCATCCATGTCTGTTTTAGTATAAAGAATTGTCTGAGATTCCTTCCCCTGAAGAGGTCCCTGAATCTTATCATGATTCTTAGGTTTTGGAGTATCAATAAAGGAAAGAGAAATTGTCGGATTCACACTGCCTGTTCTGTCATTATAAGTTTCTCTTACCCAATAATTAACAGTTGCACCAGTTAAATCTTTACCTGCAAATGGATTCTTACTTAAAATACCTGCTGCTGGTCTGCTGGAACGTCCATCAGATAATTTCAATACATTACCCTTTACCGGATCACTCACAACTTCAGGAGCTGTATTATCTTCAACTTCTACTCCATTGATAACAGTTCCATTTACTGTACCTGTCATACCATCTTCAAAATCAAACTTCTCTAATACGACAGGCTCTACCTCTGTCTTCTTAGCTTTGTCTGCATTGGTATACAGCTCAGCCGCCTCACTGGCAGTAATCGCTTGATCATAGAATGAAACATCATCCAGGCTGGCACCTTTAGATACTTCACGTCCGTTTTCATCATAACTAAGTCCTCTCTTAGTTCCGATGTTCTGACCTACTGCTTCCGCTGCCGTACTATAGTTACCACCGAAAAACAGCCCTGTATCACTGTCTGCCAATGCTGCCATTAAGCCGCCTAGCTGCTCTGCATCACTATAATTAGATTTCTGTTCGCCATTAACATAAATCACAACTTCGCTGTCTGTCATAGATACAGTAACAAACGCCCACTCATTTGGTGTTCCCAGAATGGAACCATCACCAGTAGAAACTGCGCTCTTGCTGGCATCCGCATTTACATAATGGAAATCATTATTAGCAGAAATCTGAATTGACAATTTAGCTTCTCTTTCTTTTTCTGCTGCCTTTGCCTCATGATTTTTATTGGTATTAACCTTGCGGTCATTCTCCATCTTCTTACCAAAAACTACCAAACTGCTGTTCAGACCTTTGCTCTTATCTGCAGTATCTGCTGGCACTTTCACCCAATAAGAAATAGCAGCACCATCTTTTAAATCTTTACCTTTAAAAGGATTTTCTGCCTTCACCTGGCTCTCTGCAATGGTTGCTTCCTGCAGAAGTGTACCAATTGGATTGGCAGCATCTACCTTGCTATTCTCAGAAAGCTTCTTTACTTTGAACTCTTCAATAGGAACCGTATCATCAAATACCAATACATTTCCCATATCAGCATCAACACCGATTACAGGCTGGTTTCCAACAACGTTATATTTATATGCGTCATCTTCAACAAATGGTTTGTCTGTTACATCATATACAACTGATTTTCCATCGTATATGAATTCTTTCTCATTTACACCCTGCATTTTCTCTTTAAAGATTACTACATCTTCCGATTTTACCACGGTTAAGCCATGAGCTTCTTTCTCACCGGCAAAACCTTTTTCGAAAGTAAACGTATCAAAAGCCTGAGGACCGGCTTCTTCAGCTTCTGCTTTAGAAGACTTGGAAGAGAAATACGCTGTAGTAGGTATCGCCAGCGTAAGTGTCATTGCCGCTGCCACGATCGCTTTTGCGCGCTTCGCATTATGCGGATTCGCCTTAATTTTCTTCATAACATTACATCCTTTCTCAAGATATTATTTTCATACAACAATTACAAACCTCGTGCCATTAGGTTCTAGTCTAAGTTTACTAAAATTTTTGAAAAAAATCAAGAGATTTCTTTGAAAATTTTCATCTTATTTAATATTTCTTAATTAATATTTCTAAATATCTTATAGATTATATAGAGAATTGCAATCAAAGAAGGAAAGCTGGTTGGAATCCGGCAGTTCTGCTAGTATTCCTAATTTGGTCATTAAATCAATCGCCGTCTTGCTGACCTTGGTCCGATTTCGAAAATCATCCTTGGATAAAAACGGCCCATCCTTGGCTGCATCGACCACCGCATCTGCCGCCGTAGCGCCTAATCCTTCAATGGTATCGACTGCTGGCATCAATTTTCCATCCAGTATCCGAAAGCGATGTGCCTGGGCTTTAAACAGATCAACCGGAAGGAACTCATAACCGCGGGCATACATTTCCTGAACCAGTTTCATAGTTTCTACGGTTTCCTTATCCTTACTAGTCAGACTGTCTCCTCTGCTCTGATAATCTTCTATATAATGCTCCAAAACTGCCTGTCCGCGGCACATGATCTCATAATCAAAGGCTTTGGCACGGATGCTGAAAAACGCCGCATAATAAGCCAGCGGATAATAGACCTTAAAATAAGCAATACGAAAAGCCATCATTACATATGCGGCTGCATGAGCTTTGGGAAACATATATTTGATCTTCTTGCAGGACCAGATATACCATTCTGGCACATCAGATTCTAGCATGGCAGATTCCCAGTCCGGCTTCAGCCCCTTCCCCTTTCGTACTGACTCCATAATCGTAAAGGATAATTCCTTGTCCATCCCCTTATTAATCAAGTAGGTCATAATATCATCTCTGGTACAAATGGCTGTGGAAATAGTTGCTTTCCCCTCTTCAATCAGTGTCTGCGCATTGCCTAGCCAAACATCTGTTCCGTGGGACAGACCGGAAATACGTACCAGATCCGAAAAAGTCTTTGGTTTGGTATCCATCAGCATCTGAATAACAAATTCCGTTCCGAATTCTGGGATTCCAAGAGAACCCAGCTGACAGCCACCAATGTCTTCCGGCTTAATATTCAAAGCCTCTGTATTATTAAACAGCGACATCACGTTCTGGTCATCCAGAGGAATGGTCTTGGCATCCAGCCCGGTCAGATCCTCCAGCATACGAATCATGGTTGGATCATCGTGTCCCAGTATATCCAGCTTCAGCAGATTATGGTCAATGGAATGATAGTCAAAATGAGTCGTTATTGTCTTTGTTGTCATATCATTGGCCGGACGCTGTACTGGTGTAAAAGAATTGATATCTTCTCCATGCGGCAGTACAATAATACCGCCTGGATGCTGGCCGGTACTTCTGCGGATTCCCTCACAGCCAGCCGCTAAACGAGTAATTTCACTACTTCGCTTGGTTATTCCCCGCTCCTCGTAATATTTCCGCACATAACCGTAAGCAGTCTTTTCTGCCAAGGTTCCAATCGTTCCTGCACGAAAGGTCTGTCCTTTTCCAAAAATTACCTCTGTATAATCATGAGCGTGATTCTGGTATTCCCCTGAGAAATTCAGGTCAATATCCGGTTCTTTATTGCCCTTAAAGCCCAAAAAAGTCTCAAATGGAATATCAAATCCAGCCTTGACCAGCATTTCTCCGCATTGCGGACAGGCGCGGTCCGGCATATCACAGCCGGATCCACCCACATATTGACGGACCTCCTCCGATTCAAAATCACTGAAATGGCATTTCTGGCAATAATAATGAGGCGACAGCGGATTGACTTCTGTAATACCGGCCATAGTTGCTACAAAGGAAGAACCGACCGAACCGCGGGACCCCACCAGATAGCCATCTTCGTTTGATTTCCAAACCAGCTTCTGGGCAATGATATACATAACGGCAAACCCATTGCTGATAATGGAATTCAGCTCACGTTCGAGCCGCTCTGTCACAATCTCAGGCAGCTTAGGCCCATACATGGAATGAGCCGTGTCATAACAGATTTTCCGCAGCGTCTTATCCGAATCAGGAATGACCGGCGGACATTTGTCTGGGCGAACAGGGTCCATTTTCTCAATCATATCCGCAATTTTATTAGGGTTCGTTATCACAATCTCCTCTGCTTTCCGGCTTCCCAGATATTGGAATTCGGCCAGCATTTCCTCTGTGGTGCGAAGGTACAGCGGAGCCTGCTGGTCAGCATCCTCAAAACCTTTTCCGGCCATGATAATACGGCGGTACACCTCATCTTCAGGATCCAGAAAATGTACATCACAGGTGCCGACTACCGGTTTGTTAAAGCGTTCTCCCAACGATACGATTTCCCGGTTAATCTCTTCTAACTCTTCTTTGGTGGAATAGCTGTATTTATCACTGCGGAGCATAAATTCATTGTTTCCTGTAGGCTGGATCTCCAGATAATCATAGAAATCTACCAGCCTTGCGATCTCTTGCGGACTGCGGCCGCCGATTATAGCCTGATAGAGCTCCCCTGCTTCACAGGCTGAACCAATGAAGAGCCCTTCCCGGTGTGCCAGAAAATCCGACTTAGGAATCCTTGGTCTACGGTGATAATACTGAATATGAGAATGAGAAATCAAGGTATACAGATTCCGCCTTCCTGTTTCATTTCTAGCCAAAATAATCGCATGATAGGAAGGCAGTTTCTTAATGGTATCCTCAGAAGCCCGGCAAAGTCCGTTAACCTCTTCTAGGCTGGTAAGATCCCGCTCTTTTAACATCTTAAGAAATTCTTCAAAGATTCTGGCTGTACACCCGGCATCGTCCACTGCCCGGTGATGGGATTCCAAGGGAATTTTCAAAGCTTTGGCAACCGTATCTAATTTAAAGCGGTTCAGACTAGGAAGCAGAACGCGGGCCAGTGCCACCGTGTCCAGGCTGGTAAATTCTCGTTCCAGACCAAGCTGCTTTACATTTTCCATAATAAAACTGACGTCAAAATCTGCATTATGAGCCACCAGTACTGCATCCCGACAGAACTCCAAAAATTCCGGCAGAACCTGTTCAATCCCAGGACAGTCCATTACCATAGAATCATTGATATGGGTCAGCTCCTCAATATGAAAGGGAATAGGAATTCCAGGATTGACAAACTGGCTGAACCGCTCTGTAATTTTACCCCCTTCTACCCGGACTGCTCCTATTTCAATAATCTTGTCCTTCTGAGGACTAAAGCCGGTAGTCTCCAGATCAAAGACTACAAAAGTATCTGTCAAACTTTGGTTTCCGCAGTTCGTTACGGCATCCTTCAAATCATCTACCAGATAAGCCTCTACGCCATAGAGCACTTTAAAATCCAGTTCCTTCCCCTCGGCCTTGTAATCTCCTTCTATTTTCTGCAGAGCATGGAAGGCTTCTGTAAAGCCCTGCACGACACCATGATCGGTAATTGCCAGAGCCTTATGTCCCCAGTCAATGGCTCTTTTAATAATAGAACCTGCATCCGACACGCCGTCCATATCACTCATCTTTGTATGACAGTGCAGCTCCACACGCTTGACTGGCGCATAATCCATCCGCTTAGTACGAAATTCACTGCTTTTTTCAATTCCTACCACCGATGCAATCGCCAGTTCCTTTTCAAAGCTGTCCATGGCAGGATAACCTTTTAGCTTAATAAACTTACCCTTTTTCAGATCTCCCAGTAATTCCTCTAAAATCTCATTTTTCACAAATATCTTAGCTCGGATGGTATCGGTAAAATCAGTAATGTCAAATAGGACAATCGACCGCTCTCCCCTGATCTCCCTCGCATCTAAACTCGCAATCTGACCGCGGATGGTCACCTCTCCACTAAGTTCTGAAACTTCTTCAATCGGCGTAATCTCTTCGTCTGTTTCCCTGCCGTATATAACATTGGGATTGTCTGATCTCTTAAAGCCGCGTTTATGAAAGCGTTCAAAGCCTTGGCCCCCCCTTCCCTTATAGGAAGTATTTTGACTGCCTTTGCCAGAAGCAGTTCTTGTTTTGTCTGCTTTTTTCTCTGTATTAGCAGCTAAGCTTTTCGACTGCTGCTGACTATCAGAAGAGGTTAGAGAAGTCTGCTGTCCTCCTGCCTGTACTTTATCCGATCTATGATCGCTTTCCGCCTGAGCTGCATGGGCAGAGGCCAGCATTTCATCCGTAATAAACGGCATCTCTTCTGTGTCATTAACCGCAGCCGTATTTTGCTGCAGCCGGGACATGACAGAAGCAATTTCCTGACGGATGATGGTGTTCTTCTGTTCCTGAAACCGGCTTTTTTGAGGAACCGGACGGTAAAAAAATCGTACTTCCATGGGAATGCCGCAGCGCTCACAGAATATTTTCTCTAAAATCTGTTTCAGTTCCTGGGATTTCTGATGTTCCACCAGTGAATCTTCCATAGTCAGCTGCATAATATTTCCCTCTGCAAACTGACATTCGGCCTTGGAAAACATGCTATATTCAATAGCGCTGTAATTTTTTAATTCCAGGAGAATACTTTCTTTATAATCCTCCAGTAGGGTCTGCGGAGTATATTGTGAAGAAAGCTGATAGAATTCGATCAGTCTGACTGTTAGATTGACACTGCCAAAAATCTGCTGTCTGATCTCCTGCTCCACTTGATACACCTGTTTTTTTGGAATTAGGTAATTGCTATCTATATAGACCTTAAGCAGGGTTTTATCCCTGCTCATAACCAGTTTCCTTACATGTACTTTTTGAAACAAACTGCCTGATTCGCCCTCCAGCTTTAACCCTGGAAAGACTTCAAAAAATTCTTTTGTCTCCAAAACAATCTTCTCCATCCCTATAATTTCATAATTTCTTCTCGGAGTGCAGTAAGCAGCTGATCTTCTGGTACTTTGCGAAGGATTTCTCCCTTTCGTATCAGAAGGCCCTCTCCTTTGCCTCCAGCAATCCCTATATCAGCTTCTTTAGCTTCTCCTGGACCATTGACCACGCAGCCCATGACAGCTACCTTAAGATTCTTGGGAATATCTTTTACCATATCTTCCACCTGATTGGCCAGACCGATTAAATCAATCTGCGTCCGTCCGCAGGTAGGACAGGATACCACTTCAATCCCCGATTCCCGCAATCCCAATGTTTTGAGAATTAATTGGGCTGATTTCACTTCTTCTAACGGATCACCGGTTAAGGATACACGAATGGTGTCGCCAATTCCCTGATGCAATATAATCCCCAACCCTACCGCCGACTTAATATTACCGGCCAGCAGCGTTCCAGCCTCAGTAATTCCTACATGAAGCGGATATTGTGTTTGCCTGGCAATCTGCTCGTGGGCAGATACACACATCATTACATTGGAGGATTTAATGCTGATAACCAGATTCTCATAACCCAGTTCCTCTATCATTCTTACCTGTTCAAGCGCACTTTCTACCAGACCTTCCGCTGTTACACCATGATATTTCTCCAAAATCGGCTTTTCCAAAGAACCGCTGTTTACTCCTACTCGAATAGGAATATCCCGTTCCTTTGCAGCCTCAACAACTGCCCTAACCTTATCCAGCGAACCGATATTGCCGGGATTGATTCGAATCTTATCTGCTCCATGCTCAATTGCTGCAATTGCTAACTTATAATCAAAGTGGATATCGGCTACCAGAGGAATATCTATCTGTTTTTTGATCTCTGACAATGCCTTTGCGGCTTCTATATCTGGAACCGCGCAGCGGATGATGTCACAGCCTGCTTTGGACAGGTTTTGAATCTGAGCAATGGTCGCCTTCACATCTTGTGTTTTTGTATTGGTCATCGACTGGATTAATATAGGATTTCCACCGCCTATGACTTTATTTCCTATCGAAATTACTTTTGTTTTCATGGATACTCCTTTCATTATTATATATTTAGGCGTTTGCGAAAGTCTGAATCAAAGCGACGACTTTAGACAAAACATACAAAAACGACGCTCAAATACGTTTTTGATTCGCTCTGTTTTTGTATGTTTTGCCTAAAATCTGGTTACGAATCATGAGTTTTGCAGTTGCCTATTATATTATTAGATAACTGCGAAAATCGCATTCGAGGAGACGAGTTTGAACAATAGATACAAAAATTCCGCTCAAAAGCGTTGATTGGACATGAGGAGGGACCCACGAAGTGGGAGGAGTCCTGGTGTCAGCATTTAATTCGCTCCATTTTTGTATCTATCGCCCAAACTCTGACAGTAAAATGAGATTTTTGCAACTGCCTAGTTATATATTAGATAATTGCGAAAGCCGCATTCAAGGCGACGAATTTAAACAATAAAATAAAAGTTTTTAAATTGCTATACAGATATTTTAAGCAATTGCTAAATTCCGATTTAAGATTGCAGCAGAACATATTTGCTTAATCAAATGATGAAATCTGCCCCGTAATATACTGCAGAATCATTAATGCATCATTCGCATCTACCTGGCCATCCCTATTGACATCTGCTCGTTTTTTCGCATCATCCGCTAATATTTCTAAGCTTACGGTTGAACGTAAAATTCTTAGTGCATCGATGGAATTTATTACAGAATTTCCATCTACGTCTCCCATTAATGGTTGATCTTCCTCTTTATACTTGACAGTTATTGTATAGGTTCTGACAGAACCGTCCGTACCTGTGCACTGGATAGAAATTCTATTTTCACCTGGGGTCAGCGGAATGCTGCCGGTTCCGGTAATCACGGCTCCCGGTGCATAGGCGGAAGCATTGATCTGAATAGAATTTTCTGTAACCTCATCAAGTACCTTATATTCAAACGTATATTCATCAAATGGCTGATCCAACTGCAGGTTTCCAACATTTAAATCTGATAAAACACTGTATGGCGAACCATTATCGGTTGGGCATGCTTTAGGAAGAGACGGCATATTATTATAAATTGGAATTATATACGTAATGGTTGCTCCCTTAAAGTTGCTGTATGCCTGTTCCATAAGTTTGGCTTCTGAAGCTGCCGCCTGTAAATTAGTCATATACTGGTGAGAATAATATCCATCACCACCATCTACTACATCAAACTTCTGAAGATACAAGGTGTTCTGCCCTCTGCCTACGTAGCGTTCTGCAACAAACTTGGCACCGCCTTTAATCGACTTTTCCGGCGTATCCCAGCCTTCGTCTTTCGCACGCTGAAGGCCGTTATACATAGAATTATGCCCATTTCCAGGTGAAGCTCCTATGTTAAAGAAATTATAATAGCCATTAAATTCTGCATATTCTGGATCTTTGATCTGTTTTGTGCTGTTGCTTCCATTGACGCCTGTTTCCTGCTTGGCTCTTGCCGCCAGATGATAAGGGCTGATTTTATGCTCCTGTCCTGCTGCCATAAAAATCTGCGCAAAATCTATGGTTTGATTATCAATTACCGTTCTACCATACTCCATATGGGTTCCTTTGATTAGATTGTTGATTCCTTCAATGGTCTGTTCCCCTTCTTTGTATTCCAGAGTCTCAAACTGGAGCATAGTATTCTCACCTTCCAGAAAATTCCTAGGGTCCAGAAAATAGCGGATAACATTCTCGGAAGCCGGAACCCAGGAGGCACCATCCATCCCCGTCCATTTACCGGTTGTCCAGTCAATCGCACCTTCTTTTAAAGATTTATAAGAAGTAATGCTGCTGGCCGGTACTAGATTCGTACCCAGTTTGCTCTCAGCAGCTACTGCCCGTTCCCAGTCAATTCCTGTTGGCAAAGCAGCAAAAATCCATAAGGGATTGATTTTATGAAGAGCTCTTAAATATCTACGATAGCTTTCCGGAAATCCCTGTGCCTCTAAATAACTCTCATAATCTGCATCGTCTACACCATCACTTGGAATAAAGGGGCCTTCCGGCTCTCCTACACGGATATAAGTAGAATGCATATACCCCTCCATAGATACCCCATCTTTGGTAAATGTAATCTGATACCAGATTACGCCATTGCTGGCCGTTCCTTCTCCAATAATATGTACTGCATGTCCGGTATTCAGACTAGTTAGAATCTCATGTTCCGTACCAGCTCCTTTCCTGACACGAACGCCATCTGCTGTCACATATCCATCCTTCTCTTCATATGCCCCTGTCTGATTGATCTGAATATAAGCCGAATGCATATACCCTACCATAGACACCCCGTCTTTGGTAAATGTAATCTGATACCACAATGCACCATTATCGGCCGTTCCCTCTCCGATAATATGCACTTCATGTCCCTTATTCAAAGCACCTATGCTCTCATACCCAGTTCCGGCACCCTTACGTACATTCACATTATCTCCAGTTACTACACCCTCCTTCTCTTCATATGCATAAACAAATTCCATCGGTATGGTAATGCAAAAACTACCTGTAAAAAGCACAAGAACCATCCATAATCCTATGATTCTTTGAATATTTTTCATAAATAATAGACTCCTTTCCTAATAACTATTAAATTGCGTAAGTCTGAATCCATGCGACGATTTTAGGCAGAGCACACAAAAACACCACTCAAACACATTGATTGAACATGAGGTGATACGACATGAGGAGGTACCCACGAAGTGGGAAGAGTCCCGGTGTCAGTACTTGATTCGCTCTATTTTTGTATGCTCTGCCTAAAATCTGATTAAAAACACTAACTTTCACAAATGCCTATATATGAACTAGTCATTCGCGAAACTCTCATTTCACTGTCAGAGTTTGGGCAATAGATACAAAAATGCAGCGAATCAAGTACTGACACCAGGACTCCTCCCACTTCGTGGGTCCCTCCTCATGTCCAATCAACGTCTTTGAGCGGAATTTTTGTATCTATTGTTCAAACTCGTCGCTTTAAATGTAACTTACACAATTACTCATACTATACTTTATTTATATATCGCAGTTTTTGATTGTAATTCGCACAGCATCACTATAAGTATAATCTACTCTGCCTTAGAAGTCAAAGGTTCTTCATAAAATTTTCATTTATTTTAGTTGTAAAACTCTTCCATTTCATTTATATTATAAGAGGCAGGTTATTCTGCCTGCCTGTTTTTGTATGCCGAGGATTCTAACAAACTGCATACAGGACAAGTTGGTCGCTTGACCCAGAGTTTTGCAAACACTTATATAAAACAAGTTACAGAAAGGAAGATTACTATATGATATCAGAAAAAATGAAAGTGTATACTCAGAATAATTCTGCCATCCGCGCTATGTTCGAAGAAGGCCGGCGCTTAGCTGCGATACATGGCGCTGAGAACGTATATGATTTCAGTCTAGGCAACCCCAACGTGCCTGCTCCCATACAGGTTCAGGAGGCCATGATTGATATTTTACAGACAGAAAATCCAGTGGCAGTTCATGGCTATATGAATAATGCCGGTTATGAAGAGGTACGCGCAAAAATCGCTGAACATCTGAATCAACTGCACCAGACTCATTTCCACGAACATAATATATTGATGACAGTAGGTGCTGCCGGCGGCTTAAATGTCATTTTAAAGACTTTGCTGAATCCTGGAGAAGAAGTCATTACATTTGCTCCGTTTTTTGGAGAATACCGTAATTATGCAGCCAATTATGACGCAAAGCTGGTTGTTGTTTCTCCCAATACCGAGACCTTCCAGCCGAATCTGAAGGAATTTGAAGAAAAAATTACTGCAAAAACAAAAGCCGTAATTATCAATTCTCCCAACAACCCGACAGGCGTCGTATATTCAGAAGAAACCATCCAGCAGTTGTCCGCTATCTTGAATAAGAAACAAGCAGAATTTGGAACGGATATTTATCTAATATCGGATGAACCCTATCGGGAACTGGTATATGACGGCGTATTTGTGCCCTATTTAACTAAATATTATGCAAATACGATTGTTGGCTACTCTTATAGCAAATCACTGTCCTTACCAGGAGAACGAATTGGATATCTTGTGATTCCCGATGAAGCTGCTGATTCTGAAAATATGATGGAAGCTGCTAAAATTGCTAACCGAATTCTAGGTTACGTCAATGCACCTTCCCTCATGCAGCTTGCCGTTGCCAGATGCTTAGATTCTCAGACAGATGTTTCCTATTATAATCGGAACCGGGAGCTGCTCTATAATCGTCTTCTGGAAATGGGATTTACCTGCATCAAACCAGAAGGAGCGTTCTATCTGTTTGTAAAATCACCAGTCGAGGACGAACATCAGTTCTGCGAAGCAGCCAAAAAATATAATATTCTGATTGTTCCGGGCTCTTCCTTTGGATGTCCGGGGTTCGTGCGCATCTCCTATTGTGTTGCATATGAGACCATTCAGAATTCTCTTCCGAAATTTCAGGAGCTTGCAAAGGAATATTTCTAGTTGTATATAATCGAATGGTTGCAGTAGAAAGAAACCTTATTGAAAAGGAGCAATTATGAATAACTGGGAACAATATGTACGTAAAGTTACTCCTTACGTGCCGGGCGAACAGCCCAATTCAACTAATATGATTAAATTAAATACCAATGAGAATCCCTATCCCCCTTCTCCCAAAGTACTAGAAGCACTTTCTGGCTTTGAAGCAGACCGTCTCCGCCTTTATCCTGATCCGACGGCTTCTGAATTGGTTCAGGCACTGGCAGACTATCATGGAGTTAATCCTGAAAATGTGTTCGTTGGTGTAGGATCGGATGATGTACTGGCTATGTCCTTCTTAACCTTCTTCAACAGCGATAAACCGATTTTATTTCCAGATATTACCTATTCTTTTTATGATGTCTGGGCGGAGCTTTTTAGGATTCCTTATCAGCGTCCGGAGCTGAACGCTGATTTTTCTATGCAGCTTTCTGATTATTATCAGGAAAACGGCGGCATTGTTTTTCCAAATCCCAATGCACCTACGGGCCTTTTAGAATCTATATCTGCAATAGAGGACATTCTGGCTCACAATAAAGAAGTGATTGTGATTGTAGATGAAGCATATATTGACTTTGGGGGGGCAACTGCCCTGCCTCTTCTGCAGCAATACGAAAATCTTATGGTGGTACGAACATTTTCCAAATCACGTTCTCTGGCAGGAATGCGGATTGGCTATGCCATTGGAAATGCAAAACTGATTCAATATTTAAACGATGCCAAATATTCTTTTAATTCCTATACTATGAATCAGACTTCACTGGCGCTGGGAATGGCTTCTGTATTGGATCAGGAATATTTTGAAAAAACCTGTGCACAGATAATCGAAACACGGGAATGGACCAAACAGGAACTTGCCAGTCTCGGCTTTACATTTCCGGATTCTAAGGCTAATTTTATCTTTGCCAGCCATCCTGATAATCCGGCAAGGGATTTGTTTGCCGCACTGCGAAAAGAACACATTTATGTTCGCTATTTTGATAAACCGCGGATTGATAACTATCTACGTATTACCATTGGTACAAAAGAAGAAATGCAGATATTAATTGACTTTTTTAAAGACTATATGAAATAGCCCATGTGCTGTCCGATGGTCAGTATATTAGGAATCATTGAAATGTTTAGGAGGATTTTTAACATGAAGTATATTGGAGGATTTTTAATGGCTCTGGCAGATAGTGTGCCAGGCGTATCGGGAGGTACGATTGCCTTTTTACTGGGAATCTATGATGATTTTATCAATTCCATCAATTATTTGATTTCTGGTACAAAGGAACAGCGGAAATGGGCATTCTTCTTCCTAGTAAAGCTGGGATGCGGATGGATTGTCGGATTCGTACTGGCAGTACTGGTTTTGACCAGTCTATTTGAAAGTAATATTTACCGCGTCAGTTCATTATTTCTAGGCTTTATTATCTTTTCCATTCCTTTAATCTGCTCGGAAGAAAAGGAAACTATGAAAGGACATTACCTGAACCTTATTTTTACAGCTATAGGAATTGCCATTGTAATTGCCATTACTATATTTAATCCAGCCAAATCGGATTCTACCGATGTGATGGTCTTTTCCATTGGAAATGCGTTCTTTGTATTTCTAGCAGGGATGATTGCAATCTCCGCTATGGTGCTTCCGGGAATTTCCGGTTCCACTATTTTGCTGATCCTGGGATTGTATATGCCGATTATGAATTCTATTAAAGAATTGCTTCATCTGGACTTTTCGGCGCTTCCCATAGTCGCCTGCTTTGGATTCGGCATTCTTGCAGGTGCACTGATTACCTTTAAGGTTATTAAATGGGCGCTGGCGAATTACCGGAGCCAGACGATTTACCTTGTCATTGGGCTTATGCTGGGTTCTCTATATTCTATTATACGCGGACCAGAAACCTTAGACAATCCACAGCCCGCTATGACCTTCTCTACTTTCAGCATTCTGTTCTTTGTCATTGGCGGAGTGGTAATCGGCGGTCTGCAGCTGTTGAAACACATCAAACCAGAAGAAAAAAATAATTAACCATCCTTATTTTCTTCTACTATTGCAACGCTGATGGATATACAAAGGACTGCCGATCTACGATAAAAACGTGAATCGGCAGTCCTTGCTTTCATTCTATCTACAGCTTCTTTCAATATATTTCTGATAATATGCAAATGCGGAAGGAATGGGTATTTCCTTTTTAATTTTTTCTCTTTCTGCAATAATAAACGGCCTTTCTCCAGCTTCTTTCTTATATTGATAGATTCCTGGCAGCATAGTTTGAACCTTTACCAAATAAGCTTTCATCCGCCATTCAATATGAGAAAAAATATGTTTTGCTGATGGCAGTTCTTCTATCTGAAGTGTTCGAAATCCTTCTGCCTTTAACCAATGCAGCGCCTGCTCTTCGTTTAAGCTGCCATCCGTATTGGGAATCTCATACAAACCGGCTAACAGTCCGTTTGGCTCCCGTTTCCGTAAAACGGCATTTTTCTCATCCAATATGACAAACAAAGTCTTTTCTTCAATCTTCCGCTGCTTTTTTACTGATTTTACCGGCAGTCTCTCAGCTGTTCCGTGTAAATATCCCTGACAAACCCTTGCTGCGGGGCACTGGCCGCACTTTGGTGCGCCGTTAGGAATACAGACGGTAGCGCCCAGTTCCATCAAAGCCTGATTATAAGCTCCTGGATTCGTCTTAGGCATTATTTGCAGCAATAGCTTTTCTACAGCTTTTTTTACAGACTGCTTCTGAATGTCTGAATCATTTTCCAGAATCCGCATACAGACACGTAATACATTACCATCGACTGCCGGAACTGGAATTTGGTATGCAATGGAGGCAATCGCTCCTGCTGTATAGCTGCCAATGCCTGGAAGCTCTAACAGCTTATCAAAATCTGCCGGCATTCTGCTGTCATATTGTTCTAATACAATCAGTGCTGCTTTTTGCATATTGCGGACACGGTTATAATAACCAAGGCCCTCCCATAATTTCAAAAGCTCATCCTCCTGCGCATGTGCCAATGCTTTAATGTCAGGCAGAGCCTTTAGAAAACGGCGGTAATATTCTTTCACAGCCTCTACTCTCGTCTGCTGCAGCATAATTTCCGAAACCCATACCTGATAAGCATTCGGATTTTTCCGCCATGGCAGATCTCTTTTATTGGCTTCAAACCACTTAAGAAGCGGCTTCTGCATGTCCAGTAGAAGCCGCCGATTCTCTATTGTATCTAATAAATTCTGTCTATCTGCCGCAGCATTTTTTGTACTTTTTGCCGCTTCCGCACGGACAGGGATCATTTCTTCCAATTTTCTTTTCCTTTCGTACTGTACCAGAATTCTTCTGTTCCTTGTACAACTCCTTCCTTCTTTCAGCAGGAAGCAGATTTTCCCACATAGGAAGGCCATATAGCCAGTCTGCTCTGGCTTCTACCATATTATAATATAATTTTTCCCGGTCAAAGCCCAGGTTTACCACGGTATCTTCTGTCATTTCCTCTATTGGATTTGGTTCTATAAGGCTATCATTGATTCCATCCAGGAAACCTACCATCGTCATTAAATCTGTATTATATTTTTCGGCAAGTTCTCTGACACTGCCCTTTACCACAAAATCAGGAGTGGAAAGAATCTGCTCATAAATCCCTTTTTCAATGACAAAATATCTTTCCCACAATTCCTCACTTTCTTGCTGTGTGATCTCCTGTGAATATGCTGTGTTTCTCCATTCTTCCAATAAACTCATTTTCCTACCACCTTTTTCTTTTACTGTAGCCCCTGCAGACATATTTGACTGTGTTCATATAGAAGCTTCCGTATATTAGTATAGATCGCAGCATGTATGAATCCTTTTATGCTGTTATAGTATAGGATACATCAAATCTGCAAAATATTCAATTCTTTTTTATAAAAAATCCACAAAGAATTACACAGAGCCAATCCATTATGATCGCATCACAATTTTATGGCTCTGTGCTTTTACATCTGTAACGACTTAATCCGCTTTCACTCTATTCGTTATTTCAGTGCATGGTTATTTTGTTATATCCTCTAAACATTCTGGCGTCTTTTTCTTATCAATACTGCCGAAAATGAAACTGCACTTACCATAATCATAATGAAGTAGAAAGATATCGCTGCCTGGTCTCCCGTTGGAGCTGCTTCTTTCAGAATCTTGCCGTTATTCTCTGTTTTGGTTACTGTCTGACCTGCACTGGTTACTTCAACCCTTACCAAAGTTCCCATTGCATTCAACACTGCCTCTGCTGCCCGGTCAATCTCTTCCTGTGTTGCATTCGGATTATTCAGAACAGCCATAGCCTCTTCTATCGCTTTCTTCAGCAGAGCAAAACTTTCAGGTGTGTAATCGGATTCCTGAAGCGTTCCTGCTGTTTCCAGCGCAGAAAGAAGATCAGAAGTATCATTCAATGTATTGGCCGGTTCTGTTGGAATCACTGGCTCTGTAGGAACAACTGGCTCAGTCGGAGTTACATTTCCTCCTTCTACGCCAAGACGAATCACTGCATTCTGCTCATCTGTAATGGTCTTCATGGAAAATCCTTTTACAATCTGAAACGAATCTTCTGCCAGTTTCACATATACATCTGCACCAGCATCCATAGAAGCTGCAATGCTTCCAATCGTCAGTTTATCATCTTCGGAAAAAAGCCCTTCAATTCCTGCAATGTAAATATCCAGCATACCTGAATTTTTATCATATCGCTGTTCACATATATCGGTTTTGGAAGAAACCGCTTTATCTGGTGAAAAAGTTAGACTTTCTATCTTTTCCATTACACTAGCTGCTGCTGGATTTCCATCTTGATCCGTTACAGCCAGGCTGAGCTGGAGAGAAGAAATCTTCTCCCCATAAGCTCCCGGAAGCTCTACTTCAATCGTCATGGTTTCTCCATTTGACAGCTTTTGTGCCTCTCCACTTCCTTGAAAAAAGGCTTCCAGCGGCAGCAGTGCGATAAATGCGAACACTGCAATAACCGTTATACTTATTCCTAAAATATATTTTTTCATGTTCTACTCCTTTTATCGCTTCTAAACTCAATTGCCACTTTGTGTCAGTACAATCTCCGGCAGAGTTCCAGGCATTTCCACAAATAAGGAATCGCTGACCATACGCTCACCTTCATTGGTCAAAGCATCATCCACACGATAAAGTTCTGCACGAACCTTCTGTATTTTGGTCAAATCTGCGCCCTTCGGATCAATCCAGTAAATCCAGCTTCCTGCATTGACATCCTGGATATTTCCTGTATTCGGTACATCTGCCAGAATAATATGGCTTGCTTCGCCGTTGCTTGTTACAACATTGCCGTCCTGATCGTAAAGCATTACAACATTATAAGCAGGATTTCCTTTATAAGAACCAGTAAAGATGATAGAACCTGCTGGAATTACATCAGTTTCACCGGTTCCATAGCGATAATCACTCTTTAAGGTTCCGATTGATGGTGCGTCATTCAGGGTCTGATCCAGCTCTACGTTATCTCCTGTAATACCAAGTACATCCAGTTCTGATATTGCAATTTCTTTGCCGGACTGGTTTTTAATTGCTAATTTCACTGCATCGGTAGTGTACGCAGCCACATTGCCTTTCTTACCGAAATAAACGGTCTTGCTATTGCCTAAAGTTCCGGTTGAAACCTCGGTCCAGCTTCCATCTGCTTCACGAACTGAAATGCTGTAATCTTCAATTGCAGTTCCCTGGCTTACACGGTATTCAAATCCTGTTATGGTCTGATACTGATTAAATTCCATAACTATTTCTGCATTGGTTCCAGCAGAACCTGTATAAACAGTATTTACATCATTGTCGACTGCACTTGTAATCGGAGCTTCCTCTTTCGGTCCGCAGGTATCTTCTTTATCTTCATTCTCATCAGCCTCAACCTTGCTTGTTGCTGTGAGATCTGTGGTGCTTACCGTCCAATTGGTCTTATCAATATTTCCCTTATGCTCAATCTTTAACGGCGCTAACGTCTTCACCGCAGAACGATTCAGATAATGGTCAATCACCGTTATTTCATAGGTAACTACACGATTATTCATGGTTGTTACATAATCGCTGAATGTGGTTCCTGTAGTAAATCCTACGACTTGTTTCTCCACTTCACCGCCGGAAATCGTGCAGCGGACAATTTCAAATCCAAAGAGATCCTTGTTATCCGATTCCAGTGTGAAATCTACCCGGTTTGCTTCGTTTTCATTGACTGTAGCCGTTGTAGATGGGCCGACTGCCTCCACAGTTCCGCTTGTGCCAAGGCTGCTTCCTGCAGCGGCATTGACTTTGCGGTATACGCGGGAATCATCATTTGCATAGTAGATTGCTCTTGTTTCTTTTTCAAACTGTTCTGCATAAGCAATCGTATCGGCATCCGGTGTTTTGCCCCAGCGTTCAAAGAACTCTAAGAGATTCTTTTGGGCTGCTGCACAGGACAGACGCATCAGAGCTTGGTCCGTGCCTCCTGTCAGAGTTAACGGCACACCGTTTTCTGCAGCCTGCGGTGCCTTAGAAGGGGTTCTGGAATAGGTATCCACCCTTGCAAAGAACAGGTTAGCAAGCTGTTCGTCATAGTTTTCATAAGTTTTAAAGTTATAACCTTCATCATATGCCAAATGCAGCTGCCAGTACATACCTAACTGGGTAAATACATTCGGTGCAGGGCCTTTGGTATTAGAGGTTACTTTGTCATAAATGTTCTCGTACTTGAAGCGCACGCTGTTGTTGTTGTCTTGTGCCTGTGCAAGTACGGCAAAATAGTTATTGGTTGTCTCTGCGACAGCATAACTTCCCTGGTTGATACAATGTCCGATTTCATGGCCAATTCCCCAGCCAAAGTAGTTGCCGCTTACATATTTGCCTTCTTCGTCAGCCTGCAGCGATTTGCAGTTCACCATGCCTGGAGTGGAACCCCATTCGATACCAACATGGTTGCCAGATGCATACATAAATGCACCTGCAAACATTCTCTGGTAACGGATATTCTGATGCTGCACTGGTATTCGATCCTTTGCCTCTGCGGCTGAATTATTCAATCCCTTATGCTGATAGAACAGATACATCATTTCTTCCATTGCATCAATTGATGTTAGAAGTGTCTGTGCATCGCCCTTAGTACCAGCGACAATCTGCTGTGCTGGTATTGAGAACAGCATCGTGTCTGACAGAATATCAGCAGCTCCCAGAATACAATTTCCTGCTTCATAATCATATTTGTTGACTGAGGCAAGTTTGGAGCCTTTGTGCTGCTCATTGTGCATGGTTTCTATCTGGTTTACATAAGCCTGTAATTCTTTCATATATGCCGTCGTACGAGCCAGTCTCTCTTCCTGATCGGTTACCTGATACAGGTCGAGAATCGGAACGGAAGCACCGCCGCTGACACGGACTGCATAGAAATCATTGGCACTCTTGCCGGTATACTGTACGTACAGTGCACCGCCGGTCTCGTTATCAAACGTTGCCAGTTTCGGAATGGTAATATCATTTCTTCCGACTTTCAGTGTTGCAACAACCTTAAACATGGAACTTGCTTCTGCATGGTACTGTGTCGCAACCAGCTGAAGGTTGGTGTTATCCCCAGTTCTCTTAGTATTGTGTCCGACATAAACGGTGATTTCTTCGCCGGCTGCCGCGGTAATTCCCAATGGCTGCCATGCATTCAATCCGCCGAATCCGCGGCCTACATCACTGGTTGTAATCCCGTTATGCACACGAACGGAATCACTGAGCTGTACTGCATTTAAGATATCTTCTGCTGTTTTCAGCTCGCGCTCCAGCTTCTCTTTATCTGGATGATATTCTCCGCTTACCACATCTGTGGTGTTGATGCGGGCACGTAACTCATCAACCGTCGCCTGGGTGACATCTGGCCTCAGTACTGTATGAAGATCATCTTCATATAAGCCCATGATATCATCTTCCAGTGAATCATAGTGATAGAAATATACCTCGGAAAATGTAATTGTACCAGAAGCTACGGAACGAGCAACACCGAACTGGATCTTCTTGGCTGTGATTGCTTCAGGAAGCCGAATCATATAATAAGCCCGATTTTCCGCATCCATTTTTTTCTGTATGCCCATTCTTGGAAGTTCCTTAGCAGTTCCATTTTCATCCCAATATTTTACCCGTACATAGCCATAGGAAGGACTCTGCTCAGAAACCTCTTCCAAAGCAATGTTCTGCAGCTTGTATGGCTGGTCAAATTCGTAGAAAACACCATTTGCTCCCAATGGATTAAAGCCGCCGGAATCCCAGCTATTCAATAAGAAGTGGGAGAATGGATCGTTATCTACCGTACCCCATGCAGTCTTACCTTCGGTGTCCATATCGCTGTCTACCATACTGCCGTTGTTATAGCTGGCATTGATGATATGCTCACTGACTTTTCCTGGTTCTGCATAGTTAATAATTTTGTATTTTGGCATCTGGGCCGGCACCAAATCCGTTGTCTCTGCTGCGCTGACTATAGACGCTGGTCCTTCGCCCAGTTCATTGACACCTGTTACATAAACCTGATATTCCGTCTTATCCTTTAAGTTCGAAATCGTATAGCTGTTGGTGGCAATGCCTTCAATCTTTTCGTATGTTTCGGCACCTCGTTCTCTATAATAGATATTATAGGTATCGGTATCTTCCATATCCTTCCAGGAAGCTACAATTGCCTTATACTTTCCTGTTATTTTCAGGTAATCAGGAGCTGCTGGTTTTTTATCAGCTTTCATAATAACTTCTGCTACACTGCTGTATTTACTTCTCCAAGCTCCATTTACAGAACGAACCTGTACGGTATAAGGTTTGTTATTGACAAGTTTATCTCCAGCAATAGAAGAAACATTTAAGGTATTTCCCTTAGCATAGATCAGTTCTTCTGCATTTTTTTCTGGATTTTCTTCGTCTTCTAATTTAAACAATACCTCATAACCGGTAACATTGATGCATGGATCCCAGGTCAAGGTAAATTTCTTATTTCCTGCATCCACCTTAACATTCTGTGGAATATCCAATGCTGGTTCAGGAATGCGGTTTTCCATACCATTGAGAAATTCTACTTTGGAAATCTCTGCCAAAGAAGCATTTTTCTTCATTCCCTTAATCTGAAATGTAACCTTTTTTACTGCAATCTGGCTTCCAAAGTCAATACTGATTACTCCATTCTCATCCTGAGAAGTAGTCACCTGATCATTAGCCAGTAAAAAGTTCACTCCGTCAGATACAGATACGGCTTCTTTCCTCAGAACACCATTTTCGTCCACATACTCGACAAAAACTTCCATATCGCTAATTGGATTTTCTTTTCCTGCATCCAAGATAATTCCATCCGTTATTGGATTATGATCTTCTGAAAAAGCAAATTCCAAAGAAACCGGATTATCGCTTGATATTTCTGCTCCATTTCCTGGCTTCAAAGCTACTGTGCTCTTCTCATTGGTCAAAAGGGATTCCAATTTTCCTTCTACACTTGTAGAACTTACTGGATTAACTCCTGATACCAATTTTGCCGGAATTCCAACAGCTGTTGTTGACTGAACTGCTTGTTTTCCAAAGCCTTTGGAAAACAGTTCCAAATCTACAAGGTTAACCTTCGTATCGCCGTTTAAGTCCATAGCTTTATCAGTAGAACCAGCATGGATGGCGTCTACCAGCTGTGTTTTGTCCTTTTCATCTACGATATTATCTTTATTGACATCGCCAATCAGCATAACACCCGGATGAGGACCATTTTCATAATCATAGCCTTTGACAAAACCTGTCATCAGCTTCAGGAAGTATGCCTGATTTTCTTCTACTACAATTTCCTGCGTATACTTTGCAAAACCTGGTGCGGTTACTGTCAGGGTATAATTCCCTGCAGCAAGATTTTCAAATGAAACTCCAGTCTGCTCCGTATCCTCCTTTGTTCCCTCCAGAACAACAGACTTTGCATTTTGTCCCGTAAGGGAAACTTCAAATGTTACTTGCTTCTTTAAGATCAATGCAGATACAATCTTAACATCGACCTGACTCATGCCGCTCTGGATCTCTCCCCTCACACTTGATATTTCTGCAGATTCCGGAACTTCTGTTCCCGTATCTGCGGATTCGTCCTGCGGGGATGGGCTTTCACTTCCCGCTGTTTCCAGAGTCATGTCGTCTGCCTGCTGTTGCACAACACTGTCCCCAGTTACTGCTTCTATCCCAGTCTGCGCTTCCTCAGCATATGCCGGCAGACAGGGAGTCAGCAGCAGGACAGCTGCGAGCAGATATGAAATCATTCGCTTCATAACTCCTCTCCTTTCCTTTCTTTTTATCATATAGACGAAATGCCGACATACAGTCATAATTTACTCTATATCGGCATTAATACATTCTACTATATAATTATAAAAAAAACAAGTAGCTTGTGGAAAATTTTACAAAATTATTAACAATATGTCATAAATAGCCTAACGGTAAATTTCCCACTTCTTCTATTTAGAATTATTCTTTCCATCAAAGAAATCTTTGACCTTTTCGCCAAATCCTTTCTTCTCTGTCTTTTCTGTAGTTTCAGCTGCATTGAGAGAACCGCCGCAGGATGCATCAAAATCTCTTAACAGCTGTTTTTGTTCTTCATTCAGTTTATCTGGAACCTGTACGACTAACGTAACATAATGATCTCCACGAACATTTTTATTCCGCAGTGTAGGAATTCCTTTGCCCTTTAAACGTACTTTGGTATCTGTCGGCGTTCCGGGCTTTACTTCATACAAGACATCCCCGTCAATGGTACTGATACGGACTTCTGCTCCCAATGCTGCCTGTGCAAATGTAATCGGAGCACTGGAATAGACATTGTAATCTTGGCGCTGGAAGATGGGGTGGCGGCTGACATTCACTTCTACCAGCAGGTCTCCACGCGGACCGCCGTTAACACCCGGCTCTCCCTTATCCCGGATTCGAATACTCTGACCATTGTCAATACCAGCCGGTATTGTTACACTAATGGTTCTTCTTCTGGAAATGTAACCGGAACCGCGGCATTCAGAGCATTTTTCCTTAATGGTTTTACCTGTTCCATTACAATCTGGACAGGTCTGGACATTTCGTACCATGCCAAATAACGACTGCTGGGTAAATACCACCTGTCCTTTTCCACCGCACTTGGCACAAGTAACTGGTGAAGTACCTGGCTTCGCGCCAGAACCTTTACAAGTTGGACAAGAATCTTTCAAAGTAATGTCCAATTCTTTCTCACAGCCAAAGGCCGCTTCTTCAAATTTGATTCTTACGCTCGCCCGTACATTGGCTCCCTTCATAGGGCCATTGTTGGAACGCCGTCTTCCTCCGCCTCCAAAAATATCACCGAAAATATCACCAAAGATATCACCCATATCAAAGTCGAATCCTCCGGCACCGCCTGCACCTCCATTTTCAAAGGCTGCATGGCCGAACTGGTCATACTGACGCCGTTTATCCGGGTCACTTAATACGCCATAAGCTTCACTGGCTTCCTTAAATTTCTTCTCTGCCTCTGCATCTCCCGGATTCATATCAGGATGATATTTTTTTGCTAACTGCCTATATGCCTTTTTCAGTGTGGCATCGTCTGCTCCCCGTTCCACACCTAGGACTTCATAGTAATCTCTCTTGTCTGCCATTTTCTATCCCTTCTTTCTGTCCTCTGGCCTCTAAATTAGGAGGGGACTTCCCTGTTATGTAATCCTTTGCCTGCTAGCCGGATTACTCCCACGAACACGACACTAGGGACACATTTGCAAAATATGTCCCCATTCGTCATGCTCTGTAATTGCTGAATCTCTATACTTCTTTGAAGTCTCCGTCTACAATATCATCTGCCTGATAATCCTGTGCACCACTCATATCTGGGCCTGCTCCCATGTCAGGACCTGCTCCTGCTGCCTGAGCTTGCTCATACATCTTAGCAAATACCTTCTGTGCACTGTTCATTAATTTCTCTTTCGCAGCTTTCATTTCTGAAATCTGATCATCAGTCATATCCTCTGCATTGGGATGTGCCTCTACTAATGCCTTTAATGCATTCAGGTCAGCTTCTACTTCTGTTTTATCGTTGCTGTCGATATTATTTCCAACCTCTTCGAGTGCCTTTTCTGTCTGGAATACAAAGGAATCCGCATCATTTCTTGTATCAATGGCTTCTTTGCGCTTCTTGTCCTGCGCTTCAAACTCAGCTGCTTCACGGACTGCCTTGTCAATATCTGCATCTGACATATTAGAACCAGCTGTAATTGTGATATGCTGTTCTTTTCCAGTTCCCAAATCTTTAGCAGATACATTAACAATACCATTGGCATCGATATCAAATGTAACCTCAATCTGCGGAACTCCTCTTCTTGCTGGCGGAATTCCATCCAGACGGAACTGACCTAGAGACTTATTATCTCTTGCGAACTGACGTTCACCCTGTACAACATTGATATCAACGGCTGTTTGATTATCTGCTGCAGTGGAGAATACCTGGCTTTTCTTGGTCGGAATCGTTGTATTTCTCTCGATTAACCGGGTTGCTACACCGCCCATAGTCTCAATGGAAAGGGACAATGGTGTGACATCCAGAAGAAGAATGTCTCCTGCTCCGGCATCTCCGGCAAGCTTACCACCCTGAACCGATGCACCAAGTGCTACACATTCATCAGGATTTAAGTTTTTACTTGGCTCTTTACCTGTCAGCTGTTTTACCTTATCCTGAACAGCCGGAATACGTGTGGAACCACCTACCAGCAGTACCTGGCCTAATTCTGAAGCCGTTAATCCTGCATCACTTAATGCATTCTGCACAGGTGCCGCTGTCCGTTCTACAAGATCATGTGTTAATTCGTCAAATTTGGCTCTGGTCAGGTTCATATCAAAATGCTTCGGTCCTTCTTCCGTTGCCGTAATAAATGGCAGATTGATATTAGTTGTCGTTGCAGAGGACAATTCTTTCTTAGCCTTTTCTGCTGCTTCTTTAAATCTCTGAAGTGCCATTTTATCATTAGAGAGGTCTACACCTTCCATTCTCTTGAACTCTGCCAGCATATAATCCGTAATCTTCTGGTCAAAGTCATCACCGCCCAGGCGGTTGTCTCCAGAAGTAGCCAGTACTTCGATTACACCATCACCGATTTCAATAATTGATACATCAAATGTACCGCCGCCCAAGTCATATACCATGATTTTCTGCTCTTTTTCATTATCCAGCCCATATGCCAGTGCTGCTGCGGTCGGCTCGTTGATAATTCGGTCTACTTCAAGGCCGGCAATCTTACCAGCATCCTTCGTTGCCTGACGCTGTGCGTCATTGAAATAAGCCGGAACTGTAATAACTGCATTGGTCACCTTTTCTCCCAGATAACTTTCTGCATCTGCCTTTAGCTTCTGAAGTACCATCGCAGAAATTTCCTGTGGTGAATATTTCTTATCATCAATGTTCACTCTATAGTCGCTTCCCATATGCCTTTTAATTGATGAAATTGTTTTTTCTGCATTGGTAACTGCCTGACGCTTCGCCGGTTCACCAACCAGACGTTCTCCCGTCTTGGAAAATGCAACGATAGACGGGGTAGTTCTTACACCCTCGGTATTTGCAATTACCACCGGCTTACCACCTTCCATAACAGCTACACATGAATTTGTTGTTCCTAAGTCAATACCAATTATTTTTCCCATTTTATTTTCCTCCTAATATACTTGTTTGCTGAAATAAATGTTCTGCGGCTAATTACTCCGCAACTGCTACCATACTGTGCCTTACAACACTTTCTTTATATTTATAACCTTTTTGAAGTTCCTGTGCTATAATTCCAGATTCATACTCTTCGCTTGCAGTCTGCATCACTGCATTATGAAGATCTGGATTAAATTCTGTTCCAACAGCTTCAATTGCTGTAACTCCAAGAGCTTCCAAAGCAGTCATAAGCTGCTTAAATACCATATCCATACCGCTGATAAACGGGTCCTGTTTCTCTTCCTCCGTCACTCCCTGAAATGCCCTTTCGAAATTATCTACAACTGGAAGTATCTTATCAATGACTTCCCTTGCTCCGATTTCATACATCTGGGCCTTTTCCTTCTCGGTACGTTTGCGGAAATTATCAAATTCAGCCATAGAACGTTTTAACTTATCCGTTAAATCCTCTATTTGCTCTTGTTTCTTGTCTTTCTTTTCTTTTTTCTTACCAAAAAGACTCTTTTTTTCTTCTTTTTCTTCTTTCTCTTCTTCCTGATGATCCTGGTCAGCTTCGGTTTCTTCTGTCTCTTCAGTTAAAACCTCTGCCTCGTCGAGCTCTTCTGCAGTTTCCTCTAAGTGTTCCGCCAGTTCTTCTTCCTGGCTGTCAATCTTCTGATTTGTATCTGACACGAATCTGTCCCCTTTCTATCTTATCATTTCTGCTTATTCTTTTGATTTTTTATCCTATCAAACGCTAAGTCTTATCAAAGACGTGATCCAACTGTTCGGTTATGGTCTGAAGGGCATCGACCACCTTCTCGTAATCCATACGTTTAGGACCGATAATTCCAATGGTTCCTTGCATGCCTTTTCCCAGCTCGTAGGTCGCTGTTACAACACTGCAGTCCTTCATATTCTGAACAGGTGTTTCATTGCCGATATAAACCTGAATACCATTACTGGGTGTCACCAGAGTTGCTAGCTGATGTTTTTCTTCTAATGTACTGATTAACTCGCTGGCCCGCTCATGATCGCTTAATTCAGGATATTTGAAAATATTGGTTGCCCCGCTGGTATAAATCTCCAAATCTTCATCTCCATGAATAGCTTCTGCAACCGCATCTAATACACTGCTAATAATATCACTGTGAATGCCTGCCTGCTCTTTCAATCTGGCTATCATAGCAAGGTTGATTTCCTCCAGCGCCAGGCCGTTCAGATTCGTATTCAGCAGCATATTCAGCTTCAGCATGGTCTCGTTGCTGATTGGTTCCTCTACATCAATCATCTTGTTTTTGACAATATTTCCCTCAACAACCACAACCGCTACAATCTGCTTCTCATCTACATGGGACAGCTGAATGAATTTCAACTTGTTGCGGTGATACTGAGGTGAACTGATCATGGCCGCATAGTTGGTATTGCTGGCCAGTAATTTGGCAACTTTCTTTAAGACCTTTTCCGTTTTCTCTGCCTTTTCAATCATCAGTTCTTTTAATTCCGTGACCTCTCGCTCCTTCTCTACCATTAGGCGGTCTACATAGAAACGATAGCCCTTGTCTGTGGGAATTCTTCCGGAAGAAGTATGCGGCTGCACGATATAGCCCAGTTCTTCCAGATCGGACATCTCATTACGAATGGTCGCCGAACTAACATTCAATTCTCCATATTTGGAAATGGTTCTGGAACCTACTGGCTCGCCTGTCTCTAAGTAATTACGGATAATGGCCTCCAGTATCTTGGTTTTTCTTTCGTCTAACTCCATGCAGCTCCTCCTTCCTTATTGATTTGTTAGCACTCGTTTCAATAGAGTGCTAACATCTATGTACTTAAGATAACACTATCATATTTATTTGTCAATAACTATTTTGAAAAAATTTACAAATTTTATGCGAATGAAGACGATTTTTCTCTTTCAGAGTTATCAAACCTGTTGTTTTCACCGATATATTTATAAAAAGGATGTGAGAATTATGAAAATTGGAGAAGCCCGTAAAATTTATTCCGCCCAGATCCATGAATATCAAAATCAGAAGCTGGACCTGGCCAAACGTAAGAAAGCACTAGAACATAAAATGAATGCCATTCCAAACGGCAGAGAATTGTATGCAGAGGAAGCAGCTACTTTGGAATTGTCCTATCATGCGATCTCAGATAAATATGAGGAATACCGTAAATATATGGAAGAAATCATGGAAGCCTACAACGGCCGTCTAAATGCAGAATCCGCCAAACAGCAGGGGGAAGCAATTGAAAAAGCTGGAGAGGATATGGTGAAAGTTTTAGAGGTTGCAAGAAGAATTGCCAAAGGCGCATCGGTTCCCCCGTCGGACGAGCAGAAGCTTATGGAATTCAGCATGGAACTGTATCTTGCCGCTAAGAATCTTGCTATGATGAATGCCATGAAGGAAAAGGAAGAATATGATTCACTATGGGATGACGAAGAAGAAACCGGTGAACCAGCTGATCCACTAGAAGTTGCAGAAGATGGTGAAATATCCAGTTCAGGCGCACCCGAAATTGTCTCGGCAGAAGACACCATCGCTGCCGCGGTTGGCACCAGTGTCGGAACGGTTTAACAGCTGCAGAACAGACATTTTGTAAACATATGCATGAAATTATGACACAGTAAGGACGTTCTCTTACCGTGTCATATTGTTTTATCTTTCTGTGTATTCTATTATCATTCTTTCATATAGAATCAGATAGCTCCAAATTCACTCATCAAATTCTACAATCACATAAAAACCACGGGCAGTTTCATTAATTTCTTTTACGATACCCTTCGTAGATTGAATGCGTTCCCGTTCCTGGTAACAGCCGCTCATGGCAACTGCCGGTTCAATAATATAATGATAATTGGCCGGACAGCTCCGCTCGATAATCTCTACCTCATCACCAACCTTCACCAGATTTTCCCGCTCCATTTTAAATTCTTCTCTGCGCATTATGACCTCATAACAATTATTTACATTATAATTGAATGGTTACAAAAATATCATAGATCGCTTTAATCGCATCTCTGAAATCAGCATTGGCCACACCAATTATAATGTTTAGTTCACTGGAACCCTGATCGATCATCTTAACATTGACATTGGCATGCGCTAGTGCAGAAAAAATCCGTCCGGCAGTACCGCGATGCGATTTCATTCCCCGGCCTACTACTGCAATCAATGCCAGATTGGGCTCTAAATCAATGGAATCCGGCTGACAGTTTCTCTGCAGCTGTGACAATATTTCCTGTTCTTTTTCCAAAAATGCCGCTTGATTGACAAATACAGTCATAGTATCAATGCCGGATGGCACATGCTCGAAAGATACTCCGTTATCCTCAAATACTTCCAGTACCTTTTTACCAAACCCGATTTCTGCATGCATCATATCCTTCTCAATATTAACCGCCACAAAATCCTTCGTGCCAGCAATTCCGGTAATCGTGTATTTAGACTGCTGACAGGTATTGGCAACAATCATAGTTCCTGGATCTTCTGGCGCATTAGTATTCTTAATATTAATGGGAATGCCTTCCTTCCTCACTGGGAAAATGGCATCTTCATGAAGTACCGTTGCTCCCATATAAGACAGTTCCCGCAGCTCTTTGTATGTAATGGTGGTAATCACTTCTGGATTGCTGATAATTCTTGGATCTGCTACTAAAAAGCCGGATACATCAGTCCAGTTTTCATACAAATCGGCTTTTACTGCCTTGGCTACGATAGAACCTGTAATATCGGAACCTCCTCTGGAAAATGTCTGTACCGTTCCATCTTCTCTTGCTCCATAAAATCCTGGTATAACGGCACATTCTGCATCTTTGAGACGCTTTGACAGAGCCTCGTTTGTCTGATCGGGAATAAAATTACCATTTTCATCAAAACATACTACTTCTGCTGCATCTACAAATTCATAACCTAAATAACCGGCCATTATAATTCCATTGAGATATTCACCGCGGGAAGCAGCGTAATCCGTACCAGCTTGCTGTTTAAACTGTTTTTCGATTTCCTGAAATTGATCTTCTAAAGATAAATCTAATTCTAATCCATGAATAATTTCATAATACCGGTCTTTTATTGTTTTTAATTCTGCTGTAAAATCCTGCCCTTCTTCTGCCAAAGCGTAGCAGGCATATAGCAAATCGGTTACTTTGGTATCATCAGAGAAGCGTTTTCCTGGTGCGGATGGGACAACAAATCTTCTTCCCTTGTCTGCACGAATGATATCCCCTGCTTTTTTAAACTGATCTGCACTTGCTAAAGAACTTCCGCCAAATTTTACGACGATTTTTTTCATGATTGTTTCTATCCTTTCACTTATTGTATGGTTAGGCGCTTGCAAAAATAGGTATCAAAACTACGAGTTTGAATATTACATTTGCAAATGCCGGATTCTATCCTTTGGCATTTTCATTTTTTATTTTGTTTTTTGAACATTTGTAGAGCTATAGACGCCTTAACTATTCTACAACATTTTATTTTAATATGCAAATAGTTTTACAATTTTTTCGATAACGAATCTTACAACTGAATTGTGACAAATATATCATATAATGCTTTCACAGCCGTTTCAAACTCACCATTGTCTACACCGATAATGATATTTAACTCACTTGAACCCTGGTCAATCATTTTCACATTAACATGGGCATGAGCCAATGCAGAGAAGATTCTGCCCGCTGTACCCCGCTGTTCCCGCATACTGCGGCCTACTACTGCTATTAGTCCCAATCCTTTTTCTACTTCGATGGAATCGGCTTCTGTTTTCTGATATAGCTGTTCTATAACGAGTAATTCTTTGCCGCTGAATTCCTCTTCTTTTACAAAAACTGTCATGGTATCAATGCCAGAAGGAACATGTTCAAAGGAAATTCCATGATCCTGAAAAACACCCAGCACTTTTCTTCCAAATCCAATTTCCGTATTCATCATATCCTTTTCTATATTAATAGAAGCAAAGCCTTTGCGCCCTGCAATTCCTGTAATGGTAAAAGGACTTGGCATACAAGTATTGGCCACAATCATAGTTCCTTTATCTTTTGGTGCATTGGTATTGCGGATATTGATCGGAATGCCAGCTTTACGAACTGGGAAAATGGCATCTTCATGAAGAACGCCTGCTCCCATGTAGGACAATTCCCGCAATTCCTTGTACGTAATCATACTAATTACCTGCGGATCTGGAATGACTCTTGGGTCTGCTACAAGGAACCCTGAGACATCGGTCCAATTCTCATATAAATCTGCCTGCGCTGCCTTTGCTGTAATAGAGCCTGTAATATCGGAACCTCCCCTGGAAAATGTGTGCACAACGCCCTGCTCGTCTGCTCCGTAAAATCCAGGAATTACTGCGTATTGCTCCTGCTTCAGCCTTTCATGGAATATTCGATCGGTCTCCTCTGGCAGAAATACTCCATTTGAATCAAAACGGATCACTTGAGCTGCGTCGATAAATGGAAATCCTAGATACTCTGCCATTAAAATACCATTTAAATATTCGCCGCGCGAAGCTGCATAATCTCTTCCTGCATGATTCTCAAACTGCTGTTTGATTTCATAAAACTCCTGATCGATAGAAAGGGGAAGCTGCAGGCCTTCTATGATTTCCTGATAACGTTTTTTTATTTCTTCTAATTCTTTTTCAAAATCTTTTCCTTCTTCTGCACTGGCATAACATTGGTAAAGTAGATCCGTAACTTTGGAATCTTCTGGAAAACGCTTGCCCGGTGCAGATGGTACAACATATCGTCTGGCAGTATTTTCTTTCATTATGGCTGCTGCTTTCCGGAACTGTTCTGCATTTGCCAGCGAACTTCCACCGAATTTTACAACTATTTTCTTCATAATCTATGCCTGTTCCTTTCTATAAGCATTACTTCTTAGCTAATTGCAAAAGTCGCATTCGAGACGACGAGTTTGAACAATACATATAAAAACTTTGCTGGAGAAATAAGAGTATCACAAATGTATATGATTTACTTCCCTGTCCGCCGATCTTTGGGGTAGAGGACTTATCGTAATAGATTTTCTTATTTTTCTCAAGCAAAGGACTTACTATATATTAGTGAACTACCCATTGTCTAAAGCCAATGGGCTTCCTGCTTCACCGACCTCGTAACCTACTATCTCCACAGGCGTTAATTCGGACAGTCCCTGCCCTATATCAGTTTCTTTTTATCCTGTTTGTCTTAATCCTTCTGCTAAAATATTCTTTGCAGCATTGATATCTCTATCATGTTTTGCTCCACAAATTGGACATATCCAGTCCCTTACGGATAAATCTTTTGTATCAACATTTTGATATCCACAATCAGAGCATATCTGGCTGCTCGCATAGAATGTATCTATTTTGATGTACTGCCTCCCATTCCACAACGCCTTATATTCTAACTGCCTTGTTAATTCGTACCACGATGCATCGGATATTGATTTTGCCATATGATGATTCTTTACCATATTTTTTATCTGTAAGTTCTCTGAGACTATCACTTGGTTTTCGCTGATAATCTCATAGGAAACCTTATGCAGATAATCTTTTCTGGTATTTGTAATCTTCTCATGACATAATGCTATTTTCCTTTTCTGCCTGTAATAATTATTGCTCCTTTTCTCTTTGTGTGCCAGCTTCCTTTGCAGTTTCGTAAGTTTTTTCTCATATCTTCTTATCGTCTTTGGATTTTCGTACTTTTCTCCATCTGACGTAATGCATAAATCTTTTATGCCGAAATCCAGTCCTATATTCTGCTTTGTGTGACGCAGCTCCCCATGTTCTGTTTCTACAAGCACTGACACATAATACTTTCCACTTGGAACCTGCGAAACGACTGCAGATTTTATCCTGCCACAAAACTCACGATGCACTTTTACCTTTATTTCTTTTAATTTTGGAAGTTTTATCTTTCTACATACAAAATCCACTGCTATGTTCCCATTTGTGAAATTTGTAGTATAAGACTTATGGTTATCATGTTTGCTTTTGAATTTCGGATATCCTGCATGTTCCCTGAAGAACTTCCGGTATGCTGTATCCATGTTGTAAATGGCATTTGTCAAGGCAAACTTATCCACTTCTTTCAGCCATTCATTTTCTTTCTTTAATTCTCTGTTGCAGTAATTATTACAGTCTGTTTTGCTGATGGATTTCTTTTCATTCTCATACCTCTCTTTACGATATGCTAATGTTTGGTTATAGACAAAACGACAACAGCCAAATGTTTTTGCAATCTGTATTTTCTGTGCATTATTTGGATATATTCTATATTTGTATGCTTTTAACATTCGCTCTCACCGCCTTTCTATCCTTGATTCTCTATATATTTCCGCAGCATTGCTTCTGAAACATTTCCAACACTACATGCGAAGTATCCATCTGTCCAAAAAGTATGTTCCTTCCAGAAATGTTTTTGCAGATAATTTAGATGCCTTTCCCAAATATGATATGTAGTGTAACTTTTCATCAGGTTCACAATTTTACTTACAGACATTGTTGGTTCTGTTTCTATCATGTAATGGATATGGTCTTTGTCCATTTGCATATATCTGATAATTACATGATGTTTCTGACATATCTCATAGGAGAACTGTTTTATATCATCCGATATCTGCTTTGATAACAGAAGTTTCTTTCTGTATTTGCATACAAAAATTATGTGGTATTGTAATAAATACTTGTGTTTGTTTTTCTATCCATAATAGATGATTGCAAAGTCACATTGAAAGCAACGAGTTTGAACAAATTGTCCCCGATTTTATATTGGGGATTACCTTAATATATAAATTTTGCTCAAAGACGTTGATTGGACATGAGGAGGGACCCACGAAGTGGGAGAAGTCCTGGTGTCAGCATTAAATTCGCTCTGTTTTTGTAGAATTTGCCTAAAATCTGATTATCAATCCCAAGTTTGGCAATTATCCACCATCCTTAGGTCCAAAAGGAACTTCGAACATTATAAAAAAGACATATCCCAAACGCCCCTTTCTAAATCTTCTACGCCTTCTATCCATATTGGCTTTATCAAACTGCTCTGCCAACAAAAATACCGCTCTCAACACCAAGCCATTAAAATCATAACATAAACAGACACCGCTGCCAACACTCAGCCATGCCCCAAATAACCGCAGCTTCTTCCACCTCATTATCTCCTCTGCATAAAAATATTGCCCTACAAAATTTGAAGAATTAATATCCATCGAGAAAGAGCATTTCCATTGAAACCCTGCCAACTAGAATTTTTACCTCTACATTAATTGCGAACTGCCTAAATTAAATTCAGAATTTATTTTTTCCTTTTCTGCTTGGAATAAAACTGCCAATTCTGTTTCATTGTATTCTTTGCATAAAACAATTTCAGCTTCAATCACTTCAAGCATTTCGGCTTTACTAATAAAGTCAGTAAAACTTTCTTCCGCTTGCATACCCTCAATAAAATGTATTTCGCAGCAATACTGCCCATTTAATACTTTATACCATATTCTTGTCTCAAGCGGTCCAAAACATAAATGCTTGACAACGGCCCGCTTCCCACTGGCGTTATATTCTGTATCCGGCACATCATGAAGCCATGCACCGACCCAAAAGCCCATGCCATCCACCTCCACCCAAGTTTTTCTAAAAATATTATAGCAAATAAACCTTGTATTTTCCATAACATTCATTATACACACCAAAATCTACCCTTGCAAAACCGTCACAAATGTCATTGGCCAGACCTCCCGCACTGGTATCATTATATTTCTAACTTCTCCACCGTCAGCACAATTCCCAAATAGCATTGCTTTACGGATAGCAGCTGGCGCAACGCCAGCCGAAGCTGCAACTACCCAGCCACTTCATCCACATATGAAGCAATCGTTGTCAGATACGAGATCAGGTTATATCCACTATGCGCCAAAATACAGCAAAATACAGAATTTGTCTTTAAATAAAGCAGCCCCAGCAGCAATCCGCAGCCCAGAGCAGAAAGAGTCTGTACCATGTTAAAATGCAGTACTGCAAATAAAAGCGAAGACACCAGCAGCGCCGTGCCTGCACCATATGTATCTTTCAATCCTCCAAGCACAAATCCTCTCATTAAACTCTCTTCGATCACAGGTGCTGCTACACACACCTGCAGCAGGCTTGTAACCGGTGATTGTATTAATCCATCCATCATATCCTGATATTCTTGTTCGCTCTGAGGAAACAAACTCTCCCATATCGGATCCAGACACAAGTCCATAAGCAAATAAAAAAGAACTGCACAGGCGGCCGCCAAGAGGACACCCGTTATCGTAATATGAGAGAAAATCTGCAGCGGACGGCGTCTTTTCATCAGCTGGAAAAATCCACAGAAACATACCATCAGCACAATCAAATTGATCCATTGCGCATACGCCAGAACAACTTTTCTCCAGATCGTTATATCTAAAAATCTATAAAAAAGCATAACTCCAAAATACGCCGCTGTCCACAAAACGGCTGTTTGAATTTTTATGGATTTTTGTACCATATGGCTTCTCCTATTCTGTTACTTTTATTATAATTTATTAAAATCATAACACAGTCCTATCAATATTTCTACAGTATTTTCTGACAGATATGGATTCTATATGATTCGTTTTTTATTTCAGAGCATTCTCGACATCATGCATTTTTCAACCACGTTCCAGTGTATACATATTTTTTGATTTGTTAATATGTTGTTAGGATATTGAAAATACTCAGAACCACCAGATGATCTGGTGGTTCTTGATAATAGCCGAAAAATTTCTATACCTATAGAATTAGGAGATTACGAATCCATCAAAACGATGCGCCTGCAGGCTTCTGTTTTGCACTCTTAAAGGCCCCCTCTACCCTCTCATAACGAATGTTCTGATAAATTTTCTGAAAATTATTGACAGACAATGCATTCAAAATATCTGTTGTCTCTTCAGACGTAACAGTTGTCAGGCCATCCGTTATTCCTTTGATCAGCTTATTTTCTATCACAAAAGGGTCCGAATGCCGTATCATTTTTCTTAAGTACTGTTTTGGGGGGTTATCTTTTTTGGTTGTCCAAATATCAAGCCTATATAAATTTTTCTTAATTTTCTCTGTATCAAATCCTGTTTTGTTCAGACAAACATGCAGGTATTCTAATAATTCTTCCACAGTAATACGCTGATTGTCCAGAACCGTTTCTACAATTTTTTTATTTTCCTCCTCCAGTGGTACTCCAAAAGCAGCTGTTAAACATTCCCATAATATCTCTTTATCTTCAGGAAGTGCTGGATATTCAACAAAATCTTTTAAGGAATCAATCATTTTCACGCTTTCATCCGAAAGCAGCACCAATTTTGATACAGAACGGTCATTACGCAGCACCACTGCTTCTGCATAATCTTTCCGGTCAAACCATGCCGTTTTATATTCCTGCTTTTCAGAACATTGGCCTAAAAATGTTTCTCCTAGATTTTTTTCAATATCTACAATCGCTATAAAAAATTCTGTTGATCCCTTTGTCAGAAGTTGGATATAGGTTTGCAGATATTTTTTAAATAATTCTTTCATAATAGCTTAAACTCCCCCTTCTCCTCTGGAAGTGTAATCACGTACCCACTATCGGAAAGCCTGATCAGACAATTAATTTCATCCAGATTATCTAAAAGCGCCTGTTCATTCTGTCGATATTCCGAAAGCGGAATTTTAATATGCATTTTTTTTAGCATTCTATCTATTTTGGGGGATTTTCGAATACAAATCCCATAACGATCCTGCAGCCAATCCAAAAAGTTATCCAAATAGGCATAGCTTCGCTTTTCATGTACTAAAAATAAACGCACAAAAAATTCAAGCAGGGAGGGAGACATTGCAAAAAATTTGTGCTTGGAACTGTTTTTAGGAAAGACAAAATCAATATCTTTTCCGCAGGTAGGAAGCGTTGAAGAAATTTTAGTCAGAACGGAACCTTTCCGCACCTTGCTCATATCAATATAATACATTGTGAACTCTTCTTTTTTAAGAGTTTTTTCTTTCCCCTCCAATTTAAAGGCTTTGCGCACCAGCTGATATAGTGATTCTTCATCTTGATATTTTGAATTAAATAGTCGTTCTACAAATTCTTTAAAAGTTTCACTATTGACCATAATTTTATCGTTTATATCCTGGATCTTCAAATCTCCTTCTTTCTCTAAACATTTCAGATAGTATTCTTTCAACTCCTGTGAAAATACGGCGCGGATCTCTGAATAATTCTGTACACAAGCCCGGTGATACTCTGTACCATTCAGCAGATGGCTGGTTGCCGACCCCTGGCATAACAGAATACCTCTATGGCTGACACCTTCTTTATTGACAATAAATTGTATCACATAGCTGTTTAATAAAGTTGCAAGGTAATCATATCTTTTATAAAAATCCAGTTTTTTAAAAAAAGCATGTGTCAATAACAGCTGCAGATCTTTATAAAAATTATTACAAACTTTTTTATAATGGTTTTTTTGTAATGGTTCAAACTCCTGAGTCTTTTTCCCTGCTTTCTTAACCGCATTCTCTTCAAATAGCTCACTGCATAGTGTATTCAGTAAAAAACTCGCGCCGTCTGTATTTCCATATAAATATTCTATGAGCATATTCTGAATGTCACGAAACCGATTCTCTTTTTCAATATTAGGAATCATATGAAAAAGGAGATGCCTTAAATTATAAGTGGAACTCCGCAGCATATGGAGATGTAAGGGAAAGTAAAAAACCCGCTCTTTATAATTGGAATGTATAATATCTTCCCCGGCAAATCTTCTAAAAAACTCATTAAACGAATTCTTTAACTGCTGCATCTTCTGCTCATCGTCTTCCTCACATCTTAAAATCTCTTTCTCATCCAAGACAAAATCGTCAAACGTATATGATTTTTTTTTCTCATTCGGCGATGTCTGGAAAAACTCAGATAAAAAATTATTAACCAGCAGAAATTTTGGTGTCTCCGGCCCGGAAACTCCGATATAGGCTGCCAGTTGATTTTCTCTTGGTTCTTGTTTTTCGCTCATTGCTATCCCTCTCTTCGTATTTTAATGATCCTTTTATCAGACTCTAAAATACTTTTTTTCTGCATTTTTAATGAAAAATCACATACATCTCTTTGTTTTTGGTCTGTAAATCTGACAATCATTTTCTCATAAGCGCCGGCTTTCTTTTTTATTATTTTCCGAAAAAATGTATTGATTGTATATTCCTCAATCGATTTGCTGTTATGACTTAAATAATAGTATTCCTCTGCCATCATTAAATAACGAAACAAGCGATAGTCAATGACCATGGTGATAGCCTCCACTTGATCCTCTTCACCCTGATAAATATAACTCATACAAAAACGATTTTCTTCCTCTGCTTTACGGGTATTTTCTTCCTCTGCTTTACGGGTATTTTCTTCCAGGTGATTAAAATCCAGACCATACCGGTGCCACACGATATCAATATCTCCCAATTCAAATTCTGTCTGAATATCGTTTCCTAGCATAGTTGGTGTATCTGCTACCTTAATAGAAAGATCGCTCTGCCCTCGCCTGATGATTCTTCCAAGGCCTCTTTTTACAAGATATAACTCCCCATCCTGAACCATCCCCACATCAAGAAATGGCTCTTTCTGAAACAGATGGATTACATTTCTAAATTGCGGCAGATAATCTATGGCCAACAATGGATACTTTTCATGCTCCTGCACAAAAAAACGCTGCCGTTTTGCTCTGCGGCACTGTTCTATGGTTGAATACTCTCTTTCATTCATTGCAGTATTTTTAAAAGCTGGATCCATTCTTCCTATTGTTGCAAATAGTTTGTTTAACTGCATTTTATCAAATATATTTTCATAACTGCAATTCTCAACGTCACTCTTCACAACCCTTTGCTCACAGGTTTCCCCAAAGGTAACCATATAAGACAGTAGGGATAACAGATCCCGAAACGTAACATGTTCACCGATCAGACATATTACATCGCATAAAACCCTTACACTTTCTACTCCCTGATTTGATAAAAGCATGTCCAGATTCTTTTTATAGATACAATGTTCCCTATGTATACACTGTTCTTCTAGGCAGTTCCCTCCATCGTATTTTAAAAATTCCTGCACGATTTGATAAAAGACTTTTTTATCTCCTGCTATATTTCTTTTTTCAAAATTAATAATTTTTATTTTGGGGTTTTCTTTATTCAATTCTTCTATCAATGTCGGCTCATACATCAAAACAGTTTTTGTAAAAATCCCCACATTTGCAGCTACAATAATACAATCTTCTGTTTTTCCACTTACAATCTCTTCCACCTTTTGAACAATTTGTTTCTTATCGTCTTCTGACTCCGCTGAGAAGTCCTCGCATAGTTTAAAACCATTCTTTGTCAGTTTTTCTTTTAAAGCATGAATTAAATGGGTTTTTCCATCTCCGGCTTCACCCGTCAGCAAAATAAACTGCAGTTCGTTTAAATGAGCGGAAATACCTTTCTCTTCAGGTAATTCCACATTAAAATCATAATTTTTTCTCCGCTCATCCATCATATTTGTATGACCTTGATAATCCGCACAATATTTAAGCAGTTCCTTGACTTTTTCTCTAATGTTCATAATTTGCTCAAATCCTCATAATGTTAACTACAAAAACTTCCAGTTGCCACCATATTCCCATTCTGCCCATTCTTCAATTGGCTTGTATCCCATTTTTAAAACATGGACATTGGGGTATCTTCTTTAGATCTACTCCAATTATACAAAAAACTGGCTCTGTTTACAATATCATTCCCATAAAATTTCTGCACCAGCCATTCTATTTCAACTGCCCCGCGCAGGGTTCATCCGCCTGTCAAGCCGTTCCAGCGTCCATCCACACCGCTACACACCGCTCTTTTAAACGCTCGCAGCTTGTATAAGCTATGCAATCCCTTTTTATCGGCACGCAGCTATTTTTTATTGGCTTTCACCAACAACATCATCGGCCGGCGTAATTCGTCTTTCATTCCTGGAATACTCATCATCTCTTTCGGCGGCTCCGCCTCCTCCACAGCTGCAAGTTCAAAACCATGATTCAGCAATCCCATCAAAATCTGTGTAAGTGTGTGGTGCTGTTTGACTACATCACACCCCAAAAAGTGTATGCGCCGCTCTCCTGCCGCGCGCAAACCCTCTCTGCTGCGAGGCATATTGGCATATTCTTTGAAAAATGTTTCATTGTCATATTCATCCTTCACATTCAAACATCCTCCTGTTCTGATTTCTCATAAAAACCACTGCTATTATACCACAAATCCAAAAACGGGGAAATAGTGAGTTTTCCAGCCAAATTTCCTGCTTGCTGCATATTGGAAGCAATTATATGAAACATTTACCCAAAAGAAACCACTATGGCCAAATATTATGAACTGGCGGCTCTTACGCAAAAGCAACGCATTTGACACCCCCTCATTTTTATTTGTTGTACTTTCCGTTCCTTCACCATTTGTTCTGGTCGTTTACCACTTATTTCAATTGCCTTGACCATTGTTTTCGGCAATTTACCATTGATTTAACCGGTTTTACCACTATTTCTAGCATTTTACCACGTCTCCTGCTTTCACTTCAATTTTGCAGCTGCCACCCCTTTGCATATGGGCAGAGCCGAACTCCCACCACTGAACAAAAGGGACACTTTTCCATTTCCAGAATAAAATATAGAAATGAATGATTATTTTGGTATCCCATACCAGCTATGATAACAGCGAAGGAGCAAAGCACATGGGAAATCACTTGGTTTGGAATGAGCAGTTTAATCTAGGGGTGGAGCTGATTGACAGGGAACATCAGAAGCTGTTCCGCATTTTAAATAAACTGTTTGCTTTAAGACAACAGGAAGAGAAAAGCCACTGGGTCTGCCAGGAGGCAGTAAAATATTTTAAGGAGCATACGCTGCAGCACTTTGCCGATGAAGAAGCCTATATGGCTTCCATTGCCTATGCGGGACTAGAGACACATAAGCATATCCATAATAATTTCCGGGAACGGACACTGCCGGCACTGGAGAGGGAACTAGAGCTGAACCACTATTCAGAACATTCTATTCATCATTTTCTAGGAGTGTGCGCTGGATGGCTGGTCGGACATACTCAGATTGAAGACCAGATGATTGTCAGCGGAGAGGCAATCAAACAGTGGGAACAGCTGCTGCCGGAGGAAGAGCAGGCCGTGATGAAGCAGACCGTGACCAAACTTTTGTATCAGATGTTTCAGCTGGAGGCGCAGCTGATCAGCGACTGCTATGGCGGAGAAAAGTTTGGAGACGGCATTTATTATCGTCTGATCTGCAGTACCAAGGGGAAGAAACGGCGGGAATTTTTCCTGATTTTTGAAGAATCAATGATTGTCCGTACAGTGGGAAGCGTGCTGCATGCGAAAACAGAGGCAGTCAGCGTGTTGCTGATGAATGCGGCCAGATATGCGGCGCAGCAGATGGTCGAACGCGTGAAACGGCATTTCCCGGATTCGGAACCGTTTGAGACGATGGAAGAACAGCTATTGACATATGACCAGTTTCATAAAATATTTGAGCAGCAAAGTCCTCAGTTCAGTCTTTTATTCGATACCGGAGTGGGGTATTTTGCCTACTGTGTCACCTCGTCTGACAAGTTTCTAAACGAGGACGGTGTTTCGCTTCAGACAGAACATGCGATGGCAGAGGTTGCAGATTACCTGCGGCAGAATGAGGCGGCAAAAGCGGCAGCCCGTACGAAACGAAAGGTTCTGGTTGTAGATGATTCGGATTTTATGCTGCTGGCTATGCAGGATCTGCTGGGAAAGGATTATGAGGTGCTGACGGCGAAGTCGGGATTATCCACTATCCGGGGGATTACGCTGGAGCGGCCGGACTTGATTCTGCTGGATTATGAAATGCCGGTCTGCAGCGGAAACCAGGTGCTGGAAATGATCCGCGCGGAGAAAGAATTTGCGGATATTCCGGTAATCTTCCTCACCAGCCATGTGGACCGGGAGAGCGTGCGAAAGGCGATTGCGCTGAAACCGGAGGGGTATCTGTCAAAATCGCTGCCGCCGGAACAGGTGAAACAGGAAGTGGATCGGTTCTTTGAGAAACAAAAGGCCTAAACCCCTAGAATTCCTGTGCTTTGGCTCAGTATATGCGGCGGGGTTGGGAACTATGTCTTTTATTTTCAGAAATTGAATTGAAACACACATAAATAAAATTTCAAAACACCAAATAGAAACTCATCATAGAACAGTCCCTCCCATGCTTGACAGCTATAGCAGTTTATCCTATGATACCATTAGGAATAAATACAGCTAAACCGCGTGCCATGGATCAAACATTTCACGCAGCATACGATTGGAGGATCACTTTTATGGAGCTTAGGGTATTGCAATATTTTCTGGCCGTGACAAGGGAGCAGAGCATCTCCGGCGCCGCCGAGGCGCTGCACCTGTCGCAGCCTACGCTTTCGCGGCAGCTGAAAGAACTGGAAGAAGAGCTGGGCAAACAGCTGATGATCCGCGGCAACCGGCGGATTACACTGACCGAAGAGGGGATGATTCTGCGCAAACGCGCAGAAGAGATTATGGAACTGGTTAAAAAAGCGGAGGATGAGATTTCGCTGTCCGACGAAATGATCGCCGGCGACATTACGATCGGCGCGGGCGAAACAGACGGCGTGCGCATACTGGCCAGGGCGGCGCAGGAGCTGCGTCAGCAATATCCGCTGGTTCACCTGCATATCATCAGCGGCGACAAGGCCAGAGTGACCGAGGAGCTGGACCGCGGACTGATTGATTTCGGACTTGTGTTCGGCGCCGTAGACACGGCAAAATACGAATCGTTCCGGCTGCCCTGCACCGACACCTGGGGCGTCATTATGCGGCGCGACGCCCCGCTTGCTAAAAAGAAATCAATCTGCGCCAAAGACCTGCTGGACAAGCCGCTGATCCTCTCCCGCCAGGCCTTTCAGAACACGGAATTCCTCGAATTTTTCTCCTGCCCGCAGGAAAAGCTGCATGTAATCGCCACCTATAATCTGCTGTTTAATGGCTCACTGATGGTCGACGAAGGCATGGGCTACGCCATCAGTTTTGACAAGCTGCTCAACCTCACCGGGGATAGTACGCTCTGCTTTCGCCCGCTGGAACCGAAAATGGAAGCACCTATGCATATCATCTGGAAGAAATACCAGATCCTGACCAAAGCTGCCGAGCGGTTTCTGCAGAAGCTGCAGCAATTGATTGAAAATTAACCAGAAAACCGCTCATATTGCGAAAATTTCTCTTGCATTTCAGCCAATGCTTATGTTAGAATGAAAGTACTTATAAACCATAAGCAAATCTAATACAGGAGGTAATGAACATGAGAGATTGTTTTGACTTAACAGGACGTGTTGCACTGATTACAGGCGCTTCTTCCGGGCTGGGAGTAGAATTTGCCAAAGCCCTGGCTTACCGTGGAGCGGATGTCGCTTTATTTGCCCGCCGTACCGAAAAGCTGGAGCAGGTTGCCGAAGAGGTCCGGGAATTCGGCCATAAAGTACTGCCGGTGACCTGTGACGTCACAGACGAAGCCATGACGGCTCAATCTGTCGAGCAGGTAATAAAGGAATTCGGCAAAATTGATGTTCTGGTCAATAATGCTGGAACCTGTAATGTTGTCCCCACTGTGGAGATTACGAAAGAACAATGGCACTCGGTCGTGGACGTGAATCTGGAAGCTGTTGTTTTTATGACAAAGTATGTGGCCAAACATATGATCGAAGCCAATTACGGACGTATCATTAATATTTCCTCCATGTATGGACTGCGCGGAAGCGTAACTGGGCCGCTCTCCCCTTACTGGGCATCCAAGGGCGCCATTCCGCAGCTGACCCGCGGCTGGGCACTGGAATTTGCGCCTTATAACATTACCTGCAATGCGATCGCACCCGGATTTTTCCCATCCGAATTGATGAGCGACACCTCCTCCAATGAATTTATGGAGCTGGTAAAGGCCATTATTCCATTGGCAAGACCTGGTAAGGTTGAGGAAATGGACGGGCTGATTACCATGCTGGCTTCAGACGGCGCTTCCTATATCACCGGCCAGACGATCCCCATTGACGGCGGTAAAACAGCCATTTAACTGCGCTCAAAAGCCGCCGGCAGAACCCGCAAATTACGTATAAAGCAAGAGCCCTCTATTAGGAGGGCTCTTAATATTGAAAAACCGCTTTGTCTATGGCGTTTTCGGCCTATTTGATCAGCCCCATACACTGTTTTGTTTCCAGCGTATTATCCACACAGGGAATCTGCTCGATAAATTTCTCATAATCGCCATGTTCATAATAAGCTTTGACTACAGCGCGGATCACATTCAGCGAAACCACTTCCCGCTCTTCCGGCGTATATTCTCCGTACGGCGTTTCAAAGTGAATCCGGTTTGTCTTATCCTCTTTTTCTTTGTTAATAATCTGATAAGTACGGAAATCGCCATCCGGCAGGTTCACTCTTGTATCGCAGATAAACTCGTCATTAATACCATAAAACTCCAAAAATCCGTCGTCAGAACTCATAACCAGAAAATCTTCCTCTCCATTGGCCACTAACAGAATGTATTCGTAAATGTCTTCATACAGCACATCCTCTTCCTCATAGCCCGATTCCAGCCTGATATCAATCCTGCGCTCCGCTTTCAGCGGCTCCTTCTGTAACGAAAACCGTCCGTCCGCAATCATAACCGCAATCTCACTAAAAGATTTGATATTGTCCTCATATCCATTTAGAATCCGTTTATGTACCTTTGAGATTGGGGAAATTCCGCTGCTCTCATTTTTTAAGATGGGAATGTCCTCCCCCTCCTCCCAGGCAAAACCTTTTTCGGCCAAATGTATGTTAAGCAGCGTTTCTCCTAAGTAAATGCCGAAGCGCACGGCGATATTCCATAACGTTGCGGCACCCTCTTCCCCCGGATATTGATCCAAATTTTCATGATACTGATCTAAAATTAGATCAAGGGTTTCGATACTCTGCTTTGTATAGTCCAGCTTCAAATTCAATGTTTCTGCATCTGCAGCTGCTTCCTGTGCGATTTCCTTGTAATTCAATTCCATATAGTCCTCCTTTGATTTGTACTTTTCACAGCTCTTTCTCTTATTTGAAATCGGATTTTTCCGGTATTGTCTTTTGTAAATGGTTTTATAACTGCTTTATTTATTATATAAAATTTTTATAACAATTTCAAGAATCACCATGTAAAAAACTGTGTAATTACGTTAGAGTGTTGAAATTTACAATCTTTTTTTATTGGGAAGCACTGGATTAAGACTGATGGAGTTGAAACTCTTACATTTACCAGTAACACAGATGATTCACAGGTAACACATAATTGGATATGTTTATTAGAAATGTAGTTGAAAGACTCTTTCCAAAATACATCCTGCTTGAAAGCTCCTGCCGTAGTACAGCAATAATCAGTCATTGCCGTCTTGAATTATTATTCGCTGAACTTATTCGGTTGGCAGGAGTAACCAGACACAAAAATAGCCGCTCCTGACTAAAGGTTACGGCTATTTGTAAGTAAATCAGGCTAACCGTTGATCTGATCGGTAGTGCCTTTTCTATTTAGAGTATATTACAGGCAAATACAAAGGACAGCCCATAATGTATGCGCTTCACGCTGTATCAATAAGGTATATTTTAATTGTAGCTTTTATTTTTTTATGTTTCTGATTATATGTTTACTACTTTTATTTTTTACGTGTTTTTTGCATAGTTATATCCATTCCTTTCGCTTCGCTCAGGCACAAAACGTTATGAAAATGGTTGCCCAAGCTTATTTTTTCTTTATAATTCTTCTTATAGGGAACTCGGTATACTACAAATCACGGGGAGGTGAGTGGGCTGTC
>JAAVZI010000082.1 GCA_022791575.1 Lachnospiraceae bacterium
ATAGCGATTGAAGAGCCAGAGAACTCTGTTCATCCAGGACTGTTTCAAGCGTATATACAAATTATAAGTCAGCTTTTGGATGATTGTAAGATAATTATTACAAGTCATTCTCCGTACATTATTAGTTATTTAGACCCTTCATGGATTCATGTAGGTATGAATAGAAAACCTGGTGTTGCAGAATTCTTTGCTTTTAAGAAATCAGGTAAGAAACAATTGGAGAATGATGCGAGTGGATTTAATATGAGCATGGGTGACTACCTGTTTTCAATTCTGTCTGATTCAGAGAGCAATATAAGTGACTATTTGGAGTGTGATGCCGATGAGTAAGTGTCTTGTACTTTTTGTGGAGGGGTATACAGAGGTTGAATTCTATAAACAAGTAGTTGCAAATGCCAGAAAACTGCATCCTGCTGGTAGATTTGATACCAACATTGAATACAGAAATGTAAGGGGCGTTGGCGGGTTTAAAAGTATTGCTCTTAGAAAATTTGTAAAGGAAATCAAACCGAAATATGATAATGACTGTAAGTTTACGATTGTTTTATGCAGTGATACAGATGTATTTGATTTTGCACCCAAACCACCAATAAAGTGGAATGAGATAAAGAAGCAACTTGTAGATAATGGAGCTTCAAAGATTATTCATATACAGGCCAAAAGTTCAATTGAAGACTGGTTTTTGTATGATACAGAAGGAATTTTAAGATTCTTGAGGTTAGGTAAAAACACAAATGTGTCTGGAAAAAATGGATATGCTAAGCTTCAACATTTGTACAAGCAAGCCAACAAAATTTATTATAAAGGGATACAAAGTAATGGGATGATAGGTTGTCTGAATATAGAAAAAATCGCTGATTCAGTAAAAGACCAGTTGAATCCCTTATATCAGGCTCTTGGCATAAATAAAAACTGAATAATGATAGTATGTAAGAGTATAACTCTTTACATAGAAAAAGCCAGAGATTAACTCTGACTGATTCCCTTGCCAAAGAAGGTCTTTGGACTTATTTTTCTCACAAACTAATAATACCAAAAAAAGCTTTCTTCTGCAAGGAGATTTTGCAAAGGAGGTAAAACGATATGGCAGTACATCACGGCGGAAAAGTTGGCAAAGCTGGTAAGACACTTGCTAGTAAATCATCTAGCAAACAGTCTAAAAGCAAGGCTGGAACGACATTAGCAAATCATAAAGCTAAATGTCATTGATGACTATTACAGACCTGAGCATGTCTTAAAAAGGCTCTATTTTATCATAAACTTATAATAATGGATTATTTATATTGAGGTGAAAATAATATGGAACAATATTGTATCAAAGGAAAGAGAATTAGAAACCTATGTATACCTAAAGCATATGACTTGAATAAAATTCAAATTGGACTGCCAGTAACGGATGATGAAGCAGAAAAAGTTGGCTTAGTTAAAGTTGGAGATATAGTATTACCTTCTGGAATGTTTGGACCGCAGAGCAGAAAAAATGCTTACGGATATTCTTATGCGGACAAAACAAAGGAGAAAGAACGTAGATATATAACAACAAATTGGGTATATCCTTATGGAAATACTGATGCTTCAAAAGTGGCGGCAGATGTTTACCGTGAATGTTACCCTAAAATTGAGGTAGAGCCGTTTGGTATAGAACTGCAATTGTTCGAGAATGAAAATAATCAACAGTTTGTTATAATAAATATGACGGATGAAATCAGAAAGCAGTATATGAAAGAAGCAATTAATTTGTTACTCGAAATATACGGAATATGTTATGTTTATAATGGTGTGGTTGGATTCAAAAATACAATTAAAAAACGTAGGTGTAACTGGGAGATGCTTCCACCAGGTGAAATGCCGAGTAGGCATGTTGAAAAGCAATTAAAAGCAATGAAGCAAAGCATAGACACATATGATATAGAAAGATTGAATTATGTAGAGACGTATAATGCGTTGGAAATGGTCGAAGGCATTAACGGATTTAGAGGATATTATGCATATTTATATGAAAATTATTGTGTGTTGGAATCTGCTTTTTATGGAAAAGCGACATATATTATTCCAAAATATAATTGGGAAGAGTTGAGCCAAAGAACTAAAAGAGAATTAATTGATGAAAAAAAACTGGTTGGAAAAATAAATCATACCGAAAAATGGGAGAAAAATATAGCAGGAATATTTAAAAACTTAGGAATTAGTAAAAAAGAAGCATTATAATTATATTGAACTGAAGTGATTTGATTCTTTTAAAAGTGCCAACAGGCTCTTGGCCTAACCCCAAAATAGTGAGGTACATTTTTTTAATGTACCTCGCTATTTTTATCTTTGCGCCTGTCATCTTAACATAATGACATTGGGTGTTGATACTTGTAAATTATTTTATTACGCTGCGGTTTCAGGCTGGGATGTTCCACCGATATTCAGTTCTGCATCGAGTTCAGCGAGACGGGCAGACTTTATCCGCAGCTCTTCTTCGTACTCAAAAGGCTTATTGATTTCCAATTTAGCCGCCTCCTGCTGCTGGAGCAGGTTTGCAAGGGTTGTTTCATATTCTTCCAGCCGTTCAGGGATTTTATCAAGGGCATTGTCAATACGTGTGAGATTTCCCCTCGCATCCGTCCCCAGCTCTACCTGATAGGCGACAGCCCCTTTCAGGCTCAGTTTGTGGGTGAAGCCCTTAAATTTTATGGATAAGCCGAAGCCCCGGTAACTGCCGACATTAGCAGGCTCTTCGTCTGTTACGTCCTGTATGGCGTCAAGCAGGGCAGTCCCCGCTTCCGCTTTGTCTGTATAGGCTTTGCCCAGTATCTCCATCCCGGCGAATCCTTCTTCCGGGTGTGGATGCCGGTTCAGTGTCTGGATATCCGCCTGTAAGCCTGTGATGAATCCCTGAGCCTGCTTAATCTGCTCCGGGAAGTTCTTCAGCACGTTGTCCTGCAAGCGGTATAATTTACTTTGAAAATCTGCCTTCATAATCCTTAACCGGGAGACTTCCACATCAAGGTCCATGCGTTCCTTTATTCTTGGGTCGCCCGCACAAAGCGCTTTGATTTCTGCAAATGATAATGTAGCTTCATCCACATCCTCACAGGAACGCACAGGGGATTTGCTCGTCATAATCTGGCTGATAAATTTCTGCTTGTTCTCAACCGTCTGCCAAAGGTATGCATCGAAAGTATTTTGAGTAACATACCTGTAAACATGCACTTTCGGGTTCAGATTCCCCCTGCGTTCGATACGCCCCTTTCTTTGGGTTAAGTCTCGTGGACGCCAAGGGCAGTCCAAATCATGCAGTGCGATAAGCCTGTCCTGCACATTTGTTCCTGCGCCCATCTTTGCGGTTGAGCCAATCAGGACACGCACCTGACCGGAGCGGACTTTTGCAAACAGCTCTTTCTTCTGTATGTCTGTCTTGGCGTTATGTATGAAGGCAACCTGTTCCGGTTTCATTCCTCCGGCAACCAGCTTATTGCGGATGTCGTCGTAAATATTCGTAAACGGAGAGTCTTCAGCCTCATTTGATTTTCCAGATGGCGTCGCAATGTCGCAGAATACTAGTTGTGTTAATTTTTCAGAATCACCTTCCTTCCAGATTTTTAAGATATTTGATACACATTTGTTTACTTTAGTTTCAGGCTCGTCTGGCAGCATGGGGTTGATGATGCGCTGGTCAAGCCCCAGTTTCCTTCCGTCTGATGTAATCCGAAGCATGTTGTCTATATGCGGGTCGATTCCGTTATGGACTTTCTCTGCACGCTTGGACAGCTGCTTGACCATAGCCTGCTGGAACTGCGTAGGCTCTGATACGACGGTGTGGTACTCCACTTCCGGAGTGGGCAGGTTGAGCTGGTCAGCCGTCTTGATGTCTGCAGCCTCTTTGAAGATGTTCATCAGCTCCGGCAGGTTGAAGAACTTGGCAAAGCGGGTCCTCATACGGTATCCGGTGCCTTCTGGTGCCAGCTCCATTGCCGTTACCGTCTCTCCGAACCGGGAAGCCCAGCTGTCGAACTGCCCCATGCCCATTTCTTCCATGCGGTCAAACTGTAAGTACCTTTGGACAGAGTACATTTCTGTCATACTGTTGCTGATTGGGGTTCCGGTGGCGAATACAATGCCCCTTCCTCCAGTAAGCTCATCCAGATAACGGCACTTTGCGAACATATCGCTGGACTTCTGTGCATCCGCTGTGGACAGCCCTGCCACGTTGCGCATTTTTGTGTATAGGAACAGGTTCTTGTACATATCCGATTCGTCCACAAACATCATGTCAACGCCCAGCTCCTCGAATGTGAGCACGTCGTCCTTGCGGTCGTTGGCTTGCAGCTTCTCCAGTTTTACATGGAGGCTTTTCCTGACACGCTCCAGCTGTTTGATGGTGATGCGTTCGCCTTTGTTAGCCTTCACCTCCTTGATTCCTGCCACGATTTCAGCAATCTGTTCCCGCAGCATCCTTTCCTGCCGTTCCCGGCTGATGGGGATTCGCTCGAACTGGCTGTGCCCTATGATGACTGCATCAATGTCACTGGTGGCAATGCGGGCGCAGAACTTCTTGCGTCTGCTGGTTTCAAAATCCTTTTTAGTTGTGACCAGAATATTAGCCGCAGGGTACAGCCTCAAGAATTCAGCTGCTGTCTGCTCTGTCAGGTGGTTGGGGACGACAAAGATAGATTTGTTGCAAAGCCCCAAGCGTTTGGATTCCATGGCAGCCGCAATCATCTCAAATGTCTTGCCTGCCCCCACTTCGTGTGCCAGAAGCGTGTTGCCCCCATACAGCACATGGGCGATGGCATTTACTTGATGGGGCTGCAGCTGTATCGCCGGGTTAATCCCTGAGAACACGATATGGCTGCCATCGTATTCCCTTGGGCGGGTATTGTTCATAGTTTCATTATAGTGATGCACCAGTTCCTGTCGTCGTTTCGGGTCTTTCCATATCCAGTCTCTGAAGGCGTCTTTTAAAGCCTGCTGCTTCTGCTGGACAAGTGTGGTCTGCTTTGCATTCAATACACGCTTCTCCTTTCCTTCGTCATCTATAATTGTGTCGTAAATCCGCACATCACGCAGATTCAGTGAATCTTCCAGTATTTTATAGGCATTTGCCCTCTCCGTTCCGTATGCAGTATAAGCCGCAACGTCATTGCAAAGGACAGCGTACTTATTGGTGATGCTCCATTCCGCCGTGATTTTTAAATAATTGACGGTAATCGTCCCACGCAGGTGCGCAGGCGTATTTAATGTCTCATACATGAACTGCTGGATATAGCTTTTGTCAATCCATGTTGCACCCAGCCGGACTTCGATTTCAGAGGCGTCAAGGTCTTTCGGCTGAGCCTCTTTAAGAGCCTCGACGTTGACCTGATAGGACGGGTCTTCGGATGCTGCTTTCTGTGCCTGCCGCAGCTTTTTACGGACATTGCCGGACAGGTATTCGTCCGCAGTCTTCCATGTATTGTCTGCCGGGTCTTTGTAGATTACGCCATGCAGTTCCTGAACCAGTTCGGGTTCGGTCTTTCCAGCCAGCTGGGACATAAAAGGCAGGTCCACTCTGGCACGTTCCCCGATGGACACTACCAAGGCTTCCGATGCCGTATCTACACTGGTCACTGCCTTATGCTGTTTAATCGTGCGCTTCGTGAACATATCAGCTTTGCGCTCTAAGTTTCCGTCCTCGTCCAGAATCTCAAGGGAACATAGCAGGTAGTAGGATGAATCCCTATCAAATGCCAGACGGTTGGCTCGATTGTTAATCAAGCCATATTTGCGGGTGAAAGTATCATATAGCCGGTTTAGTTCTGCCTGCTTTTTAGTAATGGCACTGTCTGGTGTGCCTGCATCCATCTGCAGGGCAATCAGCCAATGAACGCAGTCCCTCAGTGCCACCATTCCCATGATACGCTTCTTTGCTGTTGCATTCAGCCCAGCTTTATTCATAACTGAGTCTTCACGATAATACACTTCTCCGTCTATTACTGTGAACGAGTAGTTTTTTACATTGGTATCAGCAGGGACAGTATCAGCCTGTATAATGTCAGATGGGGCGGTTTCTTTCGCTTCTGCTGGCATTGCTGCCTGATATGTACCATGGATGAATGATATTGCCTTTTGAAGCTGTGTGGCAAGGTCAGCCCTGGCGATTGGCATAACTGTATAATCCTGCCTGCCATACTGGGTACTTTCTGATGATTCTTTCCCAAGAACCATATCTGGATGGCTGATGAAATAATTATTGATGGTAAATCCATCTGCATTCTTCTCGGTCCATACCCATTCCGGTGCTTCGTCTGCCAGTGTGCTGCGCTTTTGCAGGAACAGGATGTCAGACACCACTTCTGTATTAGCATTCGCCTTAAATGCATTATTGGGCAGGCGTACAGCCCCCAGCAGGTCAGCCCTTTTTGCTAGGCGTTTCCTTACATCTGTATTTTGGGAGTCCATTGTGTAGCGGGTAGTGATGAATGCCAGAATGCCACCGGGGCGCACCCTGTCCAGAGACTTAGCCAAGAAATAGTTGTGGATGGAGAAGCCCAGACTGTTATATTCTGGGTCATTGACCTTGTACTGTCCGAACGGCACGTTGCCGACAGCCAAGTCAAAGAAATCTTTTGGGAAATCTGTTTTCTCATAGCCGATGGCATGAATTTGTGCATTGGGATACAGAAGCTTCGCAATGCGTCCGCTGATGCCGTCCAGCTCCACACCATACAACTTAGATTGAGACATCTCCTTTGGAAGCAAGCCAAAGAAGTTGCCGATGCCACAGGAAGGCTCTAGGATGTTTCCAGACTTAAAGCCCATGCTACAGACAGCCTGATAAATTGCCCTGATAACTGTGGGGCTGGTGTAGTGGGCATTTAGTACAGAAGATTGGGCAGAGTCGTATTCCTCTGGGGTCAGTGCCGCTTTCAGTAGCTCATATTCCTCCTTCCAGCCTGCCCTGTCCGGCTCGAATGCATCAGGGATGCCTCCCCAGCCGACGAATTTAGATAAAACCTGCTGTTCATCAGGCGTGGCAGTACGCCCTTCGGATTCAATCTGCTTTAAGAGGGTAATGGCTTCCATGTTCATACGGAACTTGGCTTTTGGACCTCCTTCTCCCAGATGGTCATCTGTAATTATGAAATTACAGGGTTCAGGAACTGGTTCTTCCTGTGTGCCGGATTCATTCTGGATTACTTCTACATCCTCGATTACTTCTGTATCCTGAATTACTTCTACTTCTGTATCCTGAATTATTTCTGCATCCACGGAATCCGATTCTTCTGTATTTGGCGTGTGCTGCTTCCTATTGCGCGGGTCACGCTTCAGCATGTCTCTGAAATAATCCTTGTTTTCTTTTCTGAAGATTGGGTATCTCTGTGATGGGTCACGAAGCTCCACATCAAACATGCCGATATCCGTAATCTCATAGGCGGTGTCTTCCAGATATACAGTATCCCCTACCTGATAGTCTACAGGCTGTGATTCTGAGGTAACTGTCTCAGGTTCCGGATTATTCTGGATGCTGTTTTCAGGCTCTGCTATGGCTTCTTCCGGTTCCTGTTCAGGCTTCTGTACAGAATCCTCTGAAGGCTGGCTATCCCTGTCCTGTGGCTGTACAGCCTTAGGTATGTTCTTAGCCTCCTGTTTCTGGTATTCATAGCTGTAGATAGCCACTGCAATCGTCCTGAGCACTTTCTCGCTGGACTGACTGACAGCTGCGCCCAGAACCCGGATGGCTTTCTGCGTGTTAAAGTCTGGTATATCCTGTAAATCTTTACTTTTCAGGTATTGCCATGGGTCAAAGCCGCATCTGAAAAGAAGCACATAAGAGATGCTTGCAGCGGCAGTAAGCCGGAATTTCAGGCTGGCTTCCTGTTCACCCAGCCCTTCGAGTCGGCTCCCTTCACACTCACGCATAATGTCCATGCCGTGCTTTTTCCAGTAGCCGTTCGACAGTCCCACGGAAAGCAGCCCAATCTGGTAGACAAGCCCTTTTTCACTGGATATGCTGAACCGTTCTTCCAAAGCCTTCGTGACGATGCCGCAGTATTCTTCCTTATACTGCCATTGGAAAAGGTTAGAGGCTTCGTTCCTTTTCCCGGTATCTGCGATGTCGAACACATAGCGCAGCTTAGGGTAGCCGCTCCGGCTGATGCCGACAAGCCCAATCCCTTTAGAGCCGCGGTGGACATATCTGCTCATACGCCTGTTCCATAAGTCATACTCGGCACATGCCGTAGCCTTCGGACGCTGGGCGTGAATCATCAGCTGGTCGGGGAAAGGGTAACGGTACAGACGGGATGCCGTCGTCAGGAACCCTGTCCAGCTCTTGGTGTTTTGGGTAACATGCGCCGCAGTCTGCCCTGCCAGCTGTATGTAGTTCTGCAATTTCGTAGTCATCATAATATATAGCCCTCCTTTTATCGTTACGCCCAGACTGACCGGGCATTCGTTTTCTTTACAAATGCACCCGGCTTTTTCTGCTGGAAGGCAGAAAAAATTTAAGCTGCCTGCGGTTTGCAGACAGCTTAATTATGGGAATATATGGATTATAAAATAGAGGGGCTTTTTATGTGTGCGAAGGATGTAGCGTATTGTCCCTTTGAATTAAAATCTGGATTATTTTACAGAAAAAAGTTTTACTTTATGCCTGTAATGCTGATTGTCCGGGAGTCTGGCTTTTTTATGAAATATTTTTTTACTTTTTTTCTCTTATCATATTATATTTATCGCAGGTCAATATAAAGAAGCCTTATATTGGTGTCAAATTTTTTCATGAAAAAACTTTTTATTATGACTTTGTCTGAAAGTCTGGCTTTTTCCACAATATATTTTTATTTGTTATATTGCTTTATAATATGCTATATCTATCGCACAAAAATCAGCAACAGAATTGTAATATAGATATAAAAATATAGCAAGGAAAATAATATTCATAAAAAGAATCCAGATAATCAGACATAAATATAGGAATTATAAATATAAACACTTAATCTGTAAAAACTCAGACATACAGACAGGAAACACTATGCTGATATAATATTAAGAACTTATTCTGTAAAATAATCCAGACAATCAGACATAAGTATATTATATGCTGTAAATAAAACTTATATATCAAAATACCCCGGACATACAGACAGGGGGTAACCGCATTATTACGATTATCCCCTGTAAATATGAGTTCTCCTATTTACTTGTTACAATTATAAATCAAAATCATCTCCATCTGTTGGATTCTTTTTTTTCAAAATATTCATCTTGCAACTGGGATACAGTTTTGATTCTTTTATTTTTTAATTCGTTATTCCAAAAATCCAGTTCTTTCAATATTCTTTCTAATTCTATTGTGTCGATTTCACTGATGCTTTTATACTTTGCAAAAAGACTTTCGCTTATTGTATTATATCCTTTTAACAATTTCTTATATTGTGGAGTGTTCTTTAAATTATCAGACACCCGCAGTTCATAGACATCTAAATTGAGAACCCTTTTATTGGCATATTGATTTATGATGCTTTCACGGAACAGCTCATAATGTTCTTTTGATGTATGATTCTTTTGATAATGCAGACAGGCAATTATGCATCTCAAAAAAGTATCTTTTATTTCCAATATATCTGGGTATACCCCATGCATGTCTTCAGAAACATCATAAATGTTATCTTGATGCGGAGTATAAGTATATACCGGATAGAAATTATCTTCTAAAGGAATCTTTGTTTCCGGCAGAAGCCCTGATGTTTGGAATCCAATACTGCCAGACATCTTCTTCTTTATGAAAGCTTCATCTTCTTTTTGTTCATCCTTAACACAATCCGGAGTGTCATCCAGTTCTGGGCGGTAAAAGAAATCTACAACCCCATGGTTAAAATAATTTTCTATGGTAATAATCCATTCTTTATAAGTTGTTGGAACAGGGGATATTTCCTTGATTTTTGAAAGCCCAAGCAGCCAATCAAGGGAAACATCAAAATAATATGCTATCCTCATTATGCTTTCGAGTTTTGGCATTGAGGCATTTTGTTCTTTGGGTTTTCCATCCTTTCCCTTTGAACTCCAGTTGGAAATCGTGGTTTGGGATACACAAACCTCCTTTTTAAATTCATCCCATTTCATGTGTTCACTCTCTTTCAACACCTTTATACGCTCGATGAGAGTTTCTATACATTGCTCCGTTTCTTCATTTGTTAATTGAGACTTTTTTTTACTTTCTTCTGCCATGATTTTTACCTTTTTTCCAAAATTTTTTTAGTTAATAAAATGATTTTTCCTTCAAATCTACCCATACATTGGTAGATTTACCAATGTATGGTAGTTATTTTAGCACTTTTTCTTAGAAATGGCAATCTTATTATAAAAACAGGCTCAAAATCTACCAGCACTTGGGTAAGTGCTCCTCAACAACTCAATAGAAAAAAGATACAAATGCGATATAATAAAACCAACATCAAACAGAAAGGGGTGAAAAAATGGAACAGCAGAATGCCTCAGCATCTATTGAAGAGTTGTTTTTAATAACTAAAAATCATTACGATTTTTTTAATCATGTAATGACAATATTATTGAAATCAAGAATAAATAACGCTCCAATAGCGGACATAGACTTCAAAATATGCGAAGACTGGCTGGGCTTAATTGCAGATGAATATTTAAATATATCAGACAGGTTTCACACAAACCTTGTCGCCAACGAAAGGAGTAAATGAATATGTTACATAAAAGCAGGGATGACCCCTTAAAAAAGCCACGCTTCCTTAATTATTATGAAAGGCAATTCATAAAAGGAAGCGAGCTTGCAAAAGTTTATCAATTTAATAGTAACTCATTTTCTTCTTATTTACAAGGAGAAAATGGGTTACAAGAACTAAATCCCGAACAAAGACTAACTATTTTAAAGTCAGGTCTGTAATCAAAAAATGAATTGCAGATATATTTGCACATTGAAAACTAAATATATCATTTAATAAAAAAAGAAAGGAGACATCACTATGTCTTATAATATTACATCTGGATTACCAGAAGACGAGGATAATTTGACCCCCGTTTATGCAACTCCAACACCTATGAGTGTCATTTGTGAAAGAGAAACAGAAGCCTTTACCTACTCACAAAAAAGTAATCTTTTAAATGAAAGGTCATCAAGTATCGCTCTGTTGAACTATCTCAACATTGCAATTGATACTGAAAATGGTTTCCGAGATGAGGGTAACAAATTATCCCCCATAAAAGAACTTCCTCATTTATCCATTGCAATGATGATTGCAGCACGTGGGGATGTAGCGCTTGTATCAGGCGGGGATAAGAGCGGACAAAATAAAAAACAGCTGCTTACCCTTGATAAAAAACTGAAGCTGCCTATCGGCATTTATCAGGATTCCGGTGACAATAAGGGAGTCTGGGAGGTCACAAACAGCCCAGATGATTCATTTGGAGTTTTGGCAGAAAAGTACAAGCCGACAGCAACAAAAAAAGATAAAGCAGAAATTTTTGCTTTAACGAAAAGCAGGCTGCCCGTTATTTCAACATGCTGCATTCCATATTATGCAGCATTTGAGAATGGAATCTGGGATGACCTTAACAAAACGCTCATCCCATTTTCAAAAGACCTGGTTTTTACGAGCAAGTGTCATACTAACTTAAACGTAAATGCAAAGAATCCCTATATTCAGATTCCGGAAGATGGAAGCACCTGGGATGTCGATACCTGGCTGAATGAGCTTGGGGATGCCGATATGGTGAAGGTAATTAAAGAAGTAATTGCCGCCTCCATGCTCATCAATACCAGCTTCGATAAGATGATTTTATTTTATGCCTCCAGCGGCTGCAACAGTAAGGGGACAATCGCACAGCTTATCCGTAACATCTTAGGTGAGGAGACAGTGGTTAGTATTCCATTAAACGAATTTTCCAAATCTTTTGGATTATCAAAGTTACCTGGTGCTAACGCAATCATCGTTGATGAAAACCCGGTTTCAGATTTTTCTAAAGGTTTAGATAAACTGAAAGCGGTTATCACGAAAGATGTAGTTTCTGTAAATCAAAAATACATTCAGGAATTTGACTATCGTTTTAACGGATTAGTCATTGAATGTATTAACGATATGGTGAACACGAATGATAAGACAAATTCTTTCCTTCGTAGGTTACATATTGTTCCATTTGATAAGACTTTTGTAGGAAACCCGAAGAAGTATATCAAGGACAGATTGATTTACATGGATGAGGTAAAAGAATACATCGTAAAGATGGTTATGGTAGATATGCCATATTTTGATTCTTTTACAGAAACTCCGGCAACAAAGCGTGCATTGGCAGCTTATTTAGATGCCACTAATGCTGCTGTAGCCTACTTAAACGAAATCCTTCCATTAGCACAATGGGACCTGCTCCCTGGTCAGGATTTCCTTTATTCAGGCTTCAAGACCTGGTATAAGAATTGCAGCCCATCTGGAAAGGTCTGCGGAAGAACAGACTTTTACGATAGCGTAAGAGCTTATATCAATTCTTCTGCACTTGGTACAGAGTGGGAATGGACGGACAGTTGCCGTTCTAGTGGCTATATTGACCCAACGGTCAAAGAGCCTTTGCTCATTGACTTGGAGCTGACTGAGTTTATCAATCCAATTTTTGCTCCGGGAAGCCCAAAAAGGGAATACCCGGATGTCCGCAAAATTAAGACGAAATACAGCGGACTGAAACGACGCATCCCTGTTGCGATGAGTGCAGCAAACGGTACAATGTCTACTCCTCCTGATACAGAAGAGGATTAAAAAAATGGGGCGGTATCAGTGTCACCACTGATGCTGCCCTATATAAAAATAAACACAGAAATGGGAAAGTTTAGAGAGTGAAAAATAAACTGCACTCTTCAAACTTTCCCATATTTTATTACAACAATGAATCCCCGCTGTAATAAAACTCGTCCATTACCTTATCGCAGGCTTCTTTGCTTTGCAATCCATAATGCCCATGGTTCAGGCTTTTCAGCTTCTGGTTCCAGCTTGTCCAGACAGCGTATGTGCCATCGTCTTTTTTTGCTGATATCATGTAAAGGTGGGAATCATCAGGATGGCAGGATTTCTCTCTGATTTTCAGAATAGCATACATAGGAAGATTCTTTTTGAAGTAAAGCATTACTTGTTCCATAACTTCTAATCCGATTTTCATATTCATTTTAAGCCGCCTTTCTTTATTTCTTTTACCGTTTCAAAATCAAAGATGCCTAAACTCCTGATAAATTTCTTCGTAGTCCGCAGCCCTTTTCCGAACTGCTCTCCGCATATATACTGGCGGAGGTAATAGCCTCCCTTCAGTTTTGCGACTTCCCACACTTTATTTTCGTTATATCCATCCCTGTAATATGTTCTCTTTACTGCCATTGCATCACCTCTCCATGTCTGTAAAATTGTATAACTCCAGATTCTCATACACCCACGAATCCGCCGGATAATTCGCTGCAAGATTTGTTCCTATGTATCGCCAATCTGGTGGGCAGTTATAGGTAGATGAAAATTCGTCCAGAATATCCTTTACCCAGCGGATTAAGTCAAAATTCTTTTCATCGTCTGCCTGCATGATTATCTCTCTGATTGTCTGTTCCATGTGCCAGCTCCTTTCGTTATAATTTTTCTTAAAAATTCCCAGAGAACTGGTCAGCAATATATTTATCATGGCTTATGCCAGCCTGTTCCAGCGTTTGGATGATAATGGCTTCTGTTACATCAAGCAAGCTGCAATAAGTGCTGCCATACAGACGGGCGGCGTTGTCAGGCTCTTTCTCATCATCTTCAGGGCTGGTAAGCGTGATATCCTGTTCCTCAAGAACATTTTCAAAGTTCTCAACAATTTGCGCCGCAATATCACGCGTATAAACCTGTTTTTCTAGGATATCTGCCCCTATGATTGGCAATTCAGATTTTTCCACCATATTCCGTTACACTCCTTTCGCTATGGCTGGGTTTTGGGCAGCAAAAAAGAGCCTGTTTTCCGACTGGCTCCAAAGTCGTTTTAGGGATGTATATCATTCCTCTGCTTCAACACCTTTAATCAGCCCCAGAGAAACAAGCATACTGACTGTATCCTTGATACCACACATATAAGAGATGTCGGCATAGCGTTGGTTGGATGATAAGGTACATGCCACATAATCGTTCATTACCTTTTTCTGTTCTTTGGTTAAATCAAGATTCCCATACCGCCGCTCCAGTTCCTTTTCATCCCTGCGGTCATTCAGATAGGTTTCATCTGCCCAAGCTAATGCATCCCTGCTCCGGTCCATGAAGTTCCCCATGCCTTTCTTAATTAAGTCTTCAATCAGCTTATTCATTTACGTCTCCTTTCGATGGTTTATTTCACAAATGCACCCGTGTTCTTTCTTACTGTTGTTGATGGGGAATGTTTACGGAAAAATCCAAAGAGTGAAAAAGCAGATTACTGGATGGTGCGAGATATGCTATAATTTGTAGATGGAGTAATCGTGTTACAGGGTGGGCTGACCTTCCATTTTTACAGAATGGGGGGGTGATGCCTATGAAAAATCATTTTGATTTTATGGACATAATGACCTTTGGTCTGTTCCTTTTGGCATTGCTTACGTTCGTTTTTACGTTTTGTAAGTAGCCATACATAGAAAAACCACCCTTAAACTTTGGCGAGTAGCAGGGTGGAATTTCTACTTTACTATTTGGTCAACCCACCTTGTGGGCGGTTGCTCTTTTTCTATAATATAACATTTCTGAATCTGAAAATCAACACTTTTTTAATCTGACGGATTACCTTACAATAAAAAACATCCTATATTCAAGGATGATTACTTAATTATATGGCTACTACTAACATGAAATTTATGAAAATCCGTCATCTCTTTTTAAGCAGGTAATGACACTTGCCTGTATATATTCTGTATTGATAAACAGGCTTTTTCCTCTAGCTTCCTGACGTTCATTCTTCTCCTTATAATCGTATGTGAATATAGGAATCACTGTTGGTAAGATGCTCGAACTAGATGACCCGTGTTTAAACATTGGAGCATGTCCACAGCTTCCCCTCCTCGAACCTCGCCTACTACAATTCTGTCCGGGCGCATTCGAAGCGCAGACTTTATCAATTCCCGAATTGTAATCTCATTCTTTCCCTCACTATTGGCATTTCTTGTTTCTAAGCGCACCAGGTTCGGGATATTGCGAATTTGCAGTTCTGCTGAATCCTCAATCGTAATAATTCTTTCGTCCTTCGGTATATAGTTTGATAATACATTTAGAAAGGTTGTTTTACCAGAACCAGTACCGCCACTTATAAAAATATTATATCCTGCCTGTACCAATCGTTTTAAAAATCTGGCTGTTTCTTTATCTATAGAACGATAGCTAATTAAATCGTCCATTTGTATTGCCTTATCTGGAAATCGTCGAATTGTAACCACTGGTCCGTTCAATGCCACAGGCGGCAGAACAATATTAACACGTGACCCATTTTCCAATCTAGTATCCACAATTGGATTTGATTCATTTACCATACGGTTTGTCCGGCCCACAATCTGCTGTACAACGTCTTCCAATTTTTCTACTGATTCAAAACATTTCTCCCATTTTCTAATCTTTCCCTCTTCCTCAATAAAAATATTATCCATCCCATTAATCATGATTTCTGTTACGCCAGGACAGTCTACCAGTTCCTGCAAGATATCCAGCTTCCTTAACGAATTAAATATTTCCTGCCTAAGCCGCAGTTTTTCCTCCAGAGAAATATAGATTTCCTGCCCATATTGCAGCACTTCTTGGTCAATCCATTCATATACTTTATCATCTCCTATCTCTTCGCTGCAGTCCAATCTCTCTAATACTCTGCATTTTAACTGCTGATAATGCTGTTCATGTCGCTTCTCCAATAATTCCCATCCACTTCCAGGCGTTTTGCCCTGTTCCATACATCCTCTGCTCCCATTCTTTTAAAATATTCCTTACATACTTCCCAGATCGCCATATTCTTAAATTTTGGCACAAACGGCATGTAAATCTCAGTACAATAATCCAATACCCGATAAAACTGCTGTACGCATTCTCCGACTTCTACAACTGCTGCATCATAATTACTCTGTGTACTGATTACCTGAAGAATTTTAAGCCAGTCCTCGCATGGTACATGAATCAAATCCTCCACAGATTTTACCGGTGGCATACAGTCAATGCCTTCCAAGCCTATTACCACACTTCCAACCATATAGATCAAATTATCAAACCCATGTCTGACATAATACATTATATCTGCCAATTCTTTTTCTGGCACATATAATTCCTTTTTATCAGAGAATGCCGTTAAACTGATATACAATACACTTTGATCCCTGCCAAGCTGCTTAGCCAGATTCCAAGCAAAACATGAATTGCATCCCCTTCCTTGAGGCGCATACACTCCATATAACTTCACATTTCCTTTATATAGCTGATTGGGGCTTTTCCCCTCCAATGCATAAAACTCCATAACCCTTCGGATAATCATTTCTGAAGATTGATATTTATATACAATCCGATACTGCTCTAATTCTGCCGCCTTCGCCCCTTCTGATATGACAATTACCATTGCTGCCAAAGCCTCCAGGGTTCTTTCCATCAGGCTTTCTCCAACAAGCAGAATTTCTACTGGATTCTTTCTGCTGTACTCCAGAAATGAATTTACACCTGTAAACATTTCCGCCTGAAACCCCATTCGGTTTCTGCTGTTAAATACTTCCATCAGCCTTGCTGCATACCCCTCCTCTCGGTCAAGTATACCTATAATTTTTTTCTTCATTTCTCTTTCCCCTTACTCTTCTACAAGCAATCATTTCATTATGTAAATCCACAAGCTCCAGCCCAGTGCTCCAATAAACACTGGAACTGCCATTCCCAGTACTTCTGTTTTCTCTTCCGGCATTCCATATTCTTTCACTGTCCTTGAAAGAAAAATCTGCTGAACATACGCCGCAAAATATCTAATTCTTTTCTTAATGGTTCCATAGTATAACATTTTTGCTATAGACATCATTCCACCAGCAAGCAATACTCCTGCCAAAAATATTTCGATTTCTTCCTTTCCAATATACAAAGCTGCTGTACAAAGCAGTTTTACATCACCGGCTCCTGCTGCCCTTAACACATACAAGGGGAAAAGAACTGCGAAAAAAACTGCGGCGGTTAATAATGCGTCTTTAACAGCTTGTACCTCTCTCTGACTTATAAGAAATATAACTGCTCCCGCCAGTCCCAATATGATCCAGCGGTTTTTAATTTTCTTTTCTCTGAAATCTGTCACTGCACAGATTCCTAATATTACAAGCAAATACACAATTTTTCCTTGTGTCATCTGCCACCCCCTTTTTCAAATATATTTATAACTTGTTCTGTAATCATTCTTTTAATGGAATTATAATTGGAATTCAATAAATAGATGAAAACTTATGATACTTTTCTGTTACCGAAACCCGGTAAACTAATTAGAAATGTTTTGCTTGTAACTGGAATTATAGTCGAAATATTCTGGTTTGTCCATACCTTTTTTACAACTTTTTTACTTTTGTCAGATTCCTACAAAATCTGACATCCTAAAATCCCATAAAGCATAGTCAGACCTGGAATTCCTAATAATGCAGTTGTACAAACTGAATAAATATTAACCCCCAAACTTAATGGAATTTTTACACCTGCAAAAATTGCATTTACAATATAAATCAGAAATACACTCATAATTCCACGAAAGAATGTACGAATCACAAACGATTTCTTATCTTTTACAAGACTGAACAGAAGCAATGCTGCTGATAAAATAATTGATCCAATAAAAATCTCTTTTGAACTCATTTTTTCACCTCTATATTTTATTTTATATTGACCTTATACCGTCTTTTCCGTTATACTTATGAAAGAACATCTGTAACTATTATAAATATACGAGCAAAGGAGTTGTACATATGCTATATATCGGCGTAGATTTAGGAACTTCAGCAGTTAAATTACTGCTGATGAATGAAAATGGAAAAATTCAGAACATTGTTTCCAAAGAATATCCTCTGTATTTCCCGCATCCAGGCTGGTCTGAACAAAATCCTGAAGATTGGTGGAAGGCAGTTGTTGAGGGCATTCAGGAACTAACTGCAGAATGTGACAAATCACAGATTGCCGGATTAAGCTTTGGCGGACAGATGCATGGCCTTGTCATTCTGGATCAGGAGGATCATGTAATTCGTCCTGCCATTCTCTGGAACGACGGCAGAACAAGCAAAGAAACAAACTTTCTTAATGAAGAAATCGGCAGGGAAAAACTTTCAGAATATACTGCCAATATTGCATTTGCTGGATTTACCGCACCAAAAATTCTGTGGGTTAAAAATAATGAACCCGATAACTTTGCAAAAATCGCGAAAATAATGCTGCCAAAAGACTATCTTGCATACAAAATGACTGGAAACCATTGTACCGATGTATCTGATGCTTCTGGTATGCTGGTCTTTGACGTGAAAAATCGCTGTTGGTCCAAAGAAATGATGAATATCTGTGGTATTTCAGAAGATCAGTTGGCTCATATTTATGAAAGCTATGAAACTGTTGGAACTCTTACTGATGAAGCCGCAAAAGAGTTAGGATTGCCTAACTCTGTAAAGGTAGCAGCAGGAGCCGGTGACAATGCTGCAGCGGCAGTGGGTACTGGAACAGTCGGCGATGGAAACTGCAATATTTCTCTTGGAACCAGCGGTACAGTCTTTATCTCTAGTAAAAATTTCGGTGTTGATAAATATAATGCCTTGCATTCCTTTGCCCATGCAGATGGAACCTATCATTTGATGGGCTGTATGTTGAGCGCCGCTTCCTGTAACAAATGGTGGATGGATGATATTATTGGTACAACAGATTATGCTGAAGAACAGGCTGCTATTGCAAAATTAGGTCAAAATCCAGTATTTTTCCTACCCTATTTGATGGGTGAGCGTTCTCCACACAATGATCCAGATGCAAGAGGAACTTTTATCGGAATGTCAATGGATACAAGCCGCGCTGATATGACACAGGCTGTTTTAGAAGGCGTTGCTTTTGCCTTAAGAGATTCCCTGGAAGTTGCCAAATCCCTTGGCATTAATATCGAACGTACAAAAATCTGCGGCGGCGGTGCTAAAAGTCCACTCTGGAAGAAAATTATTGCTAATGTATTAAATATCAAAGTAGATGTAATCGAAACAGAAGAAGGCCCTTCTTATGGCGGCGCTATTCTGGCAGCTGTGGCTTGCGGAGAATTTGCAGATGTGAAAGAAGCAGCGGACCAATTGATTAGAATTACAGATACGGTAGAACCAGAACCAGAGCTGGCGGCTGCATATGATAAAAAATATAAAGTATTTGCCAAATTATATCCACAGATAAAGAGCCTATTTCCCCTATTATCTGAAAACTAAATCCTAATAAATTTATTTTCAAATCATATAGAGCTTTCTTGTTGGATAGTAGGTAGACAATTATGTTATCTACCTACTATCCACCTAACATACCACATTCGATACTAGACGTTTTTTAATTTTCATAAACCATTCGATAATAGTCAAATATGGATATATCCTAGTTTGACTATTATTTTATTTGTGATTAATTAGTTAAACACTTGTACCATTTGACCTTACTGATGTGTGCCACCCTAGTCAGATTAGAAATTTGTCTCCACCTTTCTTTAGATTCGCAGTCACCCCCCCAATCCCCTTGTTCTCTTGGTTGTATCCTTCCCACTACTAAAACGGATTAGGGACATTCACCCGTTAAAACGTGCACCACAAAGGCGCACATAAAAAGAAGCATTAGACGTCATCAACACACCTGCTGCTTCTTTTCAATCACATACATTTTTTATTACCTAATATGATAGACTATTCCATTTATGAATCGAAATCTATTGATAATTCCACTATTCTTGTTTTTACTCTGCATACTTTTCTAAAAAAGCCAATCCCTGTATATATACACTTTCTATACCCTTCCTCTGGAAGTTCAACATCATAATTCCTAACGGCAATCTGATCTAATGCCCTATTACAAATCTCATCCAGTCGTTCATATTTATCCGCAATCTTAAACTCTAATATCACAGAAGGCTGCTCTATATCATAAGGCTTCACGCAGATATCATAACGGCCATTTCCTGCTTCTCGATTAGATCTGACAATAGCTCCCTCCATATTTATCAGCAATCCCATAATAAATCCATGATAAAAACTTTCCAGATTATCCATATAACTAATTGAACTCCTAAGAAGATAATTTATCTCCTTTTGAAACAGCTGTGCATTTCCATCCAGCAAAGATTTGTATAATACAGATAAATTCCTTTCTTTCATTTCAAAATGAAACCAGTCTGATATCTGATTCCTATAAATATTCTTTATCTCTATATTGGGAATCTTCATTACCAGATACTGCTGTTGTTCTGCTTGTTCAATAGATACTAGTTTTAAATACCCTGTAAAAAATAAAAAATTCCATAAATTATCAGAAGAATGATTAATATCTCCATAAGTGATATTCTCATGCAGCTGTTTTCGAACCATTCCTCCATTTATTAGATTCTCTATATCCTGTTTGGTTTCTGAATCTGCACGGAATATCAGATCTCTGACGATGCTATTCGAACTGGTATTCGACCAATATTCACTTGGAAATTTATCTACATTAGCACGGCTGTCAATTACAAAATTAATCACACTCCATGGATTATATACTTCCGTCCTGCCAAACCGATAACCATCATACCATTCCTTGATTAATTCAGTTTTTTCCAAAAGCCCATAATATCCAAGCAAACAATCTACTTCCTCCTGAACAAACCCAAAATAACCTGCATACCTCTCGTCGAGAATCGAACTAATCCATAAATTATTTAATCCAGTAAAAATAGATTCCCGGCTGATTCTTAAACACCCTGTAATAACCGCAAATTCTAAAGCTGGATTCGTCTTTAATGCACTTTCAAAAAGGGAACGGATAAAACTTGTCATCTGCTCATAAAAACCACAATAAAATGCATTTTCCAAGGGAACATCGTACTCATCTATTAAAATAACGACTTTTTTCTTGTAATATTGTTTTAGACATCTGGATAAAAATGCAATCGCTTCCAGCCACATGTACTCTTCTGCTTTTCCGCTGCATATTGTAAGAAATCTCTTCTGATCATCTACATCCGTCAGTTCATCCACAATAAGCCGGTGTCTCTTATATTCTTTACAGATCTCCAGCTTCAGCATTGCCAGAGAATTTTCATAATTTGCCTGTTTTCCTGATTTTAAGGAGAGCATAATCACTGGATACTGCTCCTGATATTTTATATATTGCTCTCCCTGTTCTGCAATCTTCTTATCCGCAAATAAATGAACATTACTGCTTCCATCCACTGGTTTTTCAAAGAAATAACGCAGCATACTTAAATTCAGTGATTTTCCAAAACGCCGCGGGCGTGTGAAAAGATGAGCTTTCGCATAATTATCTAGTAATTCTTTAATCAACAAGGTCTTATCTACATAGTAAAAATTTCCTTCTACTAGTTCCTTGTAATCCTCATAACCAACAGGAATTCTCTTCAGCTCCAATTTCACCGCCCCTTTCTGTATTTGTTAAATATTTTATGAACAAAAATAGATCTACATTTTTATTATACCCCAAATTCTACAAAGCAATATGTATCCACCCAGTAATCCTTATCCACATCAAAGACCTCAGTTGCATCCGCTTCTGATTTTCTCTCTACCCAGCTCCATTTTCCAATAAAGCTGTCTGGACCTACATTATAGCATTCTCCATTGATATTATGATGCGGACCGAATAAATTACGGTTCGAAGCATATACCTCGAAAGTAATTGTATTAATACCTTCCTTCACTGCCTCTGTAATATCTACCGTATATGGTGCCCACAGAGAATCCTTTACAAATTCTCCATTCACATATACCTTAATCCATGGACATTTCTGCCTGCCAAGCTTTAGTAAAATCCGTTTCCCTTCCTCTTTCTCTACCTGAATCTTCTGGCAAATTGTCATAGTTCCGGCAAAGAATAATAAACCATTCAATGTAAAATTATTACTGGTAAATGCCTGCGGCGCATCTACAATTACAAATGGCCCGTCTGTAATTAGTGCCTTCCTCTCCGCTTGTACATATGGACTTTTGCTAATTACTCCAAAGTCTCCCAACAGATAAATATTTTCCAGCTCCATATCAAAAGTAATCTTATTCTTCTCTGTCTCATAGACATTTTCCCCATAAAGCACATCATATACTTTCTGAGGTTGAGCAAATGTTGTGTCTAATATAATTTCATTTTTCCCAGCACAAACGGCTTGTTTGATATCTACTTTCTTAAAGGTCTTATCCTTCCACCAGCCGATATCCTGATAAGGAATTTCCTGCCCATTTACCTGTATTTTATAAAGAGATGCATCTTCAATCACAACATAAAATTCCTTATTTTTATTCAAATCTGCCTCAACCTGGAATTCAAATGCCAGTTTTACCCTGCATGGCCTCTGCAGATCCAGCAGCAGTCCCTGAAGTTTAATCACAGATACTGGTCCCTGCCATTCTCCGTCATCAATACAATAACGGCATAGATCCAGTGTCATAGAATTGAGATCCATCTTTTCCACTTGCCAGTTCTGCGATAATACCACTTCCTGAACTTCTGGCTTTTCTATTTCATAAGATTCTCCTGCTGCCCCTTTCTCCAGTAAAATCAGGTAAGATTGCATAGGTTCGAACCCCAGTTCGAATACTGTATTTCCTTCTTTCACTATATATGGCAGTGACTCTATCTCTCCTGTTTCTGCTATCATACGTTTTACCTTGCTGCTTCTGGAAAGAGCAGTAACAATTGTGCGATAAGCTTCTTTCTGATTATGGTTTACCATAAATACAATCGTTCCGTCTTCTGTATCACGAATCTGATAGGAAATACTCTCAACCTCCCGGCCATTTTCAGCAATGCTTAATGCCAGAAGATCTTTCTTAGCCATAATACCTCGAAGTTCCTCCCGGCCAGCTTTTACTGCTTTTGCTTCTAAGCCCTTTAGAGCTGCCATATTGCCATTGGTATAGGTTGGGAAGCGGTCCAGGCTGATAATTGTTCCACCGTTTGCTGCGAACTGTTCTAAAAGCTCCACAGTTTTTCCATCAATGGCATACATTTGAGGCAGTATCACTGTCTTATAACCAATCTGTCCCACAATAAATGTATCGCCCTTCACATCTCCATACTTTTTAATCAGTGTCTCATCTCCGAAATGATAGCTGATATGAAGACCTGACAACATCTCACTGGCCTCGGTAAACTTGTCGTCCAGTTCACGGATTTCTTGTGTCCGAGTTCCATTGTACAATACATAGCCACTTTTCATCGGATGCAGCAGAAGTACATCTGCCTGCTGATCCCCTTCGGACAGGGCAACGCAAAGCCTTCCTAAATACTCGTTGAATCTGGCATATTCCTTCCACCAAGTCTGCTGAGTAAATAATGACGGTGGATAATCTCTCTTTCTTACCCCTTTAATCGTATATCCCTGCAAATGCTGGCAGATCTGATTGACACCGTTAACAAACTGCCATTCAGCAATCCATTTCAATTCCTCAAAAGAAACGTCCCATCCGCTTAATGCAAAGGACTCAGTAAGTACCTGTTTCTTACCAAGCTGGCAGGCCGCTGATCCCACCTGTTTGGGAACAACTGGAGATGCGATCGGACGTCTTAGCCAGTCAATCCCTGGTGTGTGCTCATATTCATAAAAAGGCATAACACCTCCGGTACTTGTCATTTGGCTGAAAATGCTCTCCTCCATCATTACATGTCCCGTCAGTTTACAATTATGCGCTTCACACCAATCATAAATATTTTTCATATAGTTATGTACAAACAGATAACTAACCAATGACCAAAAATCATAACGTACTTTTTCGTATCCTTCCACTTCATAATATAAAGCTGGAATCTTTTCCGTTAAATCATATCCATAGGTCTGCAAAAATGCCCCAGGCAGATCATCCGACCATGCCAAATCCAAGAAATTATCACAGGTCAGCCGCGGTTCATCCGTAAAAAATCCATGCATATAAGTTCCAAAATCATCACCAAAACGCTTATAATACTCTTCATGAGTACACGTTAAAAATGCATCCACTGCCCGCTTGTTCATAGTATCAATATAAAATTGATTAGTATTCCTGCGGATTGCAAGAATCACTTCACCTTCCCCGCATATATAATCAGACTCCAAATCTAACACTTCATAATTCAGAGTTTCTTCACACAATAGAAAACAAGCAATCATATGATTCTTGTCTATATCCTTCATAGACTTGTGTTTTTCAAGGGAAATAAATTTAGCATGATAATCTTCCGACATTTCCGGCACAATTCCGCCCGCAAATCCACTTGGCCATCCCTCTTCATCATATGCCCATGCATGAAGCCCAGTTTCCTTTCCTGCCTCAATTCCTGCCTTAATACAATCAAACCATTCCTCACTTAAGTATGGCGTCTTAAGTCCAGAACGCGCATGCATAAAATAGCCGCCAACTCCGGCCTTTTTCATTTCATCAATCTGAAACTTTAATTCCTCCACTTCCAATTTGTCATTCCAGGACCAGAATGGAATCGGACGATATTCATTGGAAGGATTCTTAAATTTATTTAACATACGAACCTCCTAAACTTCCTTACTAATATTCCTTATGGCTGGAATGTGCCCTTTACATCACACCAGTGTTCCTCTGCATAAGCCATTAGTTTCTTGGCATCTGCCATTGACATTGGATTAAAATAAAAATATAGACAATCGGAACCATATTTTTTCACAAGGCGATCACAGCCTCTGATCCAGTCATCTACATTTCCTGTATAGACTTTAATCCAAAGTGATTTCCCGGCTCGTCTTACTTTATCATAGATTTCATCCCATTCTTCCAATGTCCCATCCGGTCCATGATCCCCGCTCGTCCACTGCAGTGCGTCTATCTCATCAATCTCCATCAAAGCATCCACATGTTTGATCGCATCAGGCCCATCCAAATGGTATAAAACATGATCCAGCTCTTTTGCTTGCTGCCTAAGCGGTTCCTGAATAAAATCTCTAAACTGCTGTGGAGACATCATTGCTGAAAAATCACATTGCAGCTTAGCTGTCTTTCCCGGTCCCCAGATAGAAAATACTGTGTAAGCGCTTCCATTGTCTTTATCTTTCACTATCTCATAAAAACGGTTATAATACTCAAAATAACTATCCTGGATCTGTTGAATTCTCTCTTCTACCATTTCCGGCTCATCCATCATATCAAAAATTGTATCCTGAGCGCCCCGCATAGAAGCAAAAACATCAATATTCTCCATCAGATCCGGAATGGTTGTATAGAAATCACCAGCAGCCAGTTCTGTACATTTTTTTACAATTTCTAAATGCTTTTTGATCCATTTATTTTCAGGATCAAATTTCAGCGGTGGAATATCTTCCCAATCTTCTACGAATTCATTAAACCATACGGTTCTTTCATTAAATGTAATATCGCAGCCAAGATATGCCGCTACAGAACCTGGTCCAAAATCTGCACTCATATTGGGGAATGATTCGCCCATAAACTCAATATTTTCACACCAATTTCTAAAATGCGCTACCATTTTCTCAGGATTTGTATACTTATCTTCCCATCCGTCTGTAGTATCATAGGCATATTTCGGGTCTAATGGAACCGGGTTATCCTTCTTGGCCATTACAATCATCAATGGACGTCCAGTATTCTTGTGATTCCACCAATTAATAAATTTTTCCTGTGCTGCTTCCCAATCCTTCTTATACTTCATACTTATCCTCCTTTAATAATATCAGCTGCAGCCTGCAGATATCAGGCTGGCTGCGTTTTGTTGCTTTTATTTGAATCAGCAGTTAATTCAGCAATGTTTCATTAAAATTAACAATCTGCCATTTTCCGCCGACCTTTCCTGCTGTGAATTCTGCCATTTCTTCCATGCTTCCTTTACTGCCTTTCAACCTGATCTGAACTGTCAATTCATAAGCTTCGGTTAGTTCCTCACTGCTACCAAATGTCTGAATTAATTCTTGATATTCTTTAAGGGCTTCTACGGAAACTTTCTCTTCTTTCTGAATTTCATAAGACCATTCAAAATCATTTCCGCATTCTTTCTTATACCTTTCTATAATCTGGGAAAATTCCTTATCTGTAACAACGGATTTCATTAATCCTTCCATATACCCAAATAATTTCATGAATTCCGACAGATCATTGTTCGCTTTAGAATCACACAACACCAGAACCGTATCTTTATACTCCTCAAGCATTCTGGCTTTCACCAGCTCATCTTTACTATTGTTCTGTTCCTCTGTCTGAGAAGCAGACGGCTTCTTTTCTTTCCCACAACCTGACAGCAGACTCAGACTCATAACCAGCATTGTCATATATATGATTATTTTCTTCTTCACTGTTCTCACCTTTTCATGCTTATTGTAATAATTATATAAGATATATCTCAAAATAGCAAGCAAAGCGTTTCTTATTTCGCATTTCTTTTCCTTTCTATTCTTGTACTGAAAATCCTTATGTAAATCTTGACAAAGTGTCAAGATTATGGTAGAATATTATCCGGTACTGAAAAGTACATCGAAGTGTGGCTCAGCTTGGTAGAGCGCTACGTTAGGGACGTAGAGGCCGCAGGTTCGAATCCTGTCACTTCGATTATTTTATATGCTTGGAAACTTGATATAAAAGTTTCCAAGCTTTTTTCAAATTAGGAAACATACAAGCAGCTATTTTTCTCTAAAAAGGCTGAATATATAAAGTCTGGAGGAATGAATGATGAAACAGGCATTGCGGTATATTAATGAAAAATCAGATAAATTTTGGTGGATCGAAACTTTTCAAAACCTATTTTTGGTTAACTGGGGAAAAATCGGCACAACAGGTCGCTATGAATTAAAAGAATTCCATACACAGAATGAATGCGAAAAACAAGCTTCAAAGTTGATTGCAGCTAAACTGAAAAAAGGTTATACTGAAATGCTTAATTTCGATTATATGAACCATACGTATTTTGATACCGAAGAATTTGGCCTGCATTTATTGACAAGTCATCCTAATTTTAGAAAATATTTTGCAGAGGATTTCTATTATGACTGTGCAAATGAGGATGCACCATTTGGCAATGATGCAGGGAATGATACATTATATGAACTGCAGACTGCATTTCGTAAAAATTCAAAACTTAATTTTGTTGATTTTCCACGATATGTTATCGAAGATCTATGGGATATGACTTATCTTCCGCCTCAGAAGGAACAGACCGATGAGTATTTAATAGAACAGGCAGCTCACACATTTCATGATATTCCAGGAGAACAGGAACTTCTACAGAGCAGTCAGGTCATTTTAGCAGTTACATTTGGACAGATTAAAATAACAGGAAAACTAGATGACCAGCTGCAGCATGTTGCTTTTCTGACATTAGAGCGTCTTGAAAAAATTTATCGTCTTTTATGGAATTGGAAAGAAATAAAAAAACCACAAGCTATAGAAATCATGCAGAAGGATTTAATTCGATTTATAAATCACAGCTAATTTAGTTATATATTTTTTATAGCAAATTAATCAATATTACAATGGAGAGGCAGAAAAAAATGAAGAAAAAAAATATAAAATTTATTTCCCAACAAGATGGATTACGTTTGGATGGTTTGTTGATTATGCCTGATGAAGAACCACGGGCTGTTTTGCAGATTGCTCATGGGATGTGTGAATATAAAGAACGTTATATTCCCTTTATGGAATATATGGCAGAATCAGGATTTGCATGTATTATCAACGATCACAGAGGACATGGAAAAAGTATCCGCCATTCTGAGGATCTTGGATATTTCTATCAAAATGGAGGAGAGGCACTGGTTGAAGATTTACATCAAATTACAGAAGCTGTTAAAGATCAACTGCGTGGCCTTCCATATTTTTTATTTGGCCATAGTATGGGCTCTTTTGCTGTACGATGCTATACAAAAAAATATGACAAATCAATAGATGGATTAATTGTATGCGGATGCCCGGGTGAAAACTCCATGGCTGTAATTGGTACAATGCTGGATAAAGTGGTTCAGAAGTATAAAGGAGACCATGGTAGAAGCGATATTATAAACGAATTATTTTCACGGAATTTTGAAAAGGCATTTGCAGAAGAAAAATTGCCACATGCTTGGGTATGCAGTGATAAAGAAGTTGTTAAGAAATATAATGAAGATCCATTGTGCAATTTTACCTTTACCCTGAATGGTTATGAAGCACTGCTATGGCTCTCTAAAAATACCTATTCCAAACAAGGCTGGACCTTAAAAAATCCAGAACTTCCAATTCATTTTATCTCAGGAGAAATGGACCCTTGTATGATTAATCGAAAAAAGTTTGATGAGGCAGTAAAGCTTATGGAGAAAGTTGGTTATAAACATGTAACCAGCTGCCTTTATCAAGGGATGCGCCATGAAATATTAAATGAAACCGGAAAGGAACAGGTATATGCAGATGTAGAAAAATTTTGCAATGAGATTATAAAGAAGCTGAAATGATATACAATCGAGTAAGAGGCTAACCAATTAATGGTTAGCCTCCCCTTATTCCACATTTCTAAAAATATTTTGCTTTATGACACGATTACGACATACAGTTCCTTACAAAAAACATTTTTTGAATATAAGAAATACCTTGGAGACAGCTATATAAGCCAATTCCAAGGTATTCCATTCAATGAGCGTGCCGGGGTTCGAACCCGGGACAACTTGATTAAAAGTCAAGTGCTCTACCAACTGAGCTACACACCCTTATTTCTATAAAACAAATGCCCAGTTCCGGAATCGAACCAGAGACACGAGGATTTTCAGTCCTCTGCTCTACCAACTGAGCTAACTGGGCATAATTAGAATTCTTCTAATTGAGTTGCGGGGGCAGGATTTGAACCTACGACCTTCGGGTTATGAGCCCGACGAGCTTCCAGACTGCTCCACCCCGCGATATTTAATTTTACGTATACATAAAGTATACAATGGGTGGAGAAGGATTCGAACCTTCGAAGGCGGTGCCAACAGATTTACAGTCTGCCCCCTTTGGCCACTCGGGAATCCACCCAAATATATTATTTACCCAAAGCCGATGATCGGACTCGAACCGATAACCTGCTGATTACAAATCAGCTGCTCTGCCAATTGAGCCACATCGGCATATAGCAAACAGCTAATGCTCAACTAATCTAACTTTCTAAATGGGACCTATAGGGCTCGAACCTATGACCCTCTGCTTGTAAGGCAGATGCTCTCCCAGCTGAGCTAAGATCCCATTTATAACAACTATAATAGCTGTTAACGACCCGAATGGGACTCGAACCCACGACCTCCGCCGTGACAGGGCGGCGCTCTAACCAACTGAGCCATCGGGCCTCATATACCTTCAAAACTACATACCGTAACCATCAAATCCACTCTCTTACAACCGCTTCTGGTCAAGCCCTCGACCGATTAGTAACGGTCAGCTCCATGCATTGCTGCACTTCCACCTCCGCCCTATCAACCTTGTCGTCTTCAAG
>JAAVZI010000007.1 GCA_022791575.1 Lachnospiraceae bacterium
GTGACAAGCTGACCGATGCCCTGCATGATGCCTGCGGTTTCCGGACAGACTACCAGTTCATCTCGAAAAGCAGGATGAAAAACATTCAGAAAAAAAGTAAAGGCAGGAAATAAATTACCAAAGAGTGTGAAAAAGAAAAAATCGCTATAAATACTATAAAATGGGAGATTATAGCGATTTTTTTGCTACTAAACTGTTAAAGATGAGATTATTATATCGAATAATCCGATAGATTTCAATACACAAGTGAATCGTCATTGACTTTGTCCTTGCAATTTCCCTGTATAACAGAATTTTCCAGACAATTCTCGGTTTTCGCCTTTACTTGTGATATGGTTCTCCATAACATGCCCAAGTGATAAAACCGCTCTATTTTCTCTATAATTATATCACTAATTCCAGCTCTAATAAAGCCCCTTTTCCGCAAGACAAAAAAGAGGGCGGGGAACCCTCTGGGGGAGCTCCGCCGTTGTTTAGGAACTGTATCATTTCTTCTGTCAGTATGACTTTTATGCTTTATATTTCCCTTTCTTTGTTGATGGTGATAATACAGCTGTTCAAAATTGCTTAAGGCGTTTCTGACAAATTCATAAGGGATTTCTGACCGTCCTTGTCCAAATATACTTAAATATCTTTCCCTGTGTTCCTGAATCTGCCGGATTTCCTGATTGATTGTTTCTTTCCTCACCAGCAGTTCTTCGCTTGTGATGAGGTTTTCTTCATAGGCTTCAAATATCCTGTCTTTGCGCGCCTGTAACTTCTTTAATTCGCGGTCATATTTCTCAATGCTGCTTTCCGCTTCATCTGACTGTTTTAAGATATTTTTATTGACCCTCCTGACAGCCTCCCTTAGAAACCTTTCGTCTGTAAATAGTTTTTCCAGCTGTTTATATACCTCATGGTTGGCTTTTTCTACACGGATCATGTTGCTGTGGCAGGCCGCAGTCCCTTTGTTCTTCCATTCTCCGCAGTCATAGTAGACGATTCTTCTTTTGGAGCTGTCTTTTAGGGTGTTCGTGGTTCTGGATATCACCATTCCAGCCCCGCATTCGGGACATCTTAGGATTCCTGTCAGTGGGTATTCGCCGTCATAGAGCCTGGAAGCCTTGCCCTGCTTCTGGCTGATTAGATACTGCACTTTCTCCCATGTTTTCTGGTCTATAATGGCTTCATGGATTCCTTCTTCTATGATGGGATGGGGTTTTTGTTGTTTCTCCTCTTGTCATTCCAGTCCCTTCTGACATCATAGCGGACTTTCCCTATGTATACTGGATTTGTCAGGATATCCCTCAACTGGGCGACGCCGAAGTAGTTGCCTCTTTTGGTTCGGAACCCCTGTTTGTTGATGTGGTTTACAATCGTTTTGTAGCCGTTCCCTTCTGTGTAAAGGCGGAAGATTTCTCTGACTGTTTCCGCTTCTTTTTCGTTGACGGTCAGTTTTGATTTTTTTCGTTTTCCCTGCCGTTCTTCTTCCATTGGAACCCAGTTATAGCCTAATGGGGCGATTCCTCCGCACCATTCCCCTGACCTTGCTTTGGCGCACATCCCCATTTTTACATTCTGGGCGATTGTGCTTCTTTCAAATTCGGCAACCAGCGCCATCATCTGGAACTGCATTCTTCCACTTGGCGTGCTGGATTCAAAGGGTTCGGAATAGGAGCGTCATCTGTGGTCTGTGCCGGATGTCTTTTCCGCTGATCCCCTTATCTGCATAGACTTTGTATACCTTATAGTTGTTCTGGTCGCAGTATTCTAGGAGCAAGCGTTCCTGTTCGGTTATACTGTAGCCTTTTCTGCCTGTTCTGATGTGGATACGCGGCAGTAGATGGCGACAGTCTTTTCTTCGCTGCTTATTTGTGTCATTCTTTTGATACCTCCTTCAATATCATAATATATATTTCAGGTCACTGCATGTTTCATTTTCACTCTTACTTTGTTCTTTCTTGTTTTGGGCAGATTCGATTATCATGTCCGCTATCATGTCAAAGATGATTTCTATGGGACTGTCGTTATACATTCGGTTTCACCCCGCTTATCGACAATAAGATTGCGCTGTTTTTTCAGTATGATTTGTTCTTACTGTCGGTACTGTCGATAGATTTCAAAAAACTTTTTTTATTAATTTTTATGTTCCTGATAGTTTAGCCCTTTTTTCTGCCATCTTTTAGGGTTCAAGAATTCCTGTATGGTCTTTCTGGCATATCTTTGGATTATGAATGGCTCTGTATAAAAGTTTATATATCTTTCTATATATTCTTTTATATCTCTTTTTCAATAAAGAAATATTTTAGCGACAGTACCGACAGTGAAGTTATTTTAGCCTTGTTTTACAATATCTTTTGCACAGACGATACCCTGTCGGTATCGTCTGTGCCGCCATCATATATAAAAATCTTTACACTACGGCTATCCATCACTGTATAGATCTGGTTTTTCTGCGGCTGCTCCAGACAGTTTCCAGGATATAGAAGAAGCGATTTATATTGCTGTGTCTGATAATAGCTGTCCTCTAACAGATGTTTAAACAGAATATCCATGCCTGACTGCTCTAAATAAGTAATTCTGAGCTTTCCTGTCAGTTGGTTCTCATCTAACTTCCTGTGAATATCCTTAGATTTTTTCTGCACATAGTATAAAAAGCGTTCCTAACTTTGAAAACGAATCCCTGTCATCTTCAATCCTCCTACAAAACAATAAAATAAAAAAGAGTGAACCTCTGATCTTTTCAATCATTAGTTCACCCTAATTCATTAGTACTCCTATCATTCTATCATCCCACAGACAAAACCCTTTTCATAATTCAGTCTGTCACGCATTTCTAATGTTATATCATCCCTATCTTCTATAACAATAAAGTAAAGCACAACATTTTATGTTTTGCCTATAACATTATAATTCTAAATAATACAATACTCATTGTATAGTTTTTGACGGTATTGAATATCTGTTTTTATTCTGGTGATATCATCAAAACGCTCATCTTCAATCAATCTTTCAATCAACAAAAGCATTTTTTCCTCACCTTTCTCAATATTTACTTTATCTCTCATCATCAATGTCATATAATCATGCCTCCATTCCCTGTTTTTCTTAGCATTTTGAACTGCTTCTTCCAGTTTGTCAACAAATATATCATCTGATTTCTTTCCAGCCACATAATCTAAAAATACTTTTAATTCATTACCCACATCATTTATGTTTCCCTTAGCATTTAAGAAAATCTTTGTAGCTTCATCGCCCATAGCAAGATTTATATCTTCTTTACATAGGTTTTCAAAGGTATAAATATGCCTCCCCTGACCAAACAAATCAAACAGGCAAATGAAGATAATGTAAGTTTTGTTCAGCTCATTATAGCTTTTATCTCCCTTGTCTAACAACTGCAGGTCAATCATAGCCTGATAATAGCGGCTTCTTTTTGGCAGTTCTTTTGTATCCGCCGCCTGCATTTCAATATTATAAATAATGTCTTTACTGCCTTTTACATATACATCTAGCCGAACGCTTTTAGCTTCCATATCTTCTTTTATCTCTTTCTGCAATTCTGGATATTCAATATGATCTATATCCAAATCCGGCAGAATCCGATGTAATAATTCTTTGCAAAGTTCTGGGTTCTGCATGACTTTCATAAACAGGAAATCATTGGATATTCCTAATTCTTCCCATTGTTTGTCAAAATCCTCTATTTCAATTTGCTTTTCCATTCTTTCCTCTTTTCTGGCGTGTTATCCACGCCATTATGGTAGATTTGGAAGTAGACTTCCAAACTTCTTCCTTTGCCTGTTGACAGTCTTTTACCAGTACATCACTCTGCGCTTTGTTCCTATCGCTCTAAACACTTGAATTATAGAATACCTAGGATATACATTTTTACATCTGTCAAGCTATATTTTTCGTATCTATTTCTATCTTTATAATTATTATATCGAATAATCCGATAGATTTCAATACACAAGTGAATCGTTATTGGCTTTGTCCTTGTAATTTCACTGTATAACAGAACTTTCCAGACAATTCTCGGTTTTCGCCTTTACTTATGCTATGTTTATCCATTAAGGAAGCAACGACATCATTTTTATGCATTTCTTATTCATGAATGAAACCAGATAAGGAGAAAACTCAAAATTTTGTTTAAGACAACAGACACAAGAGTGTGGAGTGAATATTTTATCTGGAGGTAACAGAAAATGGCAAATATATTATTTGAGGAACTGGGCGGTAAATACGAACGGA
>JAAVZI010000008.1 GCA_022791575.1 Lachnospiraceae bacterium
ATTCATCATTTGAAATATTATTCCAATCAGTAATATGCCCATCTTGCCAATTGAATATATAAAAATAGTGTCCATCTACAGTTTGCATTTTTTTACCAAGGACTGTTAGGGCAGCGACGATAGGAATATCCTCTTTTTCCAAAAGACATTCAATTTTCTCTGCTCTATCGAAATTATCATGCACACCTTCTCTTCCCATTATTTCAGGATTAAGATGTTTTACTGCATATATTCCAGATTTTGTTCTTACTTTGTACATTCTATGCATAAAACCGCCAGATATTGGTTCAATTGAAAAAATAACAGCTCCAAACCCACATTTTGTCATCAAGGCTGCTATCAATTCGTCTATTGTATAATCTTTCAACATTTTTCCTCACTTTGCATTCAAAAATTTCCATTTGAGTATATCATATGTTTCTATTGTTTTCAACACATAATTATGCTATAACTGTGCCAAAGCACACTGACCCACCAGATCAAACTGCCTGTCAGCCAGTCTTACCGCAAACTTCTGAAAGACCTCCAGCGCGAATACAGTTTAGAATAATCCACACAGCAAAACAGAGAACAGTCGCTCGTTTACGAACTGGTGTTCTCTGTTTCATATACGCCCATACCCCATTACTTCACTGGAGTAATTACAATATTTTCTCCTGTGACCCCAGTTTTCCTCTTTACAATATCTTCAATCTGTGCCCTCTGAACGTCCGTCAATTCAGAAGCATTGACTACAACATCCACACTGTTCTCCTGCATACTGACAACCGCATCGGCGAATCCTTTGGCTTCCAGCAGGATTTCCGCTGCTGCCTCTTTCTCCGCAACCGCCGTCAGGTCAATCATTTCCTGTACCGCCTGTTCTTTCTGCCCCTCTCCAAGTGCTCCATTATTGATGATATCGAGCAGCACCTCTTTATTCTTAGCCCTTGTCTGCTCTCTGGTAAGCCGTGCCTGTGCAATGGCGCCTACATCCGATGAACTTGCTAGAACAGCGGTTCCCGGATTGGAAGGTTCCTTTCCTGCTTCTCCGTCTGCATTAGCTTCTTCAACCTCTGGCAATGCCTCAATATCCTTAATTGTCTCTACTGCATCGCCAGAAGCTTCATCAGACGAAGACTGCTTCAATACATCTTCCGCCAATACTTCCTGAGTCTTCGCATAGATATCCTCCTGGGAAATGTCGCTGGTGTCCATAATTCCCGCTTGGTCCTCTACTACATTTTTTCCTTCTGCTGCTTTTGCATCCTCCTTTTTACTGCCGAACTGCTCGCCAGAATAATTCAGGTATCCGGCAACAGCAATCATAACAGCAAGTGTGGTAATGATCAGTTGATTTTTACGAAATATTTTCTTCACAATGGCCCTCCTCATTCTCTTATTTCATTTTCATTACTTTAATTTTATGTACCTCGATAGGAAATAATGCCTGCACGGCCTCTGAAATATTTTTTGCTACCGTTCCATTATCGCCTCCCTGGCAGATCACACAGATTCCTTCAATATCCGGTGCCAGTTCCTTTATAACATAAGGAACCTGCTCCCCATTCTGCTGTATATAAACCGTAGATTCCTCCCAGCTGCTTTCCTTAGTTTTTCTGCTGCCGCCGCTCCCATCTGCCTCTTCAATCTGAGACTGGGACTGGGGCACATCCTTCTCAATTACTGTCTCACCAGTTCCGGCAAGGCTTACCATCACTTTCACTTTCCCCACCCCCTCTACCTGCTGCAGGATTTCCTCTAGGCGGGTTTCTACCTGATCCTGATAATTCTCCCACTGATTCTGTGCCGATTGTCCGCTTTCCTCCCCTCCCGTTTTTGTCTGAATCTTTGTATTATCGTTTTTATCTGTCGGCAGTGCAATGACTACCAGAAGAATACCGACCAAAAGGATAATCAGCCACTGGCTTTTACCCAGCTGTTTCCATGATATCTTTTTTTCCATTTTCTATCTCCTGTTCAAGCATGTCTGAACTTTCAAATCTATTCAATCTGAACCTGACTTTCTTCTATCCCATAATATTGCGCCAGTATTTTCTGAAGCTGTGCAAATTCCTTCGTGCTCTCTCCCTTTTTTTCTTCTATTATAATATCTGCGATCGTAATTTCTTCCAGCCGTTTTTGGTTCTCTTTCAAGGCTGCTTTCATAGAAATGCAGACCGGCACCAAAACGTCCTCCTGCCATGCCGTCTGAACTCTGACATTGCTTACTTGAATTCCCAGGGCTGCGGCTTCTGCTTCCACATAACTGCACACCTGCCGTTCATATTCCTTCATCAGCTGCTCTTCCTGCATATCCTTCAATTCTCCCGCCATGGTCTCCTCTTCCCAGCCCAGTTCCCCGCTATCACCCAGAATCTCCAGGAAATTCCGGTCAAACAGCTTATCCCACGAAAAGACCTGTGTTACTGGTTTTATTACAACCATAACCAGCAGCATACCGGTAAACAGCCGGAGATATTTCTCATATTTCTTATTTGGTAATAAATGGGTCACTACGGTTAAAAGAATTAAATAAAATACGATACTCTTTACCCAGTCAAATACTGCTTCCACTATGATCCATCTCCTTTCCAGACATGATTTGCCTTTATGACTTATAATGAAGTAGACACCGTTAATATCGCTATCGTAATAAAGAACAGCACCAACGCAGTCGTGACACATTTCAAGAGAAGGTGCGCCCCTTCGCTTACTGTATTAATACAATCAATCATGCGTTTTTCACTGACCGGCTGCACAACGGCTGCTGCTGCCTTATATAACAGAATAAAGACAGCCATTTTCATAACCGGAACCATACAAAGCAGTATCAGCAGAATCAAGATCCCCGTTCCTACCCCGTTCTTAATCAGCATACCAGAACCAACCACTACCTCGGTAACTGCATTCATGGTACTACCAATTCCAGGGACTGCCGTCACTGCTTTATGAATAGCCGTAGTCTTAAAGGTATCTACTGCCGGCGTAATCAATCCTTGTACAATATTCAGACCTACTACCACTGCCAGCATGGTCTTAAGCCCCCACCGAACCAGTGTTTTAATCAGATCCGCTGTCTTAGACAGCATGTCTTCCTTGGCAATGTAATTCACAAGACTCAATACCACATATACATTGCACAAGGGCATTAAAAACCGGTATAGAATAAAGTTCACTCCATAGATCAAGGCAATCAGAAATTCATAAAATACCGCTGCCGTTGTCCCTCCCTTGGAGGCAGCAACAGTCAGCATATAAGTCGGCATCAGAAGCTTCATAAAATCTGTCATCTGTCCCACCACCATCTCTGACACCGAGTTGATCGTTTTAAACGACTGAACCAGCACCGCAAGCAGCAGCAGATAGACCACATAAAAACTGATATCGGCTGTCTGACTCCGTTCAAATACCCTGGTAAAATTCGTAAGTACCGCCGATAATACAGCAAGTAGGAAAATATAAATCATGCCTTTTCCATTCGCTTTGATTTCTGACAGAAAGGTAGATTCTACTATATGTAATAGACTCTCCCGGTTCAGAGGCACTTTCCCGCTGATTAAGTCCTTTACCATTTGTCCAAAGCTAATATCCTCTTCAAATGTCTCATCCAGCATCTGGTCCACCTCTGTAAAGTCCATCTCCTCTAACAGTTCATTTTCCCCATATACCGGGGCAGTCCATAGAAATAACAGCAAGACGGCAAGCAGCATAGACTGCATAGTTCTTCTCATCATCCACCTATCCAATCAGACCGTCAATCGTCTCTAACAGAGCCATCAGCACCGGCATACTGACCGCCAGAATCACCAGTTTGGAAAATACTTCTATCTGTCCTGCGACTGCCGAATAACCTGCATCCTTACAAAGTGCGGAAGAAAATTCTGCAATATAAGTGATACCGATAATTTTCAGCAGAACTGCAATATAAATATCGCTGATCTTAATATAGCTTTGAATAGAATTCAATGTATCCACAATCACCGACAGCCTGCTCACCCCATAATAAAACAGAATCACACAGGTTGCCAGGCTGATATAGGTGCTGTATTCCGGACGGATCGACTTCAACTGTACCGCAAACAGCACACCGGCAATACCGGCAATGGCAATCTTTAATACTTCCATATTCTCAACCCCTTATAGTGAAAATAGCCGTTTGATTGTTTCAAAAAGTTCATATATATATGGAATAATCCAGAACAGCACCAACAAAAGTCCCGCCAGACTAGTGAGAAATGCATGTTCTTCCCTTCCGCTGTGCTTTAATACCTGGCTGATTACAGAGACCAGAATTCCCACTGCTGCAATCTTAAATATTACATTTACGCTCATAGTTCCCCCTTATTGTCCGGCTGCAGTTTACAAAAGAATCAGATTCAGCATAACGCCTGCAAAGATTCCCAGGCAGCTGCATACTCTGCTTCTCTTCCCCTGCTCCTCCTCTAGTCTTTTAATCTGTCCCTCCAGCTGTTCTACCTGAAAATCTATGGTAGAAATCTGCATTTCCTGGTCCAGATAGCCCAGCTGGCTGCCAAGCTTCTTCAGCTGCTGCCTGTCCTCCCTGGTTAGCGCACTTTTATCTAATACCTGGTCCAGATTCTTTTCCCACACCTGCTGCAATGTCTCTCCTTCCTGCTGGTTCAGCTCTTCTGCCACTCTCAAAAGAAAGGTACCGAATACATTTTCCATCTTCTTACCGATGGTCTGAAATGCTTCCGGCAACGGAGTTCTGGCATATTTTACCTCTCCCCTTAACATCAGCAGCAGCCGCTTCACAAGAAGCAGTTCTCCGATCCTCCTCTTATATTCCTTTCCCTTTCCCACTCCCATAGCCAGACATGCCGTAAATATCATCACCGAACCTGCTATTTTTAACATCGGTAGATCTCCTTTCCTTCTCTGTCATAAATAACTTCTATCGTACCGACTCCCTTTGCATTGGACAAAAGTACATACCGTTCAATCCTTTTTTCTCTTAAAAGCTCCTTTAAGGTCGGTTTCTGCCGCAGATCCTCTATCGAGTTGCCATGAATCGTAGCCAACAGGCTGCAGCCTGTATAAAGAGCTGTCTCGATAGCCCTTGCCTCCTCTTGGCTTCCAATCTCATCGACGGCAATAATCTGCGGCGCCATCGAACGCACCAGCATCAAAATTCCTTCTGTCTTGGGGCAGCAGTCAAGAACATCCGTTCGAATTCCAAGATCATTCTGTGGAATTCCCAGATAACTCCCTCCGATCTCTGAACGCTCGTCCACTACTCCAATAGTTTTTCCTCTGCAGTCAGCCGTACCATTGGAAAGCTGGCGGATACAGTCACGAAGCAGGGTAGTCTTACCACATCTAGGCGGAGATACAATCAATGTATGCATACTCCGTTCCCCTTCTGATAGGTAAGGCATCAGCAGATCCGCACATCCCCTGATTTCATGGGAAAAACGAATATTGAGAAATGATATGTATTTCAGGCTTCTAACCCTTCCTTGTTCCACCACCGCCTTTCCTGCAATCCCTACCCGATGGCCGCCTTGAATGGTAATAAATCCCTGCCTAACTTCCTCTTCATACGCATACAGAGAATAATTCCCTATATACTCCATCGTTTCTTGTATTTCCTTTTTATTGACCATATAACATTTCTGGCAGTCCCTAGTCAGTTCTCCCTTTTCACTGACATAATATTCCTGGTTCCTGTATACACATAGCATCGGTGCATTGACCCGCAGACGGATTTCCTGTAATTGGCTGAAATCTAGTTCTACCTGCTTTAAGATACTGCGGATTTCCATGGAGAATATTCTCAAGATTTCCTGCTTCCTGTTATGTTCCTGCATATTCATGGCCTCTCTTCCTATGGTTTGTACAATATATGTATAGATTCTAATTTTATGACACAAAAAAGGACTGCCTCTCATCTAAGAAGCAATCCTTCATTCATCAAATCTTTTTATTTCTATTTTACATCTTTCATACTAAAGCTGAGTCTGCCCATCTTATCCTTGCCTAAGCAGACTACCTTAACCGCATCTCCCAGTGTCAATACATCCTCGACACAGCGGATTCTTTCCTTAGAAATCTTGGAAATGTGTACCATGCCTTCTTTTCCTGGTGCAAATTCAATAAATGCACCAAACTCCTTAATACTTGCAACGGTTCCTGTGTAAATCTGACCTTCTTCAAAGTCAGTCGTAATCACCTTAACCAGACGAACTGCCTCATCAATACTTGCCGCATCTACGCCGCTTACTGATACGGCTCCGTCATCTGTAATATCAATCTTCACACCAGTCCGCTCAATAATGGTATTAATGGTCTTTCCTCTCTGGCCAACCACATCGCCAATTTTCATCGGGTCAATCTGAATCTGGCGGATCTTCGGCGCCAATGCACCAAGTTCTTTCCTTGGTTCTGCAATGGCCGGCTTCATGCAATGTTCCATAATATACAATCTGGCCTCTCGGCATCTAGCAATCGCACCTTCTACAATCGGCCTAGTCAGACCATGAATCTTAATATCCATCTGAATGGCCGTAATACCAGCCTCAGTTCCAGTCACCTTAAAGTCCATATCGCCAAAGAAATCTTCCAATCCCTGGATATCAGTCAATAAAATGTAATCCTCATCACTGTCCCCGGTTACCAGACCACAGGAAATCCCTGCTACCATATCTTTAATCGGCACTCCGGCTGCCATCAGTGACATACAGGAAGCACAGGTAGATGCCATAGAAGTAGAGCCATTGGATTCAAATGTCTCGGATACGGTACGGATTGCATAAGGAAATTCTTCCTCTGTCGGCAGGACCGGCAGCAATGCCCGTTCTGCCAAAGCGCCGTGTCCGATCTCCCGTCGTCCTGGTCCTCTTGAAGGCTTCGTCTCACCAACGGAATAGGAGGGGAAATTATAATGATGCATATACCGCTTGGACGTTTCTGTAACATCCAGTCCATCCAGCTTCTGTGCCTCTGACAAAGGCGCTAGTGTACAGACATTGCAAATCTGTGTCTGGCCGCGGGTAAACATAGCGGAACCATGAACTCTTGGTACAATATCCACTTCTGCTGCCAGAGAGCGGATCTGATTCACGGCTCTGCCATCTGGTCTCTTCTGATCTTTCAAAATCATCTTGCGGACAGTCTTCTTCTGATATTGATAAACCGCTTCGTCAATCAGCTCCAGCCACTCTTCCTTATCTGCCCAGAGTTCTTCTAACTTGTCCTTAATTGAACGTATATTCTCTTCTCGAACCTGCTTTACATCTGTGAATACAGCTTCTTCCATCTGCTCAGGCGTCACAATTTCATATAACGCCGCAAATAACTCTTCTGGTATGGCACAGCTTGTATAACTGTGCTTTGGTTTCCCAACTTCCGCCACAATCTGATTAATAAAAGCAATAATCTGCTGATTCACTGCATGGGCAGTATAAATCGCTTCTATCATCTGTGCCTCTGGAACTTCATTGGCTCCAGCTTCAATCATAATCACTTTCTCCGCTGTAGATGCAACGGTCAGCTTCAGATCGGATTCTTTATTCTGCTCTGCATTGGGATTGATCACAAATTCTCCATTAATCAGTCCAACCTGAGTAGTTGCACAAGGTCCGTCAAACGGAATATCCGAGATCGCGGCAGCAATGGCAGAACCCAGCATAGCAGTCAGTTCCGGACTGCATTCGGGATCAACAGACATAACCATATTGTTCAAAGTAACATCATTTCTATAATCCTTTGGAAATAACGGCCGCATAGGACGATCAATTACACGGGAAGTAAGAATTGCGTTTTCGGATGCCTTTCCTTCTCTCTTATTAAATCCGCCTGGTATTTTACCAACCGAATACATCTTCTCCTCATATTCTACACTTAAAGGGAAGAAATCAATTCCCTCCCTTGGCTTCTCTGATGCGGTTGCTGTCGATAATACAACCGTATCACCATAATGCATAAATGCTGCGCCGTTTGCCTGCGCCGCAACCCTGCCAATATCCACCGTTAAGATTCTTCCGGCAAGTTCCATTGAATAACTCTTATACATAATTCATCCTTTCCGCCGACTGGTTCAGCAGATAAAAGTCTCCGAAACTACTGAAAAACCCATCGCCTCTGTCTGGGCTTTTCAGTGGTCTCGGCACTTCTTTTTATCTTCGTCCGGCCGGACTTCTCTTTTCTATTTTTTACCAGTAGGAAACTTCTACTGGAAAGAGGGTGGATTTCCATATCCACCCTCTATTGTAACCAACACAAAACTGTAAGAATCTTACTTTCTGATACCCAGACGCTCAATCAGAGAACGATATCTTTCGATATCTGTTTTCTTCAGATATGCCAGTAATCCTCTTCTCTGTCCAACCATCTTCAGAAGACCTCTTCTGGAATGATGATCCTTCTTATGCACTTTTAAATGTTCCGTCAGCTCATTGATTCTTGCAGTAAGAATCGCAATCTGAACCTCCGGTGAACCTGTATCACCTGGTGTTCTTGCATACTCTTCAATTACTTTTGTTTTCTTTTCCTTTGAAATCATGACTAATTCCTCCTTATTCTTTGAAACGCCTGATATTAAGAATCGGTCGGAGTGTCCGTCTTCCGAATATCGGCTTGCATTCTCTATAAATGCATACTAGGAAAGTATATCACAACTTTCCTAGTTTGTAAATACTTTATTTTACACGACGGATGGTTACCGGTGTACGATAAAACGCATTGGATATCTTAATGCCTGTCCGCTCTGTACTTGCATGTACAATCTGACCGCCCCCGATATATAATGCCACATGATTCACACTACTGCCGCTGCCATAGAAAATCAGGTCTCCTGGCTGAATATCACTAGCACTTACCTTGGTTCCGCACCTTGACTGTGCAGAAGAAGAATGGGGCAGATATACACCAAACTTTGCATAAACACTCATAGTAAATCCAGAACAGTCTGCTCCTTTTGTAAGGCTTGTCCCGCCATATACATAGGGATTACCTACAAACTGCTTTGCATAAGATACAACGGAAGAACAATCTTTTGCAGGTTTGGAAGAGGAACTGCTGCTTTTACTTTTGCTCTTACTGTTCTTATCTTTATCCTTCTCTTTTTCTTTCTCTTCCTTTATTTCCTTCTTCTCTACCTCTACAGCCTCACCCTTGGGAAGTGTATATTCAATCGCAATATAGGATTTATTCATATATCCTTCTTTACCATCAATCTGAACTTTCACCCACTCTGGCTGCTCTTCCAGCAAAGCAAGCTTCTGGTCCAGTGACGCCAGTTCTATAATTCCACTTTCTGTATTCGGCTGTTCTCTGACATACAGAGTCTCTGTAATTACCCGTACATATGCATACTTCAGCTGATCTGCCAGCTGCCATGCCTCTTCTCCCGTAATCAGAAATTCGGACTTAATATATCCCTGTACACCATTGGTAATGATTTCATACCAACCGTTATTTTCTGAAAGAATCTCACAACCTGCATTTTTTCCTAATTTTCCACAAATTGTTGCATTCTCATTTGGCTCAACTCGGATATTCACATACTGCTCTACATTTGCAATACCAGGATTGCTAAATCCTACCAGCTGAGGATGTGCCGGCTGCGCTGGTTCTGGCTCCGGTTCTGCTGGTGCAACTGCCTGCTGGGAAGTTGCTGCCAATACCGCTTCAGAAGCAGCCTCTGCGGCAATCTCTTCTTCAACAGAATCTTCTGTAACAGCAGACACATCTACTCCGGCAGCTGAAGCCAGAGTCATTCCGGTCATTGCTGCATCTTCTTTTTTAGAAATACTTACTTTCTTAATCTCTTCCTGAAGCTGATTTTCTTTGGTATTGATCTGTGTAGTGACACCTGCTGTCTGCAGCAGTGCAGTAACACTCTCTTTCTTTGTTGTTTCTTTATCTGGACCAGCAAGTGCAGTAAAACCAATTAACATAATTCCTAAAGCTGCAACTGAAACTGCTCCGGTAAATCTTACTTTTCTGTCTGCTAACTTCTCTTTTAAAAACTTCTTTAATTCCTGTTTCTTCTGATAAGTGTCTTTGCTTTTAAACTTAAATTCTGGAATCATTCTGTTCTCCTAACTAATCTTTGTCATTGCAGAGTGTAGTGTGTATCATACCTTCCCACAATCTGTATCCTTCTTTATCCAATTCATACAAACATCCTGATTATGTACAATAGCAAACTTGTTACATAATTATTACAACTATCGTGTCTATTATAACATTTTCATTACATTTGTCAATGGTCTTTGTTGTATTTTATAAAATACTTGCGTCCCTCTTCCAAATCAAGCCGAAGGCGCCCCACCAAATCTTCCAATGAATCGAATCTCTGTTCTGCCCTATGAAAAGAAAGGAGTTCCACACAGATTGTCTCCCCATAAAGATCCCCATCAAAATCATACAGATAAGTCTCTGCCCCTTTGGCATACCCCTTGCCTATAGTCGGTTTATTACCAAGATTGGTAATAGAAATGTAATAGTTCCCCTTCCACTTCACTCTGGAAAAATAGACTCCATTCGGAGGAAGAAGCTTACTCTCCTTCACACAAAGATTAGCTGTGGGAATTCCCCAGGTTCGGCCCAGACGATTCCCTTCTGTCACCATTCCTTCTATAAAAAAAGAAAAACCCAGCATCCGATTCACATCCGACAATTGTCCATTTTTTAATTGCTCCCGAATTCTGGTACTGCTGATTTCTCTGGTTCCTTCACATTTTTTATCAAGAATCTCCAGCTGAAACAATCCCTGGCTGGCATAGTTCTGCAGCAGCCGGGTATTCCCTCTTCGTTCCCTGCCGAAGCAAAAGTCCCGCCCCACAGCCAGATATCCGGTATGCAGCTTGTCCAATAAAATATCTTCCACAAAGGTCTCTGCCTCCATAGAAGCAAGCTCTTTTGTAAATGGGCACTCCATAAGGCAGGCCAGATTCCAGCTTTCAAATACTCTTCGGCGTTCTTCTTTGGTAAAAAGCATTCCCTGATCCTGACCAAAATAGATTCTCGGCGACACAGCAAAGGTAAAAGCAACTGGCACAAATCCCACCTGCTGCTTTTCCACTATTTTCCTTATTAACTTTTGGTGTCCCAGATGAAGCCCTTCAAATTTTCCTATCGCAACAGCTGTTTTCTTCCATGAGACTTCTTCTATTATTGTCTTTATTTCCATTTATTTTGTCTCCCAAAAGATTTTTACCGGAACATAGTGCTGTTCTTTCCATTGATAGATGCCAATAAACTGACCTGCTGCATCATAAAGCCGAATTGCTTCTTTTTCAGTCAGCTGCTCGATACACTGCTCCGGTGCCAACGGATTGCCGTTATATGCTTGTTTATTGCAGTTCTCCCTCGTGTGTACGGCCGGATACTTTGAAAACAAGGAATCTACAGGTACGATGATCTCTGAGAGGCGTCCCTGGTCTGCCAACTGCTGAATCTCTTCCAGCCGGCGGCTTTTCTGATATCCGAATATGCCTACCTGCGTCCGTATCAGCTTTTGCATACAGCCGCAGCAGCCTGCCTTTTGTCCGATATCATGACAAAGGGTTCGTATATAGGTTCCTTTCGAACAATGGACTTCCATTTTCACAACTGGAAGCTGAATCTCTTTGATGATGATAGAATGAATCATCACTTTACGGGGTTGACGTTCCACCTCTATCCCTGCCCGTGCCAGTTCATATAATTTCCTGCCATTTACCTTAAGGGCGGAATACATGGGCGGAATCTGTTCATATTCTCCTACAAAGCCCGCTATGATCTGACGAAGCTCCTTTTCCTCTACTCTTACTTCTTTCTGGGAAAGCACTGTTCCTGACAAATCCTGCGTATCCGTCTCCACACCCAGCAGCAATTCTGCAGCATAAATCTTATCATGATTTGTCAGCATATCGCAGACTTTGGTTGCTTTACCTAGACAAACAGGCAGAACCCCTTCCGCATCCGGGTCCAGCGTACCAGTGTGTCCGATTTTCTTTTGTTTTAAAATCCCACGAAGCTTAGCAACAACATCGTGGGATGTAAAACCTTTTTCCTTATATACATTGATAATGCCATTAATCATGTTCTTCCTCTGTACTTTTACGATTTACATCATCAATTAACTTTGACATGTTCACACCATATTCGATCGACTGATCTAATAAAAAGCGGATCTCTGGTGTATTGCGCAGATTAATGTTATGCGCTAGTTCTCTGCGGATATATCCTTCCGCACTCTTTAAGCCTGCCAGAGTATCCTCCTGTGCCTGCTGATCGCCTAATACGCTGATATAAGCCTTGCAGGTTTTCAGATCCGGCGCAACCTCCACAGAGACAACGGAAGTCATGGGATGAATACGCGGATCTTTAATTCCAGACTGGATAATCTGACTTAATTCCTTTTGTACTTCTCCATTCACCCGTGTATTTTTAATACTATTCTTTCTCATATTCCACAGCCTTTCTCTCTACTTTATCTAGGAACCTCCACCATAGTATAGGATTCCACCAGATCGCCCTCTTTAATATCGTTAAATTTCTCCAGAACCAGACCGCATTCATAGCCTGCCCTTACTTCTTTCACATCATCCTTAAATCGTTTCAAAGAAGCCAGTTCTCCGTCAAAAATTACAATATTATCTCTGGTCAGCCTTACCTTACAACCACGTTCAAAGGTTCCGTCCAACACATAGGAACCGGCAATTGTACCAACACCGGATGCCTTGAACGTCTGGCGCACTTCTGCATGGCCAAGTACTTTTTCTTCGAATACCGGGTCCAACAGTCCCTTCATGGCCGCTTCCACGTCCTCAATGGCATTATAAATGACACGATACAGCCTTAAATCTACCCCTTCGCGGTCGGCAATTCCTTTGGCAGTCGTATCTGGACGCACATTAAAGCCAATAATAATGGCATTGGAAGCAGAGGCCAAAATGACATCGGATTCATTAATTGCACCTACACCACCGTGAATTACTTTCACTACTACTTCTTCATTAGACAGCTTGACAAGACTCTGCTTTACAGCCTCTACGGAACCCTGTACATCTGCCTTAACAATAATGTTAAGCTCTTTTACATTACCTGCCTGAATCTGGGAGAATAGATCATCCAGCGACATTTTCTGCTTAGTATCTTCCAGCATTTTTTCCCTATTCTGGGAAATAAAGGTTTCTGCAAAATTCCTAGCTTCCTTGTCATTGCCCATTGCCATAAAGATTTCACCAGCGTTGGGAACCTCATTCAGTCCAAGAATTTCTACAGGTGTAGAAGGTCCAGCCTCCTTGACTCTTCTTCCCTTGTCATCCATCATAGCGCGGACTTTACCATAACAGGAACCCGCTGCAATAGCTTCTCCCACATGGAGGGTTCCTTTCTGTACCAGTACGGTTGCTACTGGTCCTTTACCTTTATCCAGCTCTGCCTCAATAACCAGTCCCCTTGCCATTCTCTTCGGATTGGCTTTCAATTCACAGACTTCTGCTGTCAGCAGAATCATTTCCAGCAGCTCTTCAATTCCTTCATGGGTATGTGCAGATACCGGTACGAAAATCGTCGATCCACCCCAGTCTTCTGCAATCAGTTCATACTCTGCCAACTCCTGTTTAACACGGTCTACATTGGCACTTGGCTTATCAATCTTATTGACTGCCACGATAATCTCAATCCCGGCTGCCTTCGCATGATTGATCGCCTCTACAGTCTGGGGCATTACGCCGTCATCTGCTGCAACTACCAAAATTGCAATATCTGTGGAATTGGCTCCTCGCATACGCATAGCCGTAAAAGCTTCATGACCTGGCGTATCCAGGAAGGTAATCTTCTGACCATTGATTTTTACTACATATGCACCGATATGCTGGGTGATTCCTCCAGCTTCTCGGTCAATGATATGGGTATCCCTGATTGCATCCAGAAGAGAAGTCTTACCATGGTCAACATGCCCCATAACACATACGACCGGCGGTCTTGGAACCATCCTCTTTTCATCCTCTTCCTCTTCTTTCAGAAGCTCGGCAATTACATCAACCTTTTCCTCTGGCTCTGCAATACAATTGAATTCTAATGCAATCTCTTCTGCTGCGTCATAGTCAATATCCTGATTGACAGTTACAATCTTACCCTGCATAAAGAGCTTTTTCACGATTTCCGATGCTTTTACCTTCATCTTATCTGCTAATTCACTGATTGTCAGCGTCTCTGGAAGTTGAATGGTCTTAATAGTCTCTTCTTGCTCTTTCCGGTTCTGCGGACTAGGCTTGTTATTCTTATTCTTTCCCTGCGGCCTATTATTGTTATTCTTCTGGTTCTGTTTGTTGTTATTTTGATTTTGTCTGTTATTATTCTGATTCTGTTTATTATTATTTGGATTCTGTCTGTTGTTTTTCTGATTTTGTTTGTTACTATTAGGATTTTGTTTATTGTTTTGTCCGGAATTGTTATTGGTATTCCGGCTGCCGCCCTGACTTGGTCTGGTATTTCCTTGATTCTGTCTATCGCTGCTGTTATTCATCTTATGACTGCCAGAATTCTGCTTTCCGGCTGTCTGGTTATTTCGGTTATTATCCGCATTCCTAAAATTTGTATTTTTAGACGCCTCATTATTTTTATTAGTTCTGCCTGCTGCACTCTTTCCATTTTGATTATTGCGGTTCTTTTCCTTGGACTCAGACGTCTTTTGCCCTTGTGAGCTGGACCTTTTTCCAACATTTCCGCTGTTATGGGGATTATATACTTGAGTAATATTCTCCTTTTTCTTGGCTTTTTCCTTATCTCCAGCTTTACTCTCTTTGTGAGAATTCGACTCATTCTTCGGCTTTGTTCCCTCATTTTTCGGTTTAGCTTCTGTCTTGGCAGCTTTTACCGGTGCCGGTTTTTCTTGATCGGTTCCTACTGCCTTTTTAACAACTGCCACATACTCCTCATCCAGGGTAGACATATGATTCTTTACCTTTATATTATTTGCCTCTAAGATGGAAATAATCTCTTTACTCTGTTTATTTAAGCTTTTCGCTAATTCATGTACTCTTATTTTTGCCATTCTATTCCCTCCGATTCTAACTTGAGTTTCTGTTTCACTGCATTTGCGAAGCCTTCATCAAGAACCGCCATAGATGAGCGCTGTTCCTTTCCCATTGCGTGGCCAAGCTCTTCTTTATTTCCATGAAAGCATATGGGCACTTGATAAAACTCACACATATTTCTAAATTTCTTCTTTGTATTATCCGATGCATCGTCAGCTACAATTACCAGATGAGCCTTTTTTCCCTTTACTGCCTTTTCTACGGAGAACTCGCCGCTGACAGTCTTCCTGGCTTTGGTAGCAAGACCAATCATGGACAATACTTTATTCTGCTTCAATTGTCTTCATCTCCTCTTTCAACTGCTCATATACCGCAGGCGGAATCTTCATTTTCAGAGAACGTTCCAGCCCTTTTCCCGCAATTGCCTTCTCCAGACAGCTTTGTGAATAGCACAGATACGCTCCTCTTCCATTCTTTTTTCCGGTAACATCCAGTACAATTTCTTCCTCCGGAGTCTTAATGACACGAAGCAATTCCTTCTTATTCTTCATCTCATGACAGCCTACACATTGACGCATAGGCACCTTTCTTGCTGCACTCAATTCATCACTTCCCAAAAACAGTTTACAATATGAATATGAAAGGATTATTCAATTTCACTTGTCATAGCTATGACTGCTTCCTCTATTCCATCTCTTCGTCCAATTCTTCCATATAAATGTCATCTTGTTCCATAACCTGATCTTCTGTGTTTTCTACCTGCTCCATATCCTGATCTGCTGAATAATCATCTACCTGCTCTGCAGCCAAGTCTTCTGTATATTCTTCCTGTTCTATATCCAAATCCTGTGGATACTCCTCTTCCAGATTGTTTTCCAATTGGTACAAATCTCCATTCTCCCTCGCCTGGCTCTCACTCTTAATATCAATCTTAAAACCGGTCAGCCTGGCTGCCAGTCTGGCATTCTGGCCTTCCTTACCAATTGCCAGTGACAGCTGATAATCTGGAACAACTACCTTAGCCGAACGCTCATCGGCATCGGCAACCACAGAAATAACTTTTGCCGGACTTAATGCATTCTCAATCAGCACTGCCGGATTGTCACTCCAGTTAATAATATCTATTTTCTCACCGCGTAATTCACTGACAATCGCATTGACTCTGGCACCATTCAGACCCACACAAGCACCTACTGGATCAACATCAGGATTATGAGACAGCACAGCAATCTTGCTTCTGGACCCTGCCTCTCTGGCAATACTCATAATCTCTACGACACCGTCCTTGACTTCTGTTACTTCAGCTTCGAACAAACGTTTGACCAATTCAGGATGAGATCTGGAAACCATAATACGCGGCCCTTTGGGGGTATCCTTCACTTCCAGAATATAAAGCTTGATTCGTTCGGTTGGCTGAAAGACCTCTCCCCGCACCTGCTCCTTTTCATTTAAAACTGCATCCACCTTGCCCAGATTAATACTTACATTTTTACCAATATATCTTTGAACAATACCTGTTACAATATCCTTCTCTTTATCATAATACTGATTATACAGGACTTTCCGCTCTTCTTCGCGAATCTTCTGTAAGATTACATTCTTAGCATTCTGTGTTGCAATACGTCCGAATTCCTTGGACTGGATCGGTACATTGACAATATCTCCCGGCTCATAGAGAGTATCAATCATTTTCGCCTTGGTCAGACTGATTTCCATTACCGGATCTTCCACTTGTTCCACTACAGTCTTTTCTGCAATTACAGAAAAATCACCCGTTTCCCGGTCAATGGTAACTCTAACATTATCCGATTTGCCAAAATGATTCTTATATGCTGTAATCAGTGAATTCTCTATCGCTTCTAGCAGAGTATCCTTGCTGATATCCTTCTCCTTTTCCAGAATCTCCAGTGATTCTATTAATTCTCTGTTCATGTTACTTATTTTCCTCCTTGCATATACCGATATTAAAAATCAAATGCTAGACGAATCAATGCAATATCTGACCGGCTAAACACCATTTCCTGTCCATCTTCTGGCTGAATCGTAACTGTATCTTTATCATATGCCCTAAGACAACCGGTAAATTCCTTACACTTATCTATTTTGCGGAAGGTACGGATCTCCACATCCTTCCCCAAACTTCTCTGAAAATCCTTCTCCTTTTTGAGCGGCCTTCCAAGTCCGGGAGAACTGACTTCCAGTATATAAGAATTATCAATAAAATCTTCCTGATCCAGCAGCTCACCTAGTTCTCTGTGTACCATCTCACAATCATCTACAAAAATGCCGCCTTCCTTATCAATATAACACCTTAAATACCAGTTGTTCCCTTCTTTCACATATTCGACATCAACTAATTCAAAGTTGTATTTTTCCACAATCGGAAGTATTAGCGCTTCTGTACGTGATTCATATTCTTCCCTGCGTGCCACATCTTCACCTTCTTTACTGCGTTATTGTCCTAATGATCCCAACGCTTCGCAATACGTTTCCATTGCTTTTCCCAAGTTACAAAAATTCCTGAAACTATCTTTCGATAATCTCAGGAATTTCTGGGGTTGGGCTATTCTTTACAAGAATAACAGCTCGTAGGGGAATCGAACCCCTGTTTCCGCCGTGAGAGGGCGGCGTCTTAACCGCTTGACCAACGAGCCATTTCACATCCGACTTGATTATATTATCACATTATAAGAAAGAATGCAAGTACTTTTTTCTATTTTTTTACATTTTTTACGAAAAATCTCTTAGAACCGCCTCGTTTAGGAGCGCCAGCCTCCTGGTAGATATCTGAGAATGATGGTAATGACCTGTCCCTGGTCCATGCCGAACGCCAGCAATTCATCACTGCTGTTTTCATAAAAGACATTGAATCGCCCATCTTTCTCTCCATTCGTAATTGATGGCTCTCCAAATGCTGCTGTAATCTGTTCATAGGTGGAACCAAAAGTTACATTATTAATAGTAAGATTAATACCGCTGGAATTACTCAGCTGCAATTCATAAATCTGTCCCTCCTCTACCAGTCCTTCTGAAAAAATCTCCACATTTGCTTTTAATACATCATTTTCCAGGACATCTCCTTGATAAAACTTATTATTTTCATAATGCAGCAGCCTGAGGTTGGAATAAGAAAGATTGTCTCCTAAAGCCGATAAATCCATCGGAAATGCAGCCGGCTGTCCATTGATCTGTATATTCTGCAGTACCATTCCCATATCTACATACTGAACATACTCTTCTTCCGATGCCTGCGGTTTATTCGGATTCCCCACTGCACTTTGAGGTTTCTTTTCTGCTTTTCTCTCTTCTTCTCCTTTTTGGCAGCCCGACAGTGTTAGTATAAGCAGCACTGCTAAGCTTAGTTTTATCAAAGCTTCTTTCATCCTTCTCTTCCTTTCACACTTATGCCCCAATTCCAAGAAAATCATACAATATTTCAAAATTGCCAGTATGATTATTCTTCTTAAACTCATCCTTAATTCTCTTTGCCACAATCTCAATTCCCTGCTCATCTGCATCCACAAGCACTACCATATGCTGAGAACTGCTGTATCTTGTACTGATATCTACTTTACGCAGAGATTGGTATATTACCTCTTCCAGAACTGACATCGCCTCCTGCTGCTGTTCCAGATCGACATTCGTACTGACAGCTACTAATGTAAATAAAACCAACTGCAGATTCTGATCATTCCGCTCCACAAACCTTGATACCAGTTTTAACGTACGGCTGATCTCCCTGTATCCAACCTCATAGACACCCTTTTTCGTCTTTTCATTCTCCAAAAGCCGCATAAAGCGCTGCAGCTCTGCAATGCCGTCTGAACTTTTCTTCAAAAGATCCTGATGTTTTTCATTATAGAATTCAAAACCATTTTTCCCATTCTGTTTTACATAATATAAAGCCCTATCTGCTTTTTTATAAATATCCAGATAACCATCTGAATCTTTGGAAGCAAAAGAGATTCCAATTGATAAAGAACATTCTGCAAGCAGCGCTTCCGCTTTCTTTTCCTTGTTAAATTCTTCCAAAATATGTTCTGCGTATTTTACGATCCTATCCCTGTCTGTAACACCAGAAATAAAAATAGTAAATTCATCTCCGCCTACGCGGCTCGCCAAATCGTCCTCCCTAATGCAGCTTTTAAGAATAACTGCAACCCGTTTCAACACTGCATCTCCTGCAGCATGTCCGTAAAAATCATTGACCATCTTAAAATTATCCAAATCAATCAGGAAAAAGGCACCATCCTCTTTTCGAATCCGTCGGATAATCTCTCTTTCGGAAAAGCTTCTATTATACAAGCCGGTCAGCCAATCCAAAGCTGCTTCATTGCGGTCTGTCTCGCTTTGCTTTTCCAGAATCCGCTGTACAAGATTTCCATTGCTGTCCGGCTCAACTTCTCTGCCTGATGTGAATTGACGCAGACTTCCATGTTCGGCAATCAGTTCAATCAGAATATCCACAAGTTTAGGATCAAACTGACCCCCTTTTTCTTGTTCTAGCTCTGTCTGTGTTCTGTGATCTGATAGCTGTCCCCGGTAAACTCTGTCATGGGTCATAGCTTCATAGGCATCTGCAATACATATAATTCTTGCCAATACAGGTATATCATCTCCAGATATTCCAGAAGGATACCCTTCTCCATCAAATCGTTCGTGGTGAAAACGGACACTGATACTGACATCTTTCATAGACTGGATATCTTTCAAGATATCTGCGCCAATATTCGGGTGTCTGCGAATCACATCCATTTCCCCAGCCGAAAGCCTTCCCGGCTTATTCAAAATAGAATCTGGTATGCCAATTTTACCTATATCATGCAGCAAAGCTGCCTGATACAATTGTTTCAGTTCCCGGCTTCTTAAGCCCATCTTTCTGCCGATTAATAAAGAATATTCCGCAACACGGGCAGAGTGTCCTCTTTTAAATTCACTTCTGGAATCCACAGTATTAGCAATTGCCATCACCGACTGAAGAACAACCGCTTCTAATTCCTTAGTCTTTTTTTCCACCTGGCATGCCAGATCATTGCGCAGGTTCTCTAATTCCAGAGTGCGATGAACCCGTGCCAGCATCACCGCTGCTTTAAAGGGTTTTCCTATATAGTCTACCGCACCGTGAATAAAACATTCTCGTTCGGTCTCATCACTCTTATCCGCTGTAAGAATAATAACCGGAATATCTTTCAGCCTTTCATTACTTTTCATAATATCTATTACTTCAAATCCATCCATATCCGGCATCTTCAAATCCAGAAGAATTAAATCCGGTTTATATTTTTCCAATAGCTTTAATGCCCGGATGCCAGAATTTACAAGGGAAACTTCGTATTGTCCTTCTAACAGAATCTTGGCCGCAGTTAAATTGGATTTATCATCATCAATTACCATAATTGTATATCTCATTGAAAACCCCCATTTCATCCTAGGGTGTATTCGAAAGTACGCTACCCCAATATTCTGCATTATATCATATTTCAGCTTCCCTTTGCAATCAATAATTGTAAATAATGATCTAAATCTGCTTTCATATGCTGATAATTCTTTTTCTGATCTGAAAAATAGGTATTCACTCGTCTAACATAATCACTGATCCAATCATCCAAATCAATATCTTTCTTAAAAGAATAGGCCACTATTGCCAAAAAAGAAGGTCGATTCTCTGCATGAAGCAGTTTGGTAGACAAACCTGCCTTTTGGGTCAGCCCTTCCAGCACTTCTTCAAACTGCTCCATATCCTCCTGATCCACTTTTGGATCTACCTGTTCTCTGACAAAGGACAGTGTATCATTTGACTTCCTATCAGCTCCCTTCTCTTGTAGAAATCCCTTCATAAGCAGTTCCAGATGCTCTAATTTCTGAATCACAATGCTTTTATCCTTGGTACTTTTCTCATTCAATAAATCATAGGTAATACCTTTTACCTTTTTCTTGTGCAGTTCGGAAATAAATGCACGGACAAACTCTGCAAACCATATATCCTTCACACCCAACCTGGTAAATCGTTCAAATAAACCAAACCATAAAAAAGAATCCTTAATATTAAATACTTCCGCAATCTCTTTATTCGAAACCTGGCTGAGTCTGTCAATCAAGGAATAGAATTCTATAAACGTAGAATCATTCGCCTCCTTTGACAGATATTCACACATCTTTCTAAAATCCTTATGAAAATTATCCAGATCATTAATCACCATAATACTTTCAACAATCATTCTGCGCATCATTCCTGATTTTTTATTACTCTGCCTGTAAGAAGAAATCAACGCCCCCTCTTGAAAAAAATCCATCTTTAAAATATTATCCACAAATTCTGCATAATCTTCTTCCAACCCCGTCCAGCCATTCTGAGCAACAGTCATCGGGCGGCAACGGTTAAATCTTGCAATATCATAAGCAATCTCTTTTTTGGTGCAGTTCAGATTCAGCATAACCGGAATCTGATATTCCTGAAACTGATCCTGCAATTCCTCCGGAAGCTGTGAAAATTTTTTATTTCTGATATCAAATGTCCGATTCTCTGGAATAGGAAACCCATCTTCCGTCAATACATCATTACCATGTGCATCTTTCTTATTCGCCTGATATTGGATCTCATATCTCTGAACATTTTTGGAAACAGGAAATACATCGTGCAGATACTCATCAATATTCGTACAACGCTGTTTTCCGTCAATTAGCCAGTATTTAATAATCCCATCCTTAATTTCCTCTGAAATGATTACCTGTGTCAGGGCCTTCCCTTGTAAAATATCAGAAATCAGTTCACTTTTATAAAGATTATTCCATTGGCCAGATGTTCTCTGCAAAACATGGTCATCCCTAAGATGATGTTTCATAAGCTTTTTGCTGATTGCTGAAACGGCATAGCTGGTATTTTTGGTTTTTTCAGTTGTTGTTGCGACTCCTTCCATTGCGCTTTTATCCTCCCTCTGCGAATCTGTTCCATGGACGGAATCCCGAAACAGATATTTTGTATTTTCGTATGATTTTATCTGATTCATATGTTGTTTGTATTGCTTATCACTTAACTTTAGTAATTGTTTGATCTGAGAAACTGGAATATACTCCATTTTCATTGCTACGATCTGCCTCTGAATTCCAGAGAGACCTGCTAAATACTGTTCCAGTTTTTCATTTTCTAGTTCTTCAATCAGCTGCTCTTCCAGCTGATACGGGTTTTGCAGCCAGCATTCGGCGGCCATTCTATCCTCCTCCATAGCCAGTGCATCCAGAGAAATATTATGTACAACTCTTTTTTCTCCATCTGCATCCACCACTTTGTATCTTCGTTTATCCCGGTTCTGCCTTTTTTGCTCATCCACAATCGCCAGTTCCAAAGCAGTATAGAGAAATCCGTCAAAGTCTCCTTTATTCGAATCATACCGATTCTTAATGATAATATCCGTAAATACATCATTGGCAACGGAATAAAATTCATCCATATCCTGGTTGGCAATGCCTCCGTATTTTCTATAAAATATCTGATTCACAACTCTATGAAGTTTTCGAGCATTATCTGCATAATAGGAATCAAGGATCTGTTTCATGTCAGGCACCCCCTCATAATTATTATTTCTAACAGCTTTTCCTATCTCCTGTCTGTACCCAATTATAGAACAAATGTTCTGACTTGTCAATACCCTTTTAGAACATTTGTTTGTTTTTTTAAATTATTATTTTCAATACCAGGGCCTACTTTCTATCTAAAAAAAGAAGTATCAAACAGACGCGTCAAACTACAAGCTAAGCAGATTGGTGATTGCGTAAGTATGATACAATGCGGCTTACACAACACCTATATAACGTAGGTAATTGCGAAAGTTGTATCCAAGGCGACGAGTTTGAACAAATTGTCCCCGATTTTATATCGGGGAATTACCTTAATACAAAAATTCCGCTCAAAGACGTTGATTGGACATGAGGAGGGACCCACGAAGTGGGAGGAGTCCTGGTGTCAGCATTAAATTCGCTACATTTTTGTATCTATTGCCCAAACTCTAACAGCGAAATAAGAGTTTTGCAAATGTCTACTATCTAACATAAAGAAAGGAGCTAACCAATCATGATAAAACTATTATACAAACAAAGAATTCAACAAATTTTAAAAGGAGGCAGAACATGATATGGCCAGACATAAATCTTGTCAAAGACTAATTTATAAGCTTCCAAGCAGTCGTTTCAGACAAGCTGGCTGGAATCTTACCCTTCCTTTTCCATCCGCCGTAAAAAATCAGGAAATCGCTGCTTTAAATGACAGCCAGCTTCTTCGCTGGATTAGAGAATTGAATGGAGAAGAAAATTCAGATCAGCAGATTCATGATTTGCAGGAGCAGATAAAAGCAATCAAAAAGCTTCCAAGAAGCAAAGCAAACAGCCTGAAAATTAAAAAACTATATGAAAACTTATATTCCCTGCAATTTCAGAGCGATTATTTCTGTATGGTTATGAATACCGATCAGGACTATGACCGGGCTAATCAGGGATTTTCCATCAACGGCCGCCAGTACCGTCGTCTTCTTGGTACAAATGGAGGTATAAAAAAATCTACAATTACCTATATAAGCGACCGCATATTTGATACAATCACAGCCCGTATGAATAATGGAAGAGACCTTTCCAAGCCTCTGATTCCTGCTAAATTAGAAGCATACCAGGCACTCATCTGCAGTTCTACAATACCAGTGTCTATGCCCAGAATTGCAGTTGTCAAAGACTGCCATGTTACGTTCCTAGAAGACGTAATACGTATCAGTGATGAGCAGGACGGGGAGCCCACACTGACTTATGAAAAAGATTATGAAGTGCATTATTGTGATTCAGATGGATATGGATTGATGTCACCTGATTTTTCAAGAAAAGTCAATCAGGATTTATATGATAGAGAATGGAACGGCGAAACTATATCTGGTATCAACATCAGATATGCATGGACAAAAGGAATGCTCTTTACCTTCGACTTTGTTGAATTTGCCAGAAGAATCAACAACAATGGATACCAGTTTACAGATGCATGGGGAACTCAGCGGGATATACGGGATTATGACGTCATCCTTACTACCTCTATGGTAAAGCTCTGGGATTCCTATTCCAGCCTAGAACATTTTCTAAACTGCTGTAAGGAAAACCATTATCAATTTTCCGTTACCAAACATACCCCGCAACAACTGGAACATACCAGAAATTTCAATTATCAGTTTTTGCAGACCTATGAACTGTCGGACCACGAGTTATACGAATTATGCAGGCCTACTATAGAAGAAATCAAAGACGTACTTGGAAATGACTGGCGGAAAACTATCGTTTTTGCAAAGGGAATTCATCTTACGGATCATAGTGTAGAGTTTCTAAGAAATGATTTTGTGAAAGCACTGATGATCGAACCTCGTTTGTCAAAGGACCCTTATATTATTAATAAGTTACAGACTATGATAAAAAAACGAATAGAAATGGCAGCCAAAGGCTCTATTCAACTAAACGGAAATTTTGCAATTTGTTCCGGCGATCCTTATTCACTGGCCCAGTCCATTTTTGATCTGCCTGTTACTGGATTGCTGAAAGCCGGCGAAATCTACCAGAAATACTGGATTGACAAAGGGGTTCAGGAAGTGGCCTTATTCCGCGCTCCAATGACCTGTCATAATAACATCCGTAAACGAATCGTCCAGCACAATCCGGAAATGGATGATTGGTATCAATATAACCAAACAGGCATTATTTTGAATTCATGGGATACAACCTGCGATGCAGCCAATGGAAGCGATAAAGACGGAGACATGTTTTTCACAACCGATCATTCGGTTATTATTCAGCATACCTTAAATTCTCCAACCATTGAATGTATCCAAAGAAAAGCTGAAAAAATTATACCCAGCCAGAACGATTTGGTTGAGGCCAACAAATTGGCTTTTGGAAATGAAATCGGAACGATTACCAACCGCATTACAGCCATGATTGAAAAACAGGCAGGCTTTGACAAAGACAGTGAAGAATACCAGACATTAGACTACCGCATCAAATGCGGACAGCATTTTCAGCAATGCGCCATTGATAAAGCAAAAGGCATCCTTTCCAAACCTATGCCCCCATACTGGTATGATCGTTTTGCCTGTCAGAAACTTCCAGAAGAAACCGAAGAACAACAACATTTTAAAACCTTGTGTCTGAATATCGTAGCGGAAAACAAACCTTATTTTATGAAATACATTTATCCTGATTTGAAAACAAAATATCAAAATTATATAAAGGATGCGAACAGTAAATGCATCCGGGAATTCCAGAAAACTTTAAGCGATCTGATACAGAAAAAAGATCAAACGCAAGCGGAACAGGAATTTCTCGAATATTATCAAAAATTTATGCCGGCCGGAACCAATCCTTGTACAGTGAACCGGACTGCTTGGCTGTTCGAGGCTGAATTTCCTTCCTGCAAAATCAAACCGCCCAAAGACAACGGATTCGATGCCTCGATCCTCAAATCCGGCGTTTCTTATAAAAAGAAAGATTACGAACAAATCGCCCAACTGAAACTAGAATACGACGATTCCGTAAAACAGTTCCAGCAAATGGCAGCCAGGCAGCGTTTAGATAAAGAAGAAACTTTCGTTCATAGAGAACTCATGCTTCAAAACTTCAAAGCCAAATGTGAGACGATCTGTTCTAACGAAAAGGAACTTTGTGATCTATTAATCGACCTATGCTACTCTTCCAGCAAGTCCAGGCAATTTGTCTGGGATATGTGTGCAGATAGAATCATTAAGAATTTATTAGAAAAAAATCATTATCAAATTCATTATCCCGTAAAAACAGAATCCGACGGTGAATTTGAATTTGGCGGCGAACAATTTATGATGTGTAAAAAAACGATAATGGAGGATGAACTATGCAGATTATTTTAAACGAGAAGAATTATGTAGAACACATATTATCAAAGAAAACAATGGAACCATCGAAAACAAATTCATTTTTAAATTTATATGCAAGATATCTGTATCATGAAAAAAATTTAGGAAAACAAAGCATTACCCAAAAGCTTCATACATTTATGAAAGAAGAATATCCGCGCTATCACCCAGCTGACTGGACTACAAAAATTGAAACCTATACAAACAGAGCGCAAAAATATCCTTTATGCCAATGCAGCGGCGTCTGGATTACGGAACGAGAATTACAAACCATAGAACATATTCAGAACAAAGTTCTGGAACGACTTGCCTTTACATTATTATGTCTGTCAAAATTTCGGAATTTTCAGAATCCAGAGAATCAAAACTGGATTCATTACAGTAACCATCAAATTTATACTATGGCTTGTATTAATACCACCGCTTTTGAAAAAGACAGCAATTTCAATAAATTAAAAGAACTGGGTCTAATAAAGTATGCTAAGAAAATTAATAACTTAGGTATTCAGATTCTGTTTGCAGATGAAAACAGTGAGCGAACACTATTGATTAAGGATTTTCGAAAATTGGGCTATGAATGGCGGCTGTACAAAGGGGAGAAATTCGTGCGCTGTACTATATGCGGACTGCTGGTTAAAGATACCAACGGCAGAAGAAAATATTGCAAAGACTGTGCGGAACAACAAAACAGACAGAAAGTTCTGCAAAGATATTATTTAGAAAAAAATAAAGCTCTTTAATTCCTTTTAACAATCAATGGGTAGAGATTATAATGATCTACCCATTGATTTGCATAATCAGTTTTGTCTAATACGAATATTCTATAAAGAAGCAATTTTTAATACAGCTTTCAAAACTTCTTTCGCATCTTGCAACGTTACTTTTTCATCTCCTGTTACATCGGCAGCTTTTATTTCTTCTTCTGTTAAAATATTAATAGTTAAGGCCGCACGCAATATTTTCTGAACATCTGCAAGATCCAGCTTTCCGTTACCGTCTGCATCTCCCTTGATTCCAGAAGGCTTAAAAGGCTCTACATATATGAATTCATAACCATTTAACTGAGCATAAAATTCTGCATAACTACCTTTATAACCTTTGAGGGTTGTTAAATTCCCACAACCTTTAAAAGCCTCATCCTCAATTCTCCACACACTGTTCGGAATCGCGATTTCATTCAGACTTTTACATTCATTAAAAGCATACTCGCAAATATTCGTTACTCCTTCTGGTATAGAAACATTCATTAAATTGCTGCAATAAGTAAAAGCAAATGAACTTATAGACGTTACTCCCTTGGGAATATATACGCTTTTCAAAGCAGCACAGCTGTTAAATGCCCCAATAGAAAGACTGGTAACCCCATTGGGAATTACTACATTTCCCACACATTCCCGACCATTTACTGCTATATTATTAATAATCAACAGCGGATTTTCTTTGATCTGATTATCCATCCACTTTGTATCTTCAAAAGCAGAGGAAGCGATTTGTGTTACACTTTTCGGAATTGTAATATGTTCCAAATTCTCACAATGCATAAATGCACAGTCCTCAATCACAGTCAGTCCTTCTGGAAAAATGATTTCAGTCAAACCGCTACACATATAAAACGCATAAGACCATATGGACTCTAAGCCTTCCGGCAGGGTAACGCTCGTTAGATTTTCACATTCATAAAACGCCTCTGGACCGATTTGGTACACACCTTCTGGAATCACCACCTCTCCACCTGGACCGCTATATTTAAGCAACACGCCATCCACTATTCTAAAATCACCGGCTGCCTTAACTGCTAATTTTCTGTTTCCCAATACTGAAATCATTCCAGTACAGATCATTATTACCGCCATCATTCGATATAAGCGTCTTTTGTTTCCTTCCTTCATTTTTTGTCCTCCTCTTTACCATTAAATTTTGATTCTTTTCAACTGACATATCTTTTGAAAATATCTACATTTATTATAGCATAACAGGCATTACGCTTCAACAAGCAAAGATTTTCAATATTTTTTGATTTGTTCCTAATACAACAGAATCCTGTAATCCCCATAAAATCAAATAAAACAATGCCAGTACTTAGAAACTGAGATTTTACTATATGATATATGAAAGTATTACAAAATATCTATATTTATAGGAGGTTTACATAATGAACACAGAACTCATGGACGCAGTACTTGGAAACTTGAAATTAGATTATTTTGAACTATTGTCACCAGAACCGATCTATATTCCGCATATAGGCAGCATTCTCTCGCCCACATTAAAAGATATTGCTTCTATCAGCATGAATACTTACCGATATTATCTAGCTGTCCTGCTTGCTGAACCAAAAGATTATTCTATGCTTATTGGACAGAATATAGAAAAAGAAGCGTTGCCAGATAAAGAAATACTGCATATTTTTGACGTGATATGTGGAAATGAAGAGGCTGCTATTCCGCTGCTGGCTGCTCTGAATTTTTTTATGAAAGAAGAGGTCAGCTATTCTGCCCAGCATAAATGCCTATTGGTTCAAGAAGAGGAGAAGATCATTGGAATCATTACGAAAGAATTATATTCTCAAGTATGTAACCTGATCTTCCAGCGCAATTGTATTAGAACTACTATTGAGGAAGACCCATCAAAAGTAAAAAGTAAAAAAGCTCTAGAAATTATAGAGAAACTTAAAATAGGAAGAGCCAAAAAATCAAAAAAGAATCAATCTGACAAAAATATGGAATTAGGCAACATCATATCGGCAGTTGCCAGCAAAAGTCCTTCACTCAACATATTAAACATTTGGGATTTGACGGTTTATCAACTTTGGGACTGCTTTACAAGACTTAATAATAACAATGTCTATGATATTCAATCTATGAGCGTTGCGGCATGGGGAAATAAAGACAATCATTTTGATGCGGCTGGATGGTTCAAGCGGATTTATGAAGAACAGTAGAATATGATTTCTTAAAATGATGATGGTAGATTTTCCCTTTGAAAAAATAGCTCTTCTTCCATAAAAAATACTTTTTGTTTTTATGAAAGAAGAGCTTCTATTTAAACTATAGCAGCTTCTCATTTATCCGATCTTCATGATTTCATCTTCCAACTCTTTTACAATTTCCAGCGGCAATTCTGTAACTTCCGCAATATCCACCAAAGACATCTGGCCTAATTTTATTAAACAGCCAGCTGTCTTTCTAGCTTTATTCCATTCAGCTTCCTTAGCTGCTTCCTGCCGTTCACTCCTAATATACGATTTCATAATTTCTCCTTGAAAACATTTCTATCAATGATCTTTGTTATTCAATGATACCGAAAATCTCTTCTGATTACAATATATTTACCTAAAAATGGAACCACAGAATTTGCATTTACATAATAATGCTGATTTATCAAAATCAAATAGTACTTTTCTACATTTATGTAGTATAATAACATTTTCTTCTACTAAAAATCAATATGATATCATAAATATATCCAACCAACACATTTCAATCTTACTTTATCATTTAGATGCTTATAGCTTCATTTCAATACACCCATCCAAAGAATCCATCTCAAATTCTCCAATTTCTATGTTTTTTTGATTTGCCCATCCAAAAAGCAACCACTCAATCCCCGATAAAGCCGCCCCTCCCAGCATCACCATTCCCAAAATGAGATTTTCTTATATGATAGATATCTATTACATCAAAACATTAAAGGAGGAACCATTATGGACAACACCAACAAACAAGAAGCAAAAGAAAGGAGGAAGCCAGCATGGCCTCAACAACCGAATCCCTGATCAAACTTCAGGCACAATTAGACCTGGCCAAATCAGCCGGGAATATCAACAAAGATATCCTAAAACTACAGGAGGACCTTAACAAACTCAAGCTAAAAGCCAGCATTGACCCCAGATCCATCCAGTCACTGGCCAAGGAACTGGAACGCATAACCAGCCGTACGCTTACGGTCTCAAATATCGAGACCGACAAAAGGAAACTGGAAAAAGAGGGGCTCCAGGTAGGAAACCTGATCTCGGGCAGTATGGAAAAAGCCATGCAGAGCGCCGCTTCCCAGACCGACAGCTTCACCAAGAAGCAAAAGGATGCTGCTGCCAGTATGCAGAATACCCTAAACAAAATCAGCTCAGAAACTGCCCGGCAGAACCAGGCCGCATTAAAAAGCGCCGAAAAGCCGGTCACCCTGCTCAACCAAATGGGCAAATCCCTGAAAGAACAGTTTTCCCAAGGCATAAAAGACTTTGAAAAATGGCTTTCTATCGGCTCCGCTATAGGTTCGCTCGTATCCAGAACCAAAGACTCTGTCTCTGAATTAAAAGAGGCAGATACCCTATTGAACCGGATCAGCCAGACCAGCCAGGGGCTCTCCAAATCCCAGCTGAAAGAACTCGGCAGCCATTCCTTTGACGTGGCCGGCCGCTATGGCGGGACTTCCGCAGACTATCTGAACAATGTCCAGAAGGCCTCCCTGGCCGGATACAAAGATGCCGCCGGAATCGCAGAACTATCCATAGCAGCACAGTCTGCCTGGAATATACCTGCCGAACTGGCAGACCAGTATATCGCCATAACCAACCAGGCCTACCAGCTGGACGGCTCTGTCAGCGCCCTTACCGAAACCTTAGACGGCGCAGGCAGCATTGCCGGAAAGAACAGCATCAGTATGGCCGAACTGGCGGAAGGATTGTCAGCAGTCAGTACCCAGGCAGCCGCTTCCCAGATCAAAGTCCGAGAAACCGCTGCAGCTGTCGGCACACTGATTGCCGCCACCCATAACAGCGGCCCTGAAATGGGAAATGCCTTCAAAGGCATCCTTATGAACCTGCAGCAGGTAACCGGAGATGCTGGAGACGGCGGGGAAATTATAGACGAACAATCACTTGCCGGCTGCGAAACCGCCTGTGAAAACCTGGGGGTATCCCTTTCTACAGTAAAAGACGGCATACTTTCCCTAAAGGACCCCATGCAGCTTCTCAAGGAACTATCCAGGGAGTACACAAAACTGGACGAATCCGACCCCAGACGCAGCGGCCTGTTAGATGCTATCGGCGGAGGCTCCAGAGGGGAAGCATTAGACGCCCTTCTGAAAAACTACAGCCTGTATGAGAAAATGCTGCAGGACTATGCCAGTGGGACAGGCACCCTGGCTGCTGAAGCCGAAAGAAGTGCAGACACCTGGGAAGGTTCCCTGAACCGCCTGGCAAACACATGGACGGATACTATTGGAAATATCATAGACTCAGATACCGTCCGTCTTATTATTGATGCGTTAAATAGCCTGGCATCCATTATCAACAACGTAACCGAGTCCCTTGGCCCACTAGGCACGATCAGTCTGGGTGCCGGACTATTTGCAGGATTCAAGAACATCGGTAAATACATACCAGTGTATGGATTTCAAATCAGCTGTTATATGTTTTGAAAATGCCCTTCTTACCCAAGAATCATCTGCCAACCAGAGCTTCAAGGGCAGGAATGTGTGGGTTTCGTCAACCCACGATGTTCTATAAAGCGAACCGTAATTGGGGACGGCTATTCCCCAGTGCTGGAAAGCAGTGAATACATAGTGTCATATGGCTACAACGTGGCCGGAAACGGCGGGCGTGATATGCACTCCGAAAGGATGCCAGCAATGGCAAGAAAACATATGGCAGGCCATACGGGAAACCTAAGTGGCAGGTCCTGTCCGGACTAAACCACCAATCAGCAGCGGACTCTCTTATTGATCTATTAACGATAAGGGAAGTGTTCACAGAGTATAAACGGTTCTGAGTCAGAAATGGCTTGTAAGAGGTACTCGACACCAGGAAGGAAAACCTGCCCGTGACTGGGTGTAAACCAAAAGGGTGATGCTGCCCTTCCATTCCCTATAGCAGCCGCAAACGCCGGCAGGGAAGGGAACCATGCAAGGAGTTCTCCTAGCCGTAAGTGGAAGAAACGGAGAAACGTATGAAACTAATATATTTGATAATAAATTTAACCATTACAACATTTTCAAGCAACAAAACATATGAAAGCTTAAAATATTTTACACTAATAATATTTGAGCTATTAGAAAAATATTCATTTTTATTTAGACCAAATACCTTTTGTTTGAAATATAAGTAAACCATATAACATTAATTTTAAGTTTTGTCATTAAACAGATTATATATCTTAAATATATAATCTAAAAATCCACCCCACAATGATTGCAATGAAACTGTTTACTTGTTTTTCCTAATGCAAAAACTCCAAATAAAACAAGATTTCCAGCTTTTGACAATCCTGATATCTTTTTTGTATTAGTACTGTGACAATATGGACATTCTACTATAGGCAATTGCTTAGAATAACCTTTTTCAGTTTTTACATTAGATGCATTTTTTATTGCTCTTAATCCATTTTGAGGATTGTATGGACGTTCACAATAAAAATATAATGGTTGCTTACAAGTTTTACACATTTCATTAACTACTTCATCTGATCTAATATATATTAGTTTATTACATCTTTTACATTCATATGTTTTTATAGTAAGTTTTGTTTTCATAACATCACCTCTGGTTAAATAATAGCATTAAATAATAATATAGTCAATTATAATAATAATTAAATAACCAATCCGTACTTCACATACGAAATATAGTTTGATATTCACAACATATAACGATGAAATAAACAATACTTTGAAGGTATTTGGAAAATCATTCAAAAATGTGCAGAAAGACTTTTCAACTAAACAAGGCTTTTTAGTAAGTCTATTTGGACATAGTGAAACAGCAAATGATATAACTGCAATTGAAGCAATGAACAATTCCATTAAAAACGGTTCTACATACGCACAAGCATGGTGCAAGCATCTTACTAGCTGCTCATCGGCAGCAAAGCAACATGTAAAGCAATGTTTAGAAAATAAAGAAAGTTTAGACACTTTAATCCAAAGTCTAAAAACTCAAAATTCTGCTTCGCAAGCTGGCAAAGCAGCTCTTAGTGCCCTCGCCTCTGTAGGAAACATGTTCGTAATATGGGGTGTAAGCGAAGCTATATCTTTTGCCATTAGCAGTCTATATGAAATGTCTTTTGCTGCTGAAATAGCAAGAGAAAAATCAGCAGAACTAACAGATAACTGGGTACAGGAAAATTCGTCTATCAACAGCAGTATTTCCAGATACACCGAATTAAAACAGAAACTGGATGATACCTCTCTTTCTGCTGCCGAAGTAAAAAACGTCAAAGAGGAACTCCTTAAAGTCCAGAATGAACTGACAGATAAATACGGACAGGAAGCCCTTGGCATAGACCTAGTTAATGGGAAATATGACGAACAGCTTGCGAAATTAAATTTATTATCGAAAAAGAAAGCCTCGGATTATGTAGCTAAAAACTACAAAAATATCCAATCTGACCGGGATTACATAACAGAAACTGTCAATCTGAACAAAAAACTCAACTTCAAAGGTTCACAGGCAAAACCGGATGATTATAGTAGTTCAGGATTTGATTTAAAAAAATATCTGGACCGCTATGATAAATTAGATGCCAAAGTTGTAGAAACCGATGGACAGTATGGAATGTCTGGAACTGTAAGCCTGGTAACCAGCGGTACACGTGAGGAAGTATATAACCAACTGGTTCAATTATTTAATGACCTAACAGAAGATTTTGGTGAATCCAATGAAGATGTAAATGAATTTAAGGATACCTTATCTGATATTATCAAGGATTCTTTCGATACCAAACAAATGGAAACTTCTAAAAACAACGCAAAAAAGTATGCAGAAGCACAAATCCTCAGCCAGAACAATACAAGGAAATTATACACCGAGGCAGCAGCAGCAGTTAATAATTATAATGAAGCCCTACAATCTGGCGAAGGTGTAGAAGCAGCCAAAAAGAACCTAGATACCGTAAAGAAAAATGTCAGTAATGCAATTTCTGATATATACGGCGCAAAGGATATATTTAAAGAAATCTATAATGGAGTGGATAAAAATGCCGAAACAGGCTATAAAATATCCAGCGCCCTGCAAACTGACCCTTCCCTGAATGCCAAAGCAGAACAATTAAAAAATCTGACTACAGAAGACCTGATGAAAATTGATTTTGACGACAAAACAGACAGCCCTGGGGAAGCGGTACTGAATGAATTGATGGAAAACATCGGCCTTTCCAAAGAGCACCTGCAATGCCTGATTGATAAACTCGCTGAACTAGGTTATGTACAGACGGGGCTTTCCGAGCTGGAAGATGACAGTCAGCCTCATGACCGCTTCCTGAACCTGTGGAACTCCGATGAATTCAAAGCTGCACAAGAATCTCTTTTACAGCTTGCCAAATCAGGAAGCATTACAACGGATGTCCTAGAATCAACAGACAGTTACATCACCCTGCTTAAGCGGGCAGGCACATCTGCAGACGACGCAAAATCAAGAATCCTTGAGATGCTGACACCGATCCAGAAACTAAACGCCGCCGGCCAGAATGTATCCAGCCTTTCCAAGGCAATGGAAGAGTTTCAGACGAACGGATATGTATCCGCTGCTACTCTAGAATCCCTTCCTGAGATCTTTAAGCATTTAAATGGCTATGACTTTAACCTGTTTGAAAGTATTGCCGGCGATTCTGGCAGGACAAAAGAAGAAATCCAGCAGGCATTTAATGATATCCTCTCCTGTTACCTGACTGACCAAGAGACTTTAAAAGGAATAACTGAAGAAAACAAACAATTCTATATCTCCCAGCTGGAAGAAATGGGAATTGCCAATGCTCAAACATCCGTTAACGAATATCTGGCAAATCAGAACGCATTACAGAATATGCTTGATACTTACGAAGAATATATCCGCTTAAAAGGTGATGCCGATATTAATTATTTACAAACTCTTTCTGGAGGCAACTCCCAGCTTGTAAATGCCCTCACCTCCACCTATTCAACGGACTATAATAACTGGGTGGAACTAATCAGCAAAAAAGCTGCCGCATACAACAAGTTTGTAACTGCAATTGCCAAAAGCAAAGATAAAACCCTCTCTTCTAACGTCCTTAACGAAAAGGGGAAAGCGCAGGCAGTTGTAGACAATTATGAGCAATACGGTGCCGCCGGATATGGAAAAGACACCAACCTCCGCAGTTTGGCAAGTTTTTCCGGAATCGGATTCAGTAAAAATCCTAAATCTGACAATTCCGATAGAAAGTTGGCAAAATACACAAAAGAAGAATATAATGCCGCTAAAGAATACCTGACATCTTTGGAACAAGCAGATGCATTAAAGAATTCCCTTTCCCTTGACTTAAATACCATAAATATGGATTTTGGCAGCCCATTATTAGACACCAGCACGCCGGATTCGCAAGCCTCCAGCAGCTCAAAAGAAAATAACTTTAAAAAGGTTTTTAACTGGATCGAAACCGCTGTCAGCCGCATCGAACGTGTAATCTCACGGCTTAGGCAAAAAGCCGACAGCATCTACAGTTCTTGGTCCAGCCGCAACTTGAATCTGCAGGCGGAACTCTCTGCCGTAAGAAATGAAATTGAATTACAGCAGCAAGCTTACAACCGCTATATGCAGCAGGCGAATTCCGTCGGGCTCTCTGCCAGCTGGGCTTCGAAGGTGCAGAACGGCCAGGTAGATATCAGTAATATTACCGACGAAGACCTAGCCGAGCGGATTACCCAGTACCAGGAATGGTATGAGAAAGCACTAAGCTGCCAGGATGCAATTGAAGAACTAAACGAGACAGTCAGCGAACTATACAAGACGTCTTTTGAACATGTCGTTACACAATATGACAATATTCTATCAGTGGTAGAACATAACAAATCTTTATTTAATGAGTATCTTTCCCAGTCAGAGCAGAGTAATTATGTCTCCGGCGACAAGAACCGCAATTCGCTGGTTCAAAGCATCGGACATTATGAAAACCTTCTGTCTGAGGAAAAAACAAACATTTCCCTGTTAGAACAGGAGAAATCTGCTCTTTTATCTGCTCTTGGCCAGGCTGTCAGCAGCGGCTCTATAGCTGCCGATTCGCAGGCTTTTACAGATATGCAGAACCAGGTTAACGGGATTATCCTTGCCATAGAACAGGCCAAAACTTCTATACAGGGATACCATAATTCCATAAGCGGCTTATATGAAACAGCTTTTGATAACGCAGACTCCCAATACAGCAATCTGCTGGGAGTAATCGAACACCAGCGCAGTATGCTGGACGAAGCTATTTCCCAGACAGAAGAAAAGGGATATCTCATAAGTACTGCATATTACAAGACGCTGATGCATACGGAACAAGATACCATTACACAGCTGGAACAGAAGAAAAACGCTCTGCTTACGGCTTTAAACAATGCCGTATCCAGCGGTGCCGTAGAAGTACAAAGCCAGGTATGGTACGATATGTGCAGCCAGATTGACGAGGTGACCCTCTCTATTAATGAAGCCAACACCGCCATGATAAAATATGGCAATTCCATCCGGGATATCGAATGGCAGGTATTTGACTTGCAGCATGAGCGAATCTCAGCACTCTCTTCGGAAACTGACTTTCTCATAGAGCTGATGAGCAATGACAAACTCTTTGACGACAAAGGAAAACTCACCAAAGAAGGTATGTCCACTATGGGTCTTTATGGTATGGACTATAATGCAAACATGTTTCAAGCCGACCACTATGGCGAAGAACTCAAAAAAATAGAACAACAGCTAAAACAAGACCCTGATAACCAAGACTTGGAAAAACGCAAACAGGAGCTAACGGAACTGCAGCAGGAAATGATCCTTGCCGCCGAAGACCGGAAGCAATCCATCATAAATATGGTAGAAGAAGGCATCAAAGCAGAACTGGACGCATTAAAAGAGCTGATCAGTACATACACCGATGCCCTGGATGCTCAGAAAGATCTCTATGATTATCAGAAGAAAGTATCCGCGCAGACACAGGAACTCGCTTCCCTGCAAAAACAGCTAGAGGCCTACGAAGGAGACACCTCCGAAGAAAATAAAGCCAGAATCCAGCAGCTGAAAGTTTCCTATGAAGAAGCACAGCAGGCGCTGGAAGATACGGAATATGAGAAGTACATTTCCGACCAGAAGCAGCTCTTAGACGAACTGTACCTGGAATACGAACTGACTTTGAATCAGCGGCTGGACAATGTTGATGCACTGTTTGCTGATGTGATAGCGAATATCAATTCAGAAGCCTATAACATTAACACCACCATTGCTGAAAAAGCAGACTCTGTTGGTTACACTCTCTCTGAATCCATGCGCAATATCTGGGATCTAAGTACCGGCAGCATTAATACGGTACTGGCTGTTTACGGCGGTGGAATCCAGAATGGAATCGCTTCAGCAGCTACCTCCGTCAACAACACACTGAACGGCATTTGCAGCAATATCCAGGGAATGTTTGACAAACTGAATTCCACTGCGAATACCGCCATTTCTGTCATCGCAGGAAGTTCGGCGGTGAACAGCAGTTCGGCTTCGGGAAGTGCAGGCGGTTCTACCGTTACCGCCAGTGCTATCTTCTCTTCCGCTGCTGCCTCCCCTGCTCCCAGCAGTTCCGGTTCTTCCGGCAGCCCGGCCAGTACCCCGGCATGGGGAAGCTGGTTTATTCCCAGAGTTTATTCCAAACAGAAATTGAACATAGACACCAGCATTGTTGACCGGCTGAAATATTTTAATTTCGATGCCGAAAAGCCAGCAAGGGCTGGTTATTATTATGCCATGGGCGGAACTGGTATCTACACCTATTCGGCTAATCAAAATGAATGGATGCTGGGCCAGATGAAAGCCCATGGTTTTTCTAAAGGCGGCTATGTCGCTGATTTACAAAAGACAGCTTATCAAAACGGCGACGATATCATTACCATCAACACCTTGAAACGAGGCGAAGCGGTACTGACGCCAGTCCAAGCCCAGCAGTTCCATAAATTGCTGGCCAGGCTGGATCAGCTGCATACAGCCGTTGACCTGACCGAACGCCTTACAGACCGTTCACAGATATCCGCTATGCCGGCCATCAGCCAGGATACCATTCATAATGCCATACAAATGGAAGTTACCCTGCCAAATGTTCAGAATTATGCTGACTTTAAATACGCCATGCAGCACGATAAAAGCTTTGAACAGATGGTACAGGCCATGACTGTCAAACGGGCTGCTGGCGGAAGTTCCCTGAAAAAATATAAATGTTGAAAGGAAGAAGCAAATGAATACAAAAAAACAATTAGAATTAACCAGAAAACGCAACTTTGAACTAAATAAAACCATCGACAGCCTGAAATCGCAGATGGAATCCAATGCAAACAGCAAGGATCAAGGCTATGCACACGCAAAAGCCCTGATTACAGAACTGGAAACAATCAAGAGCGAATGGCTGGAGGCGCTGCATGATTTACATGCCAGGCAAGATGAATATCAACAGTTATTAGCACAACTGTATACGATCCGCAATACACTCCGCACCGGTTCTTTGGCAGTACCATGGTACTGCCGGATATTCCGCAGGAACCCTAAGGCAAATCAGATTAAAATGAAATTCAAAAATGAAACTAAGATAGGAGGAAACCAATGAATGCTTATAATTTTGAATACGACGGAATTCAGTTAAGGGATCTCAGTTATATGATCTGCAGCTTCGACTCGGAGGGGCTGCAGACAATTGGAAACGGCTCACAGATCACATTTCATACCGTCCCCGCTGCCTGCGGGCTAAAACAGGAACAGGTCGGGAGTGAATACACTGAATGCCTGGAAGCAGTATTCCAGATCTGCAAAAATCCCTGTGAATTTGATGATGTAACCATTTCCCCAGAAGAACTGCGTTTCTTTATGAAATGGCTGAACCGCAGAGAATATCATAAATTCAAACTATTGGAAGAAGGGTATTATGATATCTATTTTGAAGCCAGTTTTCAAATCAGCAAAATTGAATACTGCGGGAATATATGCGGACTGGAGCTAACCATGCAGACCAACAGGCCCCATGCCCTTCAAGACCCCAGGACCATTACGATTGAAACAACTGCTGCTAATGAAAAGAAAACCATGATAGATACTTCAGATGAAGAAGGATACCTGTATCCCCATATGGAAATCCGTATTCTCAACAACGGAACACTGAATATCAGCAATTCCCTGGACGACAGGATTCTTTCCATAGCAGGCTGCACGACAGGAGAGATCATTACTCTGGATTACCCTATGATCCAATCCTCTCTGGCTTCTCATAATATTCAGAAAGATTTCAACTGGAACTTTTTGCGTATTGCCAATACGTTTCAGACGAACAGAAATGACCTTACCATCTCTCTTCCCTGCAGCATTCAACTTACCTATTCACCCATTGCCAAACTTGGAATGTAAGGAGGGATATTATGGCACTACACATAAATTTTGACCCAGCTGGACGGCCGGAGATTCCTACAATTATCCTGGCTGACAAAAGCGGAAAAAAGCTGGGGGAACTATGCGTACAAGGCTTGATTCTAAAGGACTGCCTAAACAGCGCAGCCGAAATCACTTTTGATGTACATAAATATGTAAACGGCAGAAAATGCCCTTTGTGGGAACAGATTAAAGATTTCAAATTGATCTGGTGCAAAGAATGGGATACCTGGTTTGAAATCAAAGTAACTACCAACGAGTCCAGCCAGACTACCAAAATCGTATCCTGCACCGAACTCGGACCAGCCGAGCTCTCACAGATTATACTTTATGGAATTGAAATCAATACGGAAGATGATATTGCAAGGCAAGATTACAAGAAACCCACTGTATTCTATAACGGCAAAGAACCCGAAAACTCATTATTAAACCGTATTCTGGAGAAAGCTCCCCATTACTCCATGCTTCATGTAGATCATGCAATTAAGGATGTTCAAAGAACGTTCTCCTTTGACAACATTTCTATCTATGATGCATTACAGGAGATTGCTCAGGAAATCGGCTGTTTATTCATCTTTCAGTCAGGTTCCGAAGCAGATGGTACAATCAAACGAACCATTTCTGCTTACGACCTGGAATCCAACGGATTGGAAAGCTATGGGACGGATACTGCTATTTTTATTACTTCTGATGAACTGGCGGAAGAGATTCAATTCCATACAGATACCGGCGCCGTCAAAAACTGCTTTAAGCTGGAAGGCGGCGATGATTTGATGACTGCTGCGATCCGCAGCTGTAACCCCAACGGTTCTGATTATATCTGGTATATTACAGATGAGTTAAAGAAAGATATGTCAAAAAAACTGGCTGGAAAGTTGAAGGAATATGAAGAACGATACCAACGGTATCAAACTTCTTATACCGCAGATATCCCGTCCTCTAATCTGGAGGCATATAACCAGCTGGCCAGACAGTATCAGAACTATAACCCGAAGCTTGAAACCATCTCGTTACCAATCAAGGGATATCCAGCTTTGATGACCGCTTATTATCATACGGTTGACCTGGCTTTATATCTGAAGTCCACACTGATGCCGGATGCGAAATTAAGCGATACAACAGCAGCGGCACAGGCAGAACTGCTGACTGTTAAGAATCTCTCTCCAGTTGCAGTGGCCAATCCGGCCAGCCTGTCAGAAGCCACCGCCAGCAGCGCTGTTCTTGCTATGGCAAAAACAGTGATTGATCCACGATATCAGATTAAAGTCAAGGACTCCAGCCTTTCTGGCAGCAAAGATACCTGGAGTGGAAATTTTACGGTAACCAGTTATACCGACAAAGAAGATACTGCCGAGAGCCGCAGTATTACCATTTCCATAGATGGAAACCTGGAAGCCTTTATACAGCAGAAAATCCATAAAATGCTAAACAAAAAAGACACCGAAGATTTAAGTATTTCCGGCCTATTCAAAAAAGAAGGCACTGCCTTTGCCAATGAATTAAAGAAATACAGCCTTGCAAGACTGGCCAGCTTCTTAGACGCCTGCAGAGCCTGTTTGGACATTTTGATTGAGGAAGGCGCCGCCGAGCAAAAGAAAGCGGCCGGGCAGACGCCCGACCTGTATGCGCACTTATATCAACCTTATTTTCAGAAACAAAAAGCAATCGAATATGAGATGGTCGTGCGTCAGAAAGAAATCAACCAGATTCTGGGAGAATATGATAAAGACAAAAATCTGGCCAGCAAAGGCACCCAGTCCTATATCACCATGGAAAAAGAAAAAATCCAAAAAGAACTGGACTTTCCTGCTTTTCTGGACAAAGAATTATGGACCGAATTCTGCAGTTACCGCAGAGAAGATACGTATTCCAATAAAAATTACATTTCCGATGGACTAAACAATGCCGAACTATTCGAAAAGGCGCAGGAATTTATCAAGGCAGCCAGCCGCGAAATCTATAAGTCCGCCGAGCTTCAGCACTCGATTTCCACTACCTTGAAAAACCTTCTGGTAATCAAAAAATTCAAACCTCTGGTTGAACACTTTGCGGTAGGAAACTGGATTCGCATTCAAGTGGACGAAGAAATATATAAACTCCGGCTTCTGGAATATGAAATCGATTTCGATAATCTTGAACAGATCTCGGTTGAATTCTCTGATATTGTAAAAGGCATAAACGGCACTACAGACTTAGAAAGCATTTTTAACCAAGCAAAGAGTATGGCCTCCTCCTATGATGCCGTACAACGGCAGGCCAGCCAGGGAGCCAAAGGAAATCAATTACTAAATGACTGGGTAGAAAAAGGGCTGAATGCAACCCATGTAAATATTACTGGCGGTGCCGATCTCCAATGCCAAACCTGGGATTCGCATGGTATGCTGTTCCGGCAATATGACTCTGTCACAGACAGTTATTATGACGAGCAGTTAAAAATTATTAACTCTACCCTGGCTATTACAGATGATAATTGGAAAACAGTCAAAACCGCCATCGGAGGCTATTACTATACAGACCCGGCAAATGACGGTAAATTAACTTATGCATATGGCATCAATGCCCAGACGCTGGTTGGAAAACTGATTCTCGGCGAGAGCCTTGGAATCTATTCAGACGGCAATTCCCTGACCTTTAATTCCAATGGGCTCTGTATCCGAAATGATACGAATACCTTTACGGTTAACCCGAACTCCGATACGCTTCTGTCACTATCCAATCAGGAAGATGAAATTTTGTATGTTGATTCCCATGGAACACTCCATATACAAGGAGACGGCGCAGGCCTGGACATATCCAGTAACAATGCCGTGACGAATCTTGGCAGCAGGCTCAAAATCGCCGAAGACAACATCACCACCAAGGTAAGCAGCAGCCAATTCGGTACTCTAATTGAACAGAATCCATCCCATGTAAAAATTGCATGGAATAACATCAGCAAATATATTCAGTTTGAAAACAGTGAAATCCGTATCTATGAAAATACTTCCCTTTCATCGGATGCTTTGTTAATGAAAATGACGTATACCGGAAACTGGTACTATTATAAAGGAGCAACGGTTGGAAAAATCGGTACAAATGGCTGGGATGGTGATCCCAATTTCCGCGGCCTTATGTTTGATCTTCAGCATGGAGCAGACTATATGGGCTGGGGATATCAAACGGAAACAAATGGAAATTATATTGTACAACTAATTTATTATGCAAATAGCCGAAAGTATAAACAAGGATTACATCTAGCAGGAACTACTTTTTGTTCCAGCAACCTTTATATCAACGATTATGTCCGCACAGCAAACTATGAAGATGGCAGCGGAGGATTATATTCCCAGACCGCTCAAGTTTCACTATGCGGTACTACTGTTAAATTAAAAAGTTCTGGTGCCACATTCGAATGTTTATCTGACCGGTTTATATTTTATAACAGCCCTTCTCTCACAGTAGACTGTTACAATAATATTAACCTGCACAATTACAGTATATTAAACCAATCCGATGCCAGGCTGAAAACTAATATCACCGACAGCCAGGTCCATGCTTTAAGTAAACTGAACCAGATTGAACTAAAAGAATTTGACTGGATTGAAACCGGCCTGCATGAAGAGATCGGTATGATTGCCCAACAGCTTCAGCCCATCCTTCCTGAATTAGTGTATGAAGATTCTGCAACAGGCCAATTATCCATTAAAACAAACCTGTTTATCCCTTATCTGATTAAAGCCGTTCAGGAATTATATGCGCAGCTGAATGAAGGACAAGCAGAAGCCAGCCCATTACGCTCCCCGGCCAGACAAAATAAAGCCATAAAATGGTCGGACTGCTATACGCTGGAAGATAAGAACGCATTTATCAGGACAACACAATGTCCTGCTGAAGAAGAGCCGGAACTGGTCATTGATCAACCTTTAATCATTCCGGCAAATACAAAATAATATTTTAAAAACGGAGGTAAAAGAAATGAAAGAAACACCCATGAAACCAGTAACTTTGATCAAAGAGGATTATATTAAAAAACTAATCCAATTAACCAATGATTCCAATTTGCCCTACTTTGTTGTAGAAAGCATTTTAAAGGAATTTCTGGAAACCATTCATGCTGTCAGCCTGCAGCAGTTAGAGGCTGACCGGCAAAATTATGAAAAACAATTGGCTCAATGCCCGCAAGAGCATGAGCCAATTGTTTGAAAGGAGGTGATACTATGCAGCAAATAACCGCATTTGACAAATACGGAGAACAATTAGCCGAACTTGTACAATGGGACAAAGACATTACTTTATATGTTGAAGACCATGCAATTGACAAAGCCTATAAGGTTCATTTCTGCAATCAGAAATCGTCTGACGCTATGGTTGTCCCATCGGAATACAGCAACGGCAGATTATCGGTACTGATTCCCAATGACCTGTTAACCGAAGCGTCTCCTATTACTGGATACATTCATATTGAAAAAGACAGCGAACACCGAAGTCTGTACTGCTTTAAAATTCTCATCAGAAAACGCCCCAAACCGGCTAATTACATATACTCTGATGAAAAAAATTATCTTACATTTGAAAAAGTGTTAGAAGAGGCCAAACATTATGCCAAAACAGCACAAAGCTACACGCTTGGCAACACGACGCTTCGTCCCGGCGAGTCCGTTGACAATGCCTTTTATTACTACCAACAGGCTCAAAAACATGCCGAAGAAGCAGACAAATCAGAAACCAATGCCCTAACTTATGCCCAAAATGCAAAACGCAGTCACTCAGAAGCTGCCGGCTCTGCTACAGCTGCTGCCAAATCCGCTACAGCTGCCGCACAATCTGCTGTAAATGCATTGGAGTCTGCTAACACAGCAGGTACTAAGGCTCTCGAAGCTGACCAAAGTGTAACAGCAGCTGAGTCTTTTGCACACGGCAGGACTGGCACGCGGGAAAATGAGGAGACTGACAATGCCAAGTTCTATAATCAGTCAGCCAAAAACAACAGCGATACTGCCAAACTGCATCTGGAACAGGTAGAACAGGCCGGAAGCAATGCCTTGTCTGCCTTAAAAGATGCGTTGGATATGGACAGGCCACATTTTCAAGTGGATCTGTCTTCCGGTCACTTAATGTATGAAGGCGGACGCTTTCAGTTTCAGGTAAATACAGAAGGCCACCTGGAATGGGGCCTTACCATTTAAAAGGAGGAAAAAGAAATGAATGATGCAGGAAGAATAGGGTTTGTGTTTAAAGGAAGCTACGACCCAGCGGCAGCTTACGATTTTTTGGATGTTGTATATTTCGGACATTCCACTTATACCGCAAAAAAATTAACGATTGGAAATGAACCCGCAGACGATAATGAATACTGGCAGGTACTGGCAAAGGCTCCTGCCAATTCGGTAACTGGAATAAAAGGAGCAAAGGAAACTATATTTCGAACGGGAGATGTAAATCTAACTCCAGCTAATATCGGAGCCCTTCCCTCAGATGGAACAGCAGTTTCAGCCGGTAAATTAAATACGAATGCCGGTTCTGCTGTAAAACCGGTTTATTTTGCTAATGGAGTTCCGGCTGCATGTACTTATGAACTGAATAAAACAGTTCCGGCCAATGCAGAACTAACGGATACCAGAGTAACAAAAGCAACCTTTTTTAGAGGAGATAAAACTATTCCCAAAAACGGAACCAGTTATATTCAGATTGATGCAACTTATTTAAACACATTGTCCATTTATGATATAACTATAGTATATACAAATTTTGGAATATTATTTTTATATGGTGACAATATAAATAACTTTGTAACTCTTGGAGTACAGTCTCTTGAAAATTATATTGGCTATGTCACATTCAAAATATTATATGACATGGATTATAACCGAATGAAATTTTCAAACTGTTATTCATACCGTTACGAAAAAGACGTTCGATCAACCATCCGTGCTGAGGAACTTAGTATCTATGAAATAAGCGGATATAATTTTAATTCAAAGGAGATAAGCATATGAAAGCAGTATTAGATCATAACGGATATTTTACAGGAGATTATGCCATGATTGGCAGTCTGGAGGGTTCCATTGAAGTTGAATCCATACCTACAGAAACCGACCGGTTAAAACTTAAAAGCTATAAGTTTGAAAATGGTGTCTGGACTTTTGATTCAGAACATCACCAGTCCCTGTACAAGGAACAGCAGGCAAAAGAACTCGCCTCTCTCAAACAACAAAAGGCAGAGAAAAGCAAAAAAAATCTGGAACAGTACATTCAGACACATAAAATAACTTCCTCCTGTCATGGAGGGATCGAAAAACAGTACAGCGCCACGTCTGAGAATCAACAACATTTAAATAATATGATTCTGACAACGCTTATGGCCGCAACTAACGAATTATCCTACCAGCCTTCCTGGAACGCCTCTGGTGAGGAATGTACCAATGACTGGACACTAGAAGAACTGGTACAGCTTTCTATGGAAATAGAAGCATTTATCAGACCGTTAGTCGTAAAACAACAGGCGCAGGAAACAGCCATACAGAATGCCTGCTCGATCGAAGAATTAGAACAGATTTCTATTACATTTGAACAAGAAGGATAACAGCTGACTGCTGCTATTCTTCTTTCATTTTAGGAAACTTTTTGATTTGAACAACCATTTATATTGGCTGTAAACACCGATAAAATCATCAGTTTGAGAACTTCGGTTTTCAAACTGAGATTTTCTTATATGATAGATATCTATTACTAATATAACAAACAGGCAGTTAGAAATACTGCCGGAACTTTAAGGAGGAAATTATTATGAACAACACAAACATGAGCAACCGTGAGGTATGCGACCTTATTTTTGTAGACTATTCTACTAAGAAACCATTTTTAAACCTGGACTTTGCCAATGTCTCTACTACAGAGCTGACCGGTGAATCCGTCTTTGCCTATGGCGGTAAAGGACACCCGAAGCGGGTCCAGTTCGCCGGCGAACGCGGCGGTACTCTGACAATTGAAACACAGATTCATACGGTAAAGCTATGGCAGCTGGTAACCGGCGGAGAACTCAGCAGCTCAGCCAAATTTATTAAACGAATCGAAACAGCTGTAGAAGCTGACGGTGCTTCGATTACCCTGAAAGATACTCCGGTTGCTGGAACCGTTGCTGTCTATGCAGCTGACGATGACTGCGGAACTGAACTTGCATATTCTATTACAGGCAATACCATTACGTTGACATCAGCTCTGACTGATGGTGCCAGAGTCATTGTCTACTATATGAAAGAAGCAACAGGTAATGCAAGCAGAGTTAATATTAAGTCTACCAGCTTCCCGAAGAATTTTATCGTCTATGGCGATACGGTTATGAAGACTGAGAATGACGAAATTCTCCCTTACAAGCTAACCGCTTATAAAGTGGCGCCTCAGAGCAGCCTGTCTTTAAGCTTCACCAATAACGGCGATCCGGGAGCAGTTACTATTACTTGCGATCTGATGGCAGATGAAGATAACAACATTCTGGACCTGGTATTAATTGAAGAATAAGTAAACCATACTGCACACATTTCAGAGGGCAGCCGATACTACTGCCCTCTGACAAATAATCATCTGGAACAGGAATTACCAAATCCAGTATTAATCTAGGAAATTTAATTAACCTATACTACGAAAGCAATTCCAATAGAAATAACTACTATTATTACAAAAAACTCAATCATATTTTTTATTGAACTTCCTAATCAAAATCCACTGGATATCATTAACTCAGAACCTATTCTCCTACTTATTTTCCGAACATTTGCAAAAATGCCTGTGCGGTCTCTTCTGACACATTTAATTTTTTTTGCAACCGAAGCAGAATATCACTTTCAGAGAGGCCAAACTCCTGTCCCATTTCCACAATCTGTCTAGCTTCACCCTCCTGTCTACCCTCCTGCCTGCCTCTGCTCTCATTCTCTTTTGCAATCTCTTCAAACAACGTACACATCTTGCCATCTCCTTTTTCAAAAGCATTATAATCAATCCTGCTGTTTGTTGCCCCCGCCACGGTCATAATTACAGATTTATCCACTTTATGGCTGTCAGCATAGGAAATTGCCTGTTCTCTAGCCTCCTGCCTGGATAAATTCCGGTTCATAATGATTCCTAACAGTTGGAACAAATCAATATTGTTGGTGTTATGCAGCGATAGGTCATTTTTCCTTGCCTCTACCAAGTTCATTTTATAGTCGCTGACAAGGCCAGCCAGCCTTTGCGGGATGTCCAGCATTCCATGGAGCGAGACTGCCGCATCCCAGGGCTTCTCCCCATAATACACAACTACCGTAATAACAGGGCTCAGTTTGTCTGTTTTCCTCATTTTTGACAAATATTCATCTCCATCTATCTCCGTCCGCTTCCTGTTTTTCTTTGCCTGGCTGTCATACTGCTTTTTGTATGCTGCATAGTCCAGCCCCATGACACGCATGGGCATGGCATAATGGATTCGTTCCTGGTTCTCCAGTCCATACATAACAAAGTCCGCCCCCAAGGTAGTGGATTTCTTTTGTATCTTAATGACATCCCTAGAAGCCTGTATACTTTCTGCATACCCCCGGTTTGCCAGTATCGTAGATTCTTCTGTATCTGGTTTTAATTTCTGTATGTTCTTTGACATAAATACAATTCTCCTTATCTATACTTAATTATATCACTCCCCCCTCTTCTATTGCAAGGTTCTTGTTAACAGCATTTCCATTTCCCCCTTCCATTTTTAGAAACTTTTTGATTTGCCCCACATTCAATAAGCTCCGCAAACCCCGATAAAACTGATGGTTGAGGAACATCAATTCTCAAACTGAGATTTTCTTATATGATAGATATCTATTACAATCATAAATACAGGCAGCCAAACATACTGCCGGAACATGTAAGGAGGAAACCATTATGAACAACACAAACATGAGCAACCGTGAGGTATGCGACCTTATTTTTGTAGACTATTCTACTAAGAAACCATTTTTAAATCTGGACTTCGCCAA
>JAAVZI010000009.1 GCA_022791575.1 Lachnospiraceae bacterium
ATCAAGGTTATAAAATCAAGTCAGCAACTGCATAACCTTAACATTCTCTATATTCAATTTTTAAAGCAGCCACTGAAAGATGGCTTATTTGTTGTGCGATTAAGGGAATGGATACCCTCTACTTTTCATTTTCAATCTTAATACTCCTCTATATTAATTTGTTTGGTTGTTTCAATGTCATAGGGCAGAATGGAGTTGGCAAACTGTTTAAACTTGTCAGCCGCGTCACTGACATAAAATTGATACATATCATTTTGCAGCTGCGGGGGAATCGGGTTGCAAAGATCTTCTTGCTCTATCAGGTTTTTCAGCGCCGATGCGGTTTCATAGGCGGGATTGACAAGCTGTACGCTGTTTCCCATTAATCTTCCGATTAGGGAACGAAGCAGTGGGTAATGGGTGCAGCCCAGAATCAGGGTGTCAATGTCGGATTCTTTAAAGGTATCCAGATAACGGGCGGCAACCTGTTCGGTAACCGGATCTTTCAGCCATCCCTCCTCTACCAGCGGGGTAAAAAGCGGGCATGCTCTGCTGATTACTTGAATATCGGGGTCAACGGCCTGAATCATATGTGTATAGATGGCGCTGTTAACCGTTGCTTCGGTTCCGATAATGCCGACCTTTTTCTGCCGTGTTGTTTCGGCAGCTACTTTGGCGCCTGGCTGGACTACGCCGATAATGGGGATATCCAGCTCCTTTTGAATGTCGGGAAGTGCCAAGGCGCTGGCCGTGTTGCAGGCCACAACAATGGCTTTGACGTTCTGGGTGCGTAGGAAGCGGATAATCTGTCTGGAGTAGCGCAGAATGGTATTCTTGGATTTACTTCCGTAGGGCACACGGGCCGTGTCACCAAAATACACAATCCGTTCACTGGGCGTCTGGCGCATAATTTCTCTGACCACAGTCAGGCCGCCGACACCGGAGTCAAAGACCCCGATGGGAGCCAGAGCCGGTTCGGTTTTCCTATTCTTATACATAGTCGACCTCATTTCTTACAGCTTCATAGTAAGCTGAATTCGTTTGCGGACAAGATCCACACTGAGAATCTTTACTTCTACAATATCGCCTACACTGACTACTTCCAGCGGGTGTTTAATATAACGGTCGGTCATCTGAGAAATATGTACCAGGCCGTCCTGGTGGACTCCAATGTCAACAAATGCACCAAAATCAATGACGTTGCGGACTGTTCCCTTTAAGATCATGCCTTCCTGCAGATCTTTCATTTCCAGTACATCGGTGCGTAGAATCGGTTTGGGCATCTCGTCTCTGGGGTCACGGGCGGGTTTTTCCAGTTCTGCCAGAATATCAGCTAGAGTGATCTCACCGATTTCCAGCTCCTGAGCTAAGGTTTTCAGATTGCCTGCCTTTTTGGACAGCCCCTTTAAGCTGCCGGCAGAGATATCAGAAGGCTGGAATCCCAACTTTTCTAACAAACGCAGGGCTGCATCGTAGCTTTCTGGGTGAACACTTGTTCTATCTAGCGGGTTTTCCCCATCACTGATGCGCAGGAAGCCGGCACACTGTTCGAATGCTTTGGGGCCCAGCTTGGAAACCTTTAGAAGCTGGCGGCGGTTTCGAAAGCGTCCATTTGTTTCGCGGAATTCTACAATATTTCTGGCGATAGTTTTGCTGATACCGGAAATGTATTCAAGCAGAGGAGCGCTGGCCGTATTCAGATCCACACCGACCCGGTTTACACTGTCTTCCACGACTCCCGTCAGAGCTTCACCAAGGCGTTTCTGGTTCATATCGTGTTGATATTGGCCAACACCGATGGATTTGGGATCTATCTTTACCAGCTCTGCCAGAGGGTCCTGCAGGCGCCGGGCGATGGATACTGCGCTTCGCTGTGCTACATCAAAGTCCGGGAATTCCTCTGCCGCCAGCTTACTTGCAGAATAAACGGAAGCACCGGCTTCACTGACTATGACATACTGGAGCGGCTTATTTGATTCTTTAATAAATTCCGTAATGATCTGCTCGGATTCTCGTGAGGCGGTTCCATTTCCCAGAGAAATCAGGGTGATGTGATGCTGGTCCACCAGACGGGTCAACGCCTTTTTAGCTTCCGCTACTTTAAAATGCGGTTCGGTAGGATAGATTACCTTGGTATCCAGCACTTTTCCCGTTGGATCTACGACCGCTAATTTACAGCCTGTACGAAAGGCTGGGTCCCAGCCAAGCACCACCTGGCCGGTAATTGGCGGCTGCATAAGAATCTGTTCCAGATTCCGTCCAAAGACTTTAATAGCGCCCTCCTGTGCTTTCTCTGTTAAATCACTGCGGATTTCCCGCTCTATGGCCGGTCCGATCAGCCGTTTATAGCTGTCTTCTATTACATCTGTAAGAATCGGTGTAGTAATGGGATTGTCACGGGTTATTATTTTCTTATGTAAATAGCGCAGAATGTCTTCTTCTGGTGCAAGAATTTTGACCGTCAGAATTTTCTCGGCTTCTCCGCGGTTTATAGCCAATATTCGGTGTCCTGCTGCTTTGGCTATGGCTTCTTCGTAGTCGTAGTACATTTCGAATACCGAAGATTCTTCAGGATTTTTGGCAGTTGACTGTAATCGTCCGTTCTGAAAGGTCAGCCCACGAATATGAATCCGGTAATCCGATTCGTCAGAGATGATTTCAGCAATAATATCCTTTGCGCCTTCAATGGCCGCTTCAGCAGTTGCTACTTCTTTTTCCTCGGAAATATAGGGAAGAGCTTCTTCTTCTAACGGTTTGCTGGTCCTCTGCAGCAATATGAGATTGGCAAGGCCATCCAGGCCCTTTTCACGGGCAATGGTAGCACGTGTTCGTCTTTTAGGACGGTAAGGGCGGTAGAGATCGTCTACAACAACCAGGGTCTCTGCAGACAAGATCTGAGCTTTTAATTCCTCAGTCAGTTTTCCCTGTTCTTCAATTGCAGACAGCACCTGTTCCTTCTTTTCTTCCAAATTGCGCAGATAGGCAAGTCGCTCATTCAGGTTCCTCAGCACTTCGTCATTGAGAGAGCCGGTCATTTCCTTACGGTAACGGGCGATAAAAGGAATCGTATTGCCTTCGTCAATCAGCTTAACAGCTGCTTCAGTCTGGCTTCTTTTAATCTGCAGTTCTTCTGTTAGTTTCTGTATAATATCCATTAACACTCTCCTTTGAAACTTTTGCAGCATTTGGTATGCGTTTTATATCTGCGTACTATCATACATCAAACTGCTTTTTTTCGCAAGTGTTTTCAGACTTTGGAAAAAGCTTGCAAAAATGTCATAATGATGATATATTTTCTAAAGGAAAGGATACTATAATTATTATGACAATACAATCTATATTTAACTGGCTGGCAGATGGAATGAAATGGATTGGGGATAATCTTCTAATTATCAATATTCTGTTGTCTATTGTAATTATATTTTTTGAACGACGGGACCCGAAATCTGTATGGGCGTGGCTTCTTCTGCTTTATTCTATTCCGATTGTGGGAATTGTGTTCTATTTTATTTTGGGGCAGGATTTTAAAAAGAGCAGAATGTTCCGTATAAAAGAAGTAGAGGATGCAATTAGTTCTGAAATACGTCATCAGGAGCAGGATATTGCAGAAAAGCGGATTCCTAAGTTAGAGGGCGAATATAAGGAATACGAGGACATTGTAATCTATAACCTGAGTGCAGACAGCGCAGTATTTACAGCGGACAATCAGGTGGAATTGTATACAGATGGAATGGAAAAGTTCCGGGCGCTGGCAGAAGAGCTGAAAAAGGCAGAGAAGTTCATACATCTGCAATACTATATTATTAAACCAGATGAAGCGTTTGATCTGATTCGTCCGATTCTGGAAACAAAGGCGAAGCAGGGGGTAGAAGTGCGTATCCTTTACGACAGTATGGGCTGCCGCTCCATGAGGGAAAGACACTGGAAAGCGCTGCGGGCAGCAGGCATTCAAACAGCAGAATTCTTTCCGGCATTTTTGAAAAAGCTGCAGCTGCGTATTAATTATAGAAATCATCGAAAGCTGGTAATCATTGACGGACGGGTTGGTTTTGTAGGCGGTTTTAATATTGGCCGGGAATATCTGGGTATGGATGATTATTTTCAGTATTGGCGAGATACGCATTTAAAGATCAGCGGAGGTGCTGTGGTGGCGCTGAATCTTCGTTTTATGCTGGACTGGAATTTTGCAGCCAAGGAAAATCTTTCTTTAGACAATTATTTTGCTGAGGTGGAAAAGACTTCGAAGTTATCCGGTTATTCCTTTGAAAATGTGGGAATTCAGATTATTTCCAGCGGTCCGGACTCTATGCAGCCTAATATCCGCAATAATTATATTCGGCTGATTCATAAGGCCAGGCATCATATTTATATTCAGACGCCTTATTTTATCCCGGATGAGGCTATGCTGAATGCGCTGCAGATTGTATCAAAATCCGGTGTAGATGTAAGGGTTATGATTCCCTGCAAACCAGATCATATGTTCGTGTATTGGGCGACTTATTCTTATATCAATGATCTGTTGGAAGCAGGAGTGAAATGTTATACTTATAATGCAGGATTTCTGCATGCGAAAGGTGTCAGCATTGATGGCATTGTCAGTTGTTTTGGAACTGCGAATATGGACATAAGAAGCTTTCAGCTGAATTTTGAAGTGAATGCGGTAATTTATGATAAACAGGTCAGTGAGGAATTAGATCGGAGATTTGAAAAAGATCTGGAAGAGTGTACATTGATTACTTCTCTGGAGTATGGAAAACGTTCCCGTCTGATTCGGATTAAAGAGCAGGTCTGCCGTCTGCTGTCCCCGATTATGTAAGGGACCGCAGAAGGGCAGGCTTTTCTTTTAATCCATTTCCTGGTAACGATTGGCAAACTTACGGGCTCCGCATACGTGCTTCTCATTATCGGCTTCCGATATAATATAATCGCCTTCTTTAATAAAGACACGTCCCCGTTTGTTTTCAATAAAGGGGCAGACCAGTGTGCCATCTTCTCTTTTAATCTGCACAAGATTGTCACTATTGATCCATCCGTTGGTAATTACTTTGGTCCAGAGCTCAAAGCCGTCTTCTAAAGACTGGTTTGGAGCATACTGAACTGCTTCCACTTCTAATGCAGTACGCATATATTTTTTCATAAAATCAAATCCTTTCTATATATGATGATTTCTATGGCATAATTATACTATAAATAACAGTTGATTTCAATGTTTTGAGAAAGTTTTATTAAAATTTTGTGGATGGGAGAATGGAATGCAATTTGAAAATTGTGTGAAGTTCAAAAAAAGACTTTATTTTCAAACTTGGATGTGTTATAACTAGAATGTGTCTGAAATGAATGTTGTATACACTCTGATACGTAATTAAATTTGCATACTGTTTTGGTACAGATAAAGGCCATGCAATATGCAGGATAGAGAGGTTAAAATGAAAAAGAGAGTATTAAGTTTGGCTTTATGTTTTTGTATGTCAGCAGTATTAGCCACAGGCTGTGCAACGAAAGGCAGTTCCAAGAAGGAGAACGAGTCTACAGAAGAAAAGGATGTAATCTCTGTGGATGATGATCATGCAGAGAATCTGCATAAGATTCTGATGAAGAAGACCGGAAATGAGGCAATGAAGCATACAAATGTGACTGGATATGAAAATATGCAGCTTGAAGTTGAGGATGAGGTTGTGATTACAGATGAAGTATTCCAGGAGAATTTGAATTCACTGCTCAAAGAGTATCCCTATGCATTTTCCGGCCAGGCGGTCAGCGGAGATACGGTAAATATTGATTATACTGGTTATATGGACGGTGCTACCTTTGATGGTGGTTCAGGTACAGGATTTGACTTGGAAATTGGTTCAGGTCAGTTTATACCTGGATTTGAAGATCAGTTAATTGGTATGAATATTGGAGAGACGAAAACAATTGATGTGACATTTCCGCAGGAATATAAGAATAATACGGCGCTGGCAGGAAAACCGGCACAGTTCAAGGTTACTTTGAATTATCTGCAGAAAGGGGACGGTACGGTATCGGAATTGACCGATCAATGGGTAGCAGCCTATCTGAACAAGGTGGGAGGAACCGTTACGGATGCTACAGTCAATGGTTTTAAGGACTATTACCGTTCAGAGATGGAGAAGCAGTCCAAGCAGTTAAGAGAACAAAATGTCCAGACAGCATTGGAAAGTAAACTGCTGGAGATTACAGAATTAAAGGAAGTTCCAACGAGCCAGAACGATTATTATACAGATATGGTAAAGACAAATATTGAGAGCAATATTGTTAATAATTATCAGATAACTATGGAAGAGTATCTAAGTCAAATAGGCATGACGCAGGAAGAATATGACGCGGAAATCCAGAGCATTGCGAAGGATACCATGAAAGGAAGATATTCTATCATTTATATTGCAGAGACTGAGGAACTGATTCCTACAGAAGCAGATTATACCGCAGTGCTTCAGACCTATGCAGATAATTATTCCATGTCAGTGGAGGAATTCAGAAGTTCTTATCAGAAAGACTATCAGCTGGATATTTACTTTGAGACTTATGCAAAAAAAGTAATGGATAAACTGCTCGAGACAGCGGTCATTACTCCGCCGCAGGAGGGTGGTGCGGCAAGCGGTGACGCTGCAGAAGTTGAAAACTAACGGCTAGAGGGCTGTAACAGGTGAAAGACCATGGTGTGTACCATGGTCTTTTTTAGAAAATATTAAATAAACATTTACTTTTATTTTATAAAATGTTAAAATATATAGAATATGTATTAAGAATGTTTGTAATATTGTCAGGGAGTGTGAAAGGGGGCGCATTATGCATAGCTTTTTTGTCGGAGCAGCAGAAATCAGCCTGCTCTTATGTATTATAATGATCGTGGTACTGGTCCTGCAGCATGCCAGTGATGAGCAAAAGGTTCTGATTCTAGCTGTTTGTGCAGCTTTTTTAGGGTGTCTGGGATCTTTGATGGAATGGAAGAGCAGTGATTTGGAGATAGCTCTATTTTCCATGAAACTGCAGGGCTTAGGGAATTCTTTTTGCCTCTTTTTCCTATTTGTCTTTCTTGTAATATGTTTTAAGATAAGTGTTTCCCGAAAGAGCCGTATTATATTGGTGACAGTAGTCTTGCTTAGAGCTTTATGCATTTTTATGGCAGGTATGGAAGAACTGGGAGTACTTGGGGAACTATATTTTAAGGAAGCTGTACTTGCTGGCTCCAGAAAGAGTTGGGCATTAGAATATGTATGGGGATGGGGATACCGGCTGGGTGTCTGCCTGGATCTGGGATTTATGGCAGGAAGCATATTCTGCATGATAAAAAAGGTATTCCTTATGTCTGACGAGGAACGAAAGCATCTGGTATGGTTATTTATGGGAATTGCGATGATGGGGCTTTTCTTCTTGATCTATGCGGGAGAGTTATTCCATCAGTTTCGTTTTGTGCCGCCGAGTCTGGTACTTATCTGCATGTTCTATATCCTGATGTTTGTCAGAAGCGGTATGTTTCGTATCCAAGATTTTACCCATCTGGATCTTCTACAGAAGCTGGAACAGGGAATTATCATTGTGGATGCCTATTATAACCTGCAGGAGTACAATCATATGGCAGCGGAATTGTTTCCTGAACTAAAGGAGCTTCATATAGGAGAAAAAATCAGCGGTTATTTTTCTTTGATGAATCTGCTGGATCGCAATGCCAATCAGCATTTTCAGAAGGGAGAAGCCTATTATAAGGCACAAGTGACTTCTATTATTGATAAGTCACAGATTATTGGATATAGTATTTTTCTGTGTGATGTAACAGAGACACAGGTATATACAGAAGAATTGATTCGTCTAAAAGAGGAAGCGGATTATTCCAATCGAGAGAAAAGTAATTTCCTAGCTAATATGAGCCATGAAATCAGGACTCCCATGAATGTCATTATCGGTTCTACGGAACTGATCTTAAGAGAAGAGGCTTCGGATGCCGTTCTGGAAAATGCTTCTACGATTAAGCAGGCAGGACAGAATCTACTGGGGATTATCAATGATATTTTGGACTTTTCCAAAATTGAGGCTGGTAAAATGGATATTGTGCCGGTTGATTATTCGTTGGATACCATGCTTTTAGATTTAATTAATATGACCATTGTACGCATGGGGAAGAAGGAGCTGGATTTTATCGTGGATGTAGATGTAGAACTGCCAAGATATCTGCATGGTGATGATATCCGCATTAAACAGGTGATTGTAAATCTGCTGACCAATGCTGTTAAATTTACGGAAAGTGGACATATTATATTAAGGATGAAACGTCTGGCCAGCATGCCGGATGGAGGGTCTGTTCTAATCCGTATAGATGTAGAAGACAGCGGAAGCGGCATTAAGGAAGAGAATCTTAATCATTTGTTTGATTCATTCAGCCGCTTTGATACGGTCAAGAACCGGGCGGTAGAGGGTACGGGATTGGGACTGGCGATTTCCCTGATGCTGGCGAAAAATATGGATGGAAAATTATTGGTGGAAAGTGAGTATGGCAGGGGAAGCTGTTTTTCACTGGAGGTTCCGCAGAAGATCTGCCGCAACCAGGGAAATGCAGAAGCAATCTGTTATAAGAAAGCACTGATTGTAGAGAAGAATATCCAATATGCAAAGATCTATGAAGAGGCATTTCAGTATATGGAGATAGAATATGCCATTGCCCGTTCAGAAGAACAGTTTTTTGAAATGCTGAACCGTTCCTATGATATTCTGTTTGTTGATAAGGAGATTTATAACAGTCCGTTGGTTATGGGATTAAGGGCAGATAAGGTGGTACTGCTAGATAAGCTGGAATCTGTGAAGAAACGAAAAGAAGAGGATATTCTGGTGATGAAGCAGATTCTTGTAATTAAACTTCGTTCCATTCTAAATCGGACATATTCAAGGGAACTGCGGGCCAGCGTCAGGGCTGCCGAACGTAAGTTCACTGCTCCTGAAGCTAGAGTTTTGATTGTGGATGATAATGCGGTAAATCTAAAGATTGCCACGGGTCTTTTGAAGCCGTTTGAGCTTCAGGTGGACTTGGCAGACAGTGGTAAGAAAGCAATTGCCAAAATAGAAGAGAAGGATTATGATATTATTTTCATGGATCATATGATGCCAGAAATGGATGGAATTCAGACAACACAGAGGATTCGTTCCAGGGCGGGAAAGAAATATCAGAATGTGATTATTGTTGCCTTGACGGCCAATGCAGTCAATGGCGCCAAAAACATTTTCCTCAATTCTGGTATGCAGGATTTTCTATCTAAACCCATTGAAATGGAAAAAATGACGCAGATTTTGAAAAAGTGGCTGCCCAAAGATAAGATCCAGGAGCTCGAACTGCTGGATGAGAGTGATATAGATATTCAGGGATTTGATAAATGGAAAGGGCTGGCTAACTGCAATGGAGATGAGAAGCAGTATCAGATGGCATTAAAGGTATACGCAATGATGTCAGGCAGATTTATGGAAGAGATTGCCAGCGACATAGAACAAGAAGACTTAAAGAGCATGGAAAGAATTGTACATACTTTTGCGGTAGAAAGTAATAAAGTGGGTGCTGTAAGGTTTGCACAGTTTTTAAAGAAATATGAGGAACAGTGTTCCAACAAAAATATGAAATATGTGCTGAATAATTATAGTTTTTTACAGAAAATATACCAGGAAATTGCGGATGGCCTGCAGGAATATGTACAGAACTAATCATAAGGAATATGGAAAGAAAAGAGGCGTGGTAGAATGGATTTGACAACCATAGAGGAACTGTATAGAAAACAGGGGGACTTTGCAGACCGGAGGGTTACTGTGGGCGGCTGGGTCCGCAGTATACGAGATTCAAAGAGCTTTGGATTTCTTGTGCTGCAGGATGGTTCTTGCTTTCAAACGCTGCAGGTTGTTTTTGACGATACATTGGAGAATTTTCAACAGATCCGCAGACTGAACATTAGTTCTGCTGTGATTGTCCAGGGTAAAATTATAGCCACGCCGGAAGGAAAGCAGCCTTTTGAAATGCAGGCAGAATCTGTGGTGATTGAAGGGGCATCGACAACAGATTATCCGCTGCAGAAGAAGCGCCATACGTTTGAGTATCTTCGTACCATTAGTCATCTACGGCCAAGAGCGAATACGTTTCAGGCGGTATTTCGAATTCGTTCACAGATTGCATTTGCGCTGCATCAGTTTTTTCAGGAAAGGAATTTTGTCTATGTGCATACACCTCTGATAACAGGAAGTGACTGTGAGGGGGCAGGGGAAATGTTCCATGTTACTACACTGGATCTGAACAACCTGCCGCTTAAGCAGGATGGGAGCGTGGATGGAACAAAGGATTTCTTCGGTAAGGAGACCAATCTGACGGTCAGCGGCCAGCTGAATGGAGAGACTTTCGCAATGGCATTCCGCAATATTTATACATTTGGTCCGACATTTCGTGCAGAGAATTCTAATACGGCTAGACATGCGGCTGAGTTTTGGATGATTGAGCCGGAGATGGCATTTGCAGATCTAAACGATAATATGGAACTTGCAGAGAGTATGCTCAAATATGTGATTGCATATGTGATGGAACATGGACAGGCTGAATTGGAGTTTTTGAATCAGTATGTGGATAAAGAACTGCTGGAACGTCTGAATCATGTAAGGGAATCGGAATTTGGCAGAGTTACTTATACAGAAGCAGTGTCTATACTGGAGAAACACAATGATCAGTTTGTCTATCCAGTGTGCTGGGGTTGTGACCTGCAGACCGAACATGAACGGTATCTGACGGAGCAGGTATATAAAAGGCCGGTATTTGTTACCGATTATCCTAAGGATATCAAGGCTTTTTATATGAAGCTGAATGAGGATGGGAAGACGGTGGCGGCTATGGACTGTCTGGTTCCTGGAATTGGTGAGATTATTGGCGGCAGCCAAAGAGAGGACAGCCTAGAAAAGCTTCGTACAAGAATGCAGGAGCTGGGTCTGAATGAGCAGGATTATGAATTCTATCTGGATCTGCGAAAATATGGCTCTGCCCGTCATGCCGGTTTTGGTCTGGGCTTTGAACGGTGTGTTATGTATTTGACTGGAATGGCGAATATAAGGGATGTAATTCCATTTCCAAGAACGGTTGGCAGCTGTGATTTATAACTGTTTAGCGAAAAATAAAAAAAAGTGTTGACATTTGTAAAGGTTTATAATATAATAGTCCTTGCGTTGATGAAATACAGCTTCGCAATGTAAGATCGGGGTGTGGCTCAGCTTGGCTAGAGCGCCTGGTTTGGGACCAGGAGGCCGCAGGTTCAAATCCTGTCACCCCGATTGGAAATTAAATATTGCAGCGAGTCCGTCCGCTGGACAAGAGCGGAGGGAGACTTACCATATGCGGGTGTAGTTCAATGGTAGAACACCAGCCTTCCAAGCTGGATACGTGGGTTCGATTCCCATCACCCGCTTTACTGGAGCCCTGAGGGCTTTCTGGTAAAGCAATGTGTTTGTAGCTCAGTTGGATAGAGCAACGGCCTTCTAAGCCGTGGGTCGGGGGTTCGAATCCCTCCAAGCACGTTTTTCAGATTATTTCTGAGTTATGGTGGGTATAGCGCAGTTGGTTAGCGCGCCAGATTGTGGCTCTGGAGGCCAAGGGTTCGAATCCCTTTATCCACCTTAAAGTCTTTAATGGGCTATCGCCAAGCGGTAAGGCACAGGACTTTGACTCCTGCATTCGCTGGTTCGAATCCAGCTAGCCCAGTTTGCAGAAGTTTTCCTAGCACTCTGCCGGTGATGATAAAATTAAATCAGGGTGTGTAGCTCAGTTGGTAGAGCACTTGACTTTTAATCAAGTTGTCCCGGGTTCGAACCCCGGCACGCTCATTAAGAAGTGAAGTATCCAGCCAATATTTGTGGCTGGATATAATAAAGTAAAAGCGGTTTATGTTTCCGTTTGGTACAATACAAAATAATATCAGCGGGTGTGGCGGAATTGGCAGACGCGCCAGATTTAGGTTCTGGTGGGAGACCGTGCAGGTTCAAGTCCTGTCACCCGCATTAGTGATATAAAAATAAGAACGGATATCCGTTCTTATTTTTATATCAAATATTTTAAATGGAGCATACGGGACTTGAACCCGTGGCCTCCACACTGCCAGTGTGGCGCGCTCCCAACTGCGCTAATGCCCCATGTGAATAGTATATCACAATGATTACAAAAATCAATAGAAAATTTGGTAATGTTAATAGTTTCTTTAAATATGACGATATAAAATATGCATAACAAAAGTACCAATTGTGCTGATATGGAATATCAAAGAATGCGGGGAGGCTGCTGTGAAGACATTATTAGTGGCTATTAATGCCAAATACATACATTCCAATCCTGCCATTTATGATCTGAGGGCATATGCCAAACCCTATCAGGAGCAAATAGAACTGGCAGAATATACGATTAACCACTACATGGAAGATATTCTAATAGATATTTATAAAAAAAAGCCCCAACTGATCGCTATATCCTGTTATATCTGGAATATCAGGCTTGTGCGGGAACTGGGACAAAATCTGAATAAGCTTCTGCCTCAAGTACCGATTTGGCTGGGAGGACCGGAAGTATCATTTGAGAGCAGAGAATTCCTTAAGGAGGAAGTGTGGGCGTCAGGCATTATGGCAGGAGAAGGCGAACAGACATTTCTGGAATTGATGGCTTATTATCAAGAGCAGAAGGGTTCTCTGAATCAGATTCAGGGATTGGTCTATAGAGATTTGGCTGATCACATTCAGGTGAATCCACCTCGTAATTGGATCGATTTGAATCAGGTTCCGTTTGCTTATGAAGATTTATCTGGATTTGAGAATCGGATCATTTATTATGAGACAAGCCGCGGTTGTCCATTTTCCTGCAGTTATTGTCTTTCCTCGGTAGAGAAGAAGGTTCGGTTTCGGGATATGGAGAAGATTAGAGAAGAACTGATGTTCTTTTTGAAAAAGAAAGTTCAGCAGGTGAAATTTGTTGACAGAACGTTCAACTGTAACAAAGAGCATGCGCTGCAGATCTGGCGTTTTATTATGGAACATGATAACGGAATCACCAATTTTCACTTTGAAATAGGAGCTGACCTGTTGGGAGAGGAAGAATTAGAGCTTTTGTCTGCCATGCGGCCGGGGCTTATACAGTTGGAAATCGGCGTGCAGTCGGCCAATCCTCATACAATTAAGGAGATTCGGCGCCAGATGGATTTGGACAAACTGGAGACAGTAGTGGGAATTCTGCGCCGAAAAGGCAATATACACCAACATCTGGATTTGATTGCAGGACTTCCTTATGAAGATTACCAGAGTTTTCAGAAGTCCTTTGACCGAGTCTATCATATGAAGCCAGATCAGCTGCAGCTTGGTTTTTTAAAAGTGCTGAAAGGTTCTTGGATGTATGAGAATGCCCAAAGCTATGGCTTGGGATATAAAGAGGAAGCAAATTATGAAGTATTGTATACCAAGTGGCTTTCTTATGATGACATCATACAGCTGAAAGCAGTGGAACACATGCTGGAAATGTATTACAATAGCGGACAGTTCCAGCATACATTAAATTATTTTATTGAAAAATATAACAGTGCATTTCATTTTTATAAAGAACTTGCAATATTTTATGAGGAAAAGAATCGGCAAATGCAGAAACTTTCCCGGTTAGGAAAATACGACTTGCTGTTGGAATTTTTAATAGTGAGATTTCCGGAATTCCGGGAACAGGCCAGAGAGTATCTGACACTGGACTTATATGCGAGGGAAAAGGTTAAAAGCCGTCCGGTATGGGCCAAAGATCTATCACCATATAAGAACCAAATTCGGCAGTTTTATAAGCAGGAAGAACAAGACCCCATATATTTGCCGGAATATCGTGGATATCAGGCAAAACAAATGGCCGGTATGACGCATATAGAGGTATTTACCAAAATATATGCGCAAGAAACAGCCGTTTTATTCAATTATGCAGCCAAAGATCCACGCAGCAAAGAAGCAGACATGTGTGAAATCATGCTATAGGAGGAGTATATGGCAGGAATTGCGAAAAGAACGAAAGAAATACTGGCATTACTAGATGAACGATATACAACAGAATATAAGTGCTATCTGAATCATGAGACCCCCTGGCAGCTTCTGATTGCAACGATGTTAAGTGCCCAGTGTACAGATGAGCGAGTGAATATTGTCACAAAGGATTTATTTGTAAAGTATGATACTCTTGAGAAATTTGCAGAAGCTGACCAAAGCGAGCTGGAACAAGATATTCGTTCTACGGGATTTTATCGAAATAAGGCAAAGAATATCATTTCCTGCACCAGAACTTTGCTGGAGAAATACGACGGTGAGGTGCCTAGAGACTTAGAGGCTCTAACAGGACTGGCGGGTGTGGGTAGAAAAACAGCCAATGTAATTCGGGGAAATATTTATCATGAGCCCAGCATTGTGGTGGATACACATGTAAAACGTATATCAAAACGGCTGGGATTATCCAAAAGTGACGATCCGGTAAAGGTAGAATTTGAATTGATGAAAAAACTACCGAAGGATCATTGGATTTTATATAATATTCAGATTATTACCTTTGGCCGTGCGATTTGTTTTGCCCGGAGCCCGAAGTGTGAGCAGTGTTTTCTGCAGAAATACTGCCGGGAATTTAAACAGAATGGATAGAAATGGCGGTGGACGAGATGAATTGTGTTGCTTTGGATTTAGAAACAACTGGATTAAACCCTGAACGGTGCTATATTTTGGAAATAGGGGCAATAAAAATAAAGAATGGGAACATAGAGGATGTTTACGAAACGCTGGTTCAGTGTCCAGTACCTATTGATGAGCGTATACAGGAACTGACCGGAATTACTGACGAAATGGTCAGAGAGGGAAAGAGCGAACGGCAGGCAGTGAAGGAACTGTTAGAGTTTGCAGGAAATCTCCCGCTTCTGGGACATAATATCCCATTTGATTATGGATTCTTACAGGCAGCAGTTATGCGCCAAGGAATGAATTATCAAGCAAAGGGGATTGATACACTTAAGATTGCTAAAAAAGTACTGCCAGATATAGAAAAAAGAAGTCTGGAATATCTCTGCAATTATTATAAAATTGAAACAAAACAAAGCCACCGGGCATTAGAGGATGCCAAAGCGGCTTATCAACTATATCAGATTCTAAAAGAAACATATAGCAGTGAGAAGGCCGTGTTTCAACCAGCGACGATGGATAGCAAAAGAAAGAAACAAGAGCCGGTAACAGAGGCGCAGAAGAAATATCTGCAGGCACTGTTGAATTATCATCATCTTACGCTGCCAGTACCAGCAGCGCAGCTGTCTAAAAGCGAAGCATCCCGTAGAATCGATGAAATTATACGGGATTTTGGCAGGATTCCGAGATTTTATTAAGAGCTCTCAGTATGGATGGCTTCATCAGGCTGTCCAGCTGTTCAGCAGTAGAAATTAAATCCGATATTTTATTTTGCTGGTTTTCCTGCTTGTAAATTTCTGCAAGTAGTGTATAATGTTTACTGATATCTGTTCTACATTGAAGACCGAACTCCAGTACGGTTTTGGCTTCGGAGTAAAACTCTGCGTTACAAAGTTCCTGTCCCCACTGATAAAGGGTGCGGAATAGTTCGGTACAATTCTGATCATATTCGGTCAGGAGTTCCAAATTAGCAGCACCGTAGGCCATTTTTAAGTCGGTATTAGTCTGGCCGCAGAGATTTGCAATGGGTTTTTCCGATAAGGCCTGTATTTGTTTTTGGTATTTGGCAATGGTTTCATCAGGCTGCTCAAGTATGGGAAGCTGGTCCAGTGGAATGGTAATCATGGGAATAGAATCCAGTGGCTGTCTGCGTGTGGAATTGGCCTGGCTTTCTTTTTGCCAGAACAGTTCTGATGTTTTCTGCATGGAGCGGTCAGAGGATTTGATTTTGTAGGCTAACCAGGCGATAAAAATCATAACAATAGTAAGAATTGGCAAAGCTGGCATGAATAAGTCCCCTTTCTTAAGATAATGACACCTGTATAAGCAGGTATGTTTGGAGATAGATTGAAGTACCTTGTAAATCATAAGTTTCCTGAAAGGAGTAGGCCGCATATGAATTTCTTTAATCGTAAAAATCAGAAAATTATTACAATTGTGATAGCGGGAGTTCTGGTATTATCTATGGTACTTTCCGTAGTCGTTTCCTATATTTCCTGATTACAGGCATTTAAATATGATTACTTCTCAAATTAATATACAAAAATTATAGGATAATGTCAACCTGTTTTGAACAGGCAGAGGATGGGAAGTTCTAAATATAAGAAATATTTATTTGTAATGGCAGAAAAGGAGTGGATATTTATGGCTGGAATTAAGAAAAGAAAACAGCTGATGTTATTTACAGTAATGGTTATATGCATGATGGCATGTTTGGTTGTGTATATGCCGGCAGCAGAGAAAACAGAAGACGATACGATTATCTCAGGCGTGTTTATTGGAGATATTGATGTCTCTGGCATGACCAAGGAAGAGGCACGAGCCGCAGTAGAGCTTCATGCACAGGAACTGATGGCAAGCAATGTAGTGATGATGGTCGGAGAAAATCCGGTTGAGGTGCCGGTTAGTGAACTGGGATTACATGTGGAAGCAGAAGATGTTTATGAAGAGGCAGTAGGTCTTTGTAAAAAGGGAAATATCGTCAAACGTTTTAAGGATATGAAGCGTCTGGAAACAGAAGGGATGCATTATAAGCTGACCTATGGTTTTGATGAGCAGTTAGTTAGAAAAGTGATAGAGGAGAAATGTACCGCATTTGATCAGAAAGCAGTAAATGCCGGATTAAAGCGTACCGGCAGCGGATTTCAGATTACAGATGGCAGCACGGGACTGGAGTTGGATATAGAACAGTCTGTTCGGCTGGCAATGGATTTTCTAACTCATCAGTGGAGCAGTGAGAATCAGTCTGTTGCCCTGGCAGTGACTCAGACTCAGCCCAAGGGAACAAGAGAAGAACTGAGTAAGGTCAAGGATCTGCTGGCGACGGCAACGACTTCTTATACCTCTTCTGGTTCTAACCGCAGCGGCAATGTAGAGAGAGGGGCAGGTCTCATCAATGGAACGGTATTGTATCCAGGAGAGGAATTCTCTACTTATCAGGTTGTTTCACCGATTACGATTGAAAATGGATATTTTATGGCTGCCTCTTATGCAGAAGGGCAGGTAGTGGAAAGCCCTGGCGGAGGAATCTGTCAGGTATCTACGACATTATATAATGCGGTATTAAAGGCAGAGCTTCAGGTATCGCAGCGATCCAATCATTCTATGATTGTTACTTATGTAGACCCAGCCAAAGATGCAGCGATTGCAGGAACCTATAAGGATTTGAAATTTATCAATAATACAGAGGCGCCTATTTATATAGAAGGAATTACAGCAGGCAAAAAGATAACATTTAATATTTATGGAATGGAAACTAGAAGCAGCAGCAGAACGGTTGAGTATGTGAGCGAGACCTTGAAGGAGATTGAGCCGACAACAGAGATTAAAGCGGATGGTTCGGCTAATTTTGGAAGCATTAATAGCCAGAGTCCGCATAAGGGCTACGAAGCGAAGCTATGGAAAGTAGTGAAAGAAAATGGAGCAGAGGTCAGCCGGACAGAAGTGAATACCAGTCGGTATGCTATGACTCCAAGACGTTATACGGTAGGGACAGCCAATGCGTCTCCAGAGGCACTGGCAGAGCTTCAGGCAGCAATCGGCAGCCAGAATCTGGATGCGGTGAAAGCAGTCATTGGGAAATATGGCTCGGTTAATAACAATCAACAGCCGACAGCTGAACCAGATCCGGGAGCAGCTGATCCAAATGCTCCGCAGCCACCAGCCGATCCGAATGCAGGCCAGCAGCCGGCGGACCCGAATGCAGGCCAACAGCCAGCCGATCCGAATGCAGGCCAGCAGCCGGCAGACCCGAATGCAGGCCAACAGCCAGCCGATCCGAATGCAGGCCAGCAGCCAGCGGACCCGAATGCAGGCCAACAGCCAGCCGATCCCAATGGCCAGCAGCCAGTTGATCCAGCTCAGTAACAAAGAGAAGAAGAGGGAATGTTAGTATGAACAAACCGGAATCAGTCATAACAAACCAAATAGAACCTGGGATGGATATTGTATTGACGAAATGGATTGGATTAGAAGGAACGGTAAAAATTATGGAAGCCAAAGAGCAGGAATTGAGTCAGAAGCTGCCAAGACACCTGCTGGAGACAGCCAGAGGATTTTCCTCCTATCTATCAATACAAAAGGAACAGGATTTTGCTGCAGCTCATAAAGTACCAATGGTATTTCCGGCAGCAGAAGGAGGGATTTTCAGCGCCCTTTGGAATATGGCAGAACCATTCCGGGTAGGACTTGAGATTCAGTTACGTATGATTCCGGTAAGGCAGGAGACGATCGAGATTTGTGAGCAGTTCCGTCTGAATCCTTATCTGCTGTGTTCCAATGGCGCAGTGTTGATGGCGGATTGGCGGGGGTATGATCTGGTAGATTGTCTGAAAAAAGAAGGGATAGCCTGTACTGTGATTGGGAAAGCAGTAAAAGGTAATGACCGCATTCTCTATAATGAAGAGGAGCAGAGGTTTTTAGACCGGCCTCAGAAGGACGAATTATATAAAATATTAGAACCGCAGGAAGTGTAAAAAGTATGAATATCATTCTGTTTGAACCAGAAATACCAGCAAATACGGGGAATATAGGTAGAACTTGTGTAGCAGCAGGAGTAAAGCTGCATTTAATTAAGCCGCTCGGATTTCGGCTGGATGAAAAAGCCATTAAGAGAGCCGGAATGGATTATTGGAATGAGCTGGATGTGAAGACCTATATTAATTTTGAAGATTTTCTGGAGAAAAATCCACAGGCAAAAATATATATGGCAACAACCAAGGCCAGAAAAGTATATACAGAAGTCAGTTACGAGCCGGATTGTTATATTATGTTTGGTAAGGAAAGTGCCGGTATTCCAGAAGAAATTTTGGTCAAATATGAAGAAACATGTATAAGGATTCCCATGAAGGATGAGATTCGTTCTCTTAACTTATCTAATTCGGCTGCTATTGTTCTCTATGAAGCGCTGCGGCAGAATGCATTTGCAGGGATGCAGATGGAAGGAGAGCTGCACAGACTGCATTGGGAACAGTAAAACAACGGACAGGAAAGGAATAGGAAAGCGGATTACTATGTGGATAGCAGATAATTGGAACGACTATGAAGTAATAGATACCTCATGTGGGGAGAAGCTGGAACGGTGGGGAACCTATGTTCTTGTTCGTCCAGACCCGCAGGTTATTTGGAAAACTAAGAAGAATCAAAATTGGAAAAATATTAATGGACATTATCACCGAAGCAAAAAGGGCGGTGGAGAGTGGGAATTCTTTGATCTGCCTCAGCAGTGGAGCATTCATTATGGAAAGCTGACATTTCAGCTGAAGCCCTTTAGCTTTAAACACACGGGTCTGTTTCCAGAGCAGGCAGTGAATTGGGAATGGTTTGGTGAGAAGATTCGAAGAGCGGAGCGCCCGGTAAAAGTTCTGAATTTATTTGCCTATACAGGAGGAGCTACGCTGGCAGCAGCAGCGGCTGGCGCGCATGTTACGCATGTAGATGCCTCAAAGGGCATGGTGACGTGGGCAAGCGAGAATGCCAGAAGCTCTGGATTGGGAGAGGCACCTATCCGCTGGATCGTAGATGATTGTGTGAAGTTTGTAGAACGGGAGATCCGCCGGGGTAATACTTATGATGGAATTATTATGGACCCGCCATCTTATGGCAGAGGGCCAAAGGGAGAAATCTGGAAGATTGAGGATTCTATTTATGATTTTATCCGGCTGTGCAGCAGCTTGCTGTCTGAAAAGCCGTTGTTTTTCCTAGTGAATTCTTATACGACAGGATTAGCGCCGGCGGTTTTGACCTATATGTTATCAACAGAGATTCAAGCGGTTCGGGGAGGACAGACAGTATCCGATGAAATCGGACTTCCTGTTTCTGCTAATGGACTGGTACTTCCCTGTGGGGCATCGGGCAGATGGGAGAGCGGAGTATGAATTATTGTTATATTCTACAATGCAGTGATGGTACTTATTATACCGGGTGGACGAATCATCTGCAGAAGCGGCTTGAGGCACATCAGGCAGGAAAGGGTGCCAAGTACACAAAGGGAAGAACCCCTGTTCGACTTTTGTATTATGAAACCTTTTCCACAAAAAAAGAGGCAATGAGCCGCGAATATATGATTAAGAAAATGAGCAGAAAAGAAAAGGAACGGTTAATCCATCAGTGATTATAAACGTTCCTTTTTATGTGTAATCGGTTTCTGAATTTTGTTGCATTTTGGGGGGAGCTTTGTTATAATATTAACAGATTATTTTGGAATTGAGCTAGAGGCGGTCTGGCAGATTCTGAATTTTATTTCTAATATAATAAATGATCCATAAGCTGCATGTATCCATATGCGGTTAATCAGATTATGAGCAGTGCAGGTCACAGGCATAAGTCTGTGAACAGGAAAGAAGCGTGCACACTCCTTTCTTTTTGGCCAGTCTAAGGCCTGATCTATATGATTCACAATGCGGGTTATGACAAATGATAGTCATAAATCAGCAGGATACCACATGAACAAGTGAAAATGATATCTATTTATTACTTTTTTTGGCAGAACATTGACATTTTTTGCCAAATTCTGCAATGATTTACATTTATAATGGGATATCAGGAGGGAATTATATGATAAAGAATTATGGAAGGAAGGGAAGAAATGCTGGCAGAACTATTTCAAAGGCTATCGTTTTTGTTATAGGTATTTTAAGTATAGCAGTTGTTCTTGTAATCGTTGTATTTATGCTCTATCAGGATTTGTCAAGACGGATTTATCACGAACGCAGGACTCGTTTAAATGAAATCGCAAACAGGACAGGCAGGGTAATGGAAATCGATATAGACAGAGGCTGGAAAAGTACGGAAAAAGGGATTCAGGTATGGAAGGACGGCAGTCTGTCAAACAAAGCAGATATGTTGTCAGTTTCTGCAGCCACAGACAGTGCGATCGGGGATTCGGCTGTATTTCTGGCAATTGATCAGGAAGGAGGTTATTACAGTTCCGACGGACAGCAGGGGAAATGGGAAGCTATGGATAAGCTTACGGGGGCTTTTGGAGACCGTCAGCTTTTGATGGTTAATTTTCAACAGAATCATGCAAGTCTGGTTTTTCTTGTCAGGCTTTCAGAGGCAGTTGTGGTGGAGGATGTGACCATAACGCATTTTGCAATGGTGGAGGATGCCGATCGATTAAAGTGGGTATTTTTTCAGTCAGAGGAACAAGACTACAATCCAGTTTATGTAATTACCAAGGAAGGGATTGCATTATATCAGCAGGGAGAACAGCTTTATACAGATCACAATCTTTTGCAGACGCTAAAGAGAGAGGAATTTCTCTATAACGGAAGTGCCGAGAAACTGCAGAAAAATATTATGGAACAGCAGCCAGACAGCATGGAATTCACACATAATGGAACGAGGTATTTTGTATCCTGTGTACCAGTTCATGGGAGTGAATGGAACCTTCTGTTGTTTGTACAGTCGGACAGGCTTGGATATGGCGGCAATCAGTTGCTTAGGACGGTGGCTGCCAGCTTTGTGGGTTTGGTTTTAGCTGTATTATTTCTGACTGCATATATGATCTATATGTTGGTGCATTTAAGACGTAGCAGGAAGCTAGTGAAGAAGCAGAGCAAAGCCAATGTGATCTTAGCTAAAACAGCAGAGGAAGCAAAGGTGGCGAATGCGGCGAAAAGTATTTTTTTATCACATATGTCTCATGATATACGTACACCAATCAACGGCATTATTGGAATGACAGATATTGCGTTGAGAGAAATTGATAATGAAGAACGCCTCCGCTATTGCCTTAGGACGATTGCAGAGTCCTCCCGCCATTTGATTTCGCTGGTGAATGATGTACTGGATATCAGCCGCATTGAACAAGGAAAGATGACGGTCAGCCAGGATTCAATTGACATTGAAATATTGATGGAGAACTGTGAATCTATTATATGCGGGCAGTTAATGCGTCGCAGGATTAATTTTGAAAAACAATTGGTGAATATTTTACATCCTCGTGTGATAGGAGATGGACTGCATTTAAGACAGTTATTGGTTAACATATTAGGAAATGCAGTAAAGTATACACTGGAGGGAGGAATGATTCAGTTCATAGTAAGGGAAGTGGCCGAAGAGGCGGATACTGTCCGGTTCCGTTTTGAAATTAAGGATAATGGGGTAGGCATGAGTGAAGAATTCCAACAGCGTATATTTGAAGCATTTGCACAGGAGGACAGCTGTGAGGATAGTCAAGGGACCGGACTGGGGATGTATATAACCAAACAGTTTGTAGATTTATTAAATGGAACGATAGAGGTAGAAAGCCAGCCGGATAAAGGCAGTCTGTTTATAGTAGAACTTTCCATGCTCATAGATTATTCACAGCCAGAGGCGGCAGCGGCGGAAGAACAGAAGAGCTTAGAGGCCATGAAAGTTCTTGTGGTAGAGGATAATCCTTTGAATATGGAGATTGCTAGATGTATTCTGGAAGAAGAGAAGGTAGAGGTTCTGGCTGCGGTAAATGGAAAAGAAGCCGTAGAATGTTTTGAACAGTCAGAGTGCTATGATATTGATTTAATTTTAATGGACGTTGTAATGCCAGTAATGGATGGAATTACAGCAACACGCTGTATCCGTAGAATGTCCAGAATGGATGCCCAGATAGTGCCGATTATTGCTATGACGGCGAATGCCTATACAGAAGATGTCCAGATGGTATTGGATGCAGGAATGAATATGCATATAGCAAAACCGGTCGAAGTGTCACAATTAATTAAGCTCCTGTCAAGATATAAGAAATAGGAATCTATGGTATAGAATGCCAGAGTTGGGACAGACTAGTACAACGTAGAGACTGTATTCTGCAGCAAATTGGAAGAAAAAGGAGTGTAAAGGATGGATTATTTACAGATCGAGAAGGTAGTGGGCAGGGAGATTCTGGATTCCAGGGGTAATCCGACGGTAGAGGCAGAAGTTGTGCTGGTGGACGGTACGATCGGAAGAGGAACTGCGCCCAGCGGTGCTTCTACAGGTGAGTTTGAAGCGCTGGAATTAAGAGATGGAGATAAGAAGAGATATCTTGGCAAGGGTGTAACCAAGGCCGTCGAAAATATTAATACGAAAATTAATAAGGTTTTGACCGGTATGGATGCTTCCGATATTTATGCCGTGGACCGAGCTATGATAACGGAGGACGGAACAAAGGATAAATCAAAGCTTGGCGCTAATGCCATCCTGGCAGTTTCTATTGCAGCGGCAAGAGCAGCTGCGGCTGCCATGGATATTCCCTTGTATCGGTTTCTAGGAGGAATTACCGGTAACCGTCTGCCAGTACCGATGATGAATATTCTTAATGGAGGCGCTCATGCAGCCAATACAGTAGATGTGCAGGAATTTATGATAATGCCGGTTGGTGCTGCAAGCTTTCGAGAAGCGCTGCAATGGTGTGCGGAAGTATTTCATTCTCTGGCAGCCTTATTAAAATCCAAAGGCTTGGCTACTTCGGTAGGAGATGAAGGAGGATTTGCTCCGGATCTTGCCAGTGACGAAGAAGCCATTCAATATATTCTGGAGGCTGTTAAACAGGCAGGATATGAGCCAGGAAAGGATTTTATGATTGCTATGGATGCCGCCAGCAGCGAATGGAAAGGAGCACAGAAGGGAGAATACATTCTGCCAAAGGCAGGAACAAAATTTACTTCTGAAGAGTTGATTCAACATTGGAAACAGCTGGTAGAGAAATATCCGATTATTTCGATAGAAGATGCACTGGATGAGGAAGACTGGGAAGGCTGGCAGAAACTAACCACAGAACTTGGAGGTCAGATTCAGCTGGTGGGAGACGACCTCTTTGTAACCAATACCGAGCGATTGAAAAAGGGAATTCAGCAAAATTGTGGTAATTCCATTCTAATTAAGTTAAACCAGATAGGTTCGGTTTCAGAGACGCTGGAGGCTATTAAAATGGCACATAAAGCCGGATATACGGCTATTGCGTCTCATCGTTCTGGAGAGACAGAGGATACAACTATTGCAGATCTGGCAGTGGCGTTGAATACCTGTCAGATTAAAACCGGTGCGCCGAGCCGTTCGGAACGTGTGGCAAAATATAATCAGCTGCTGCGGATTGAGGAGGAACTGGGTGAGAGCAAAGTCTATCCGGGAATCGAAGCCTTTCATATCAGATAAGAATCATTTGTATTGTAATCAGGCAGTTTTGCGTTTGTAAAGCTGCCTGCAGCTGTCTTTAGAAAACCTGTAAATTAAAAACTGAACATTAGTCAAAAAGTTTGACAAAACCCCCTGTAAGGTTGTATACTATAGAAAAATGTTTAGTTGTTTTATGCCGCACGGCGTATAATAGATAAATGGAAAGGGGAACCGTATGAGTAAAAGAATATCAAAGAAGAAATCCAAGAATTCAGGGGGGAAAAAAAATACACTAGTAAAGGAAACTGCGACAGCAGTAGAAGTAGAAGAATCCGTATCAACTTCTCAAGAAGCAGTGTCAAAATCAAAAACAGAATCGGCAGAAGAGGAGAGTATCCGGATTACAGAGATGGATATGTATTTGTTTGGCCAGGCGACCCATTATCATATTTACGAAAAAATGGGAGCTCATGAGACCGTGATCGATGGAAAGAAAGGTATCTATTTTTCTGTCTGGGCGCCAAAAGCGATGGAGGTTTACCTGATTGGAACATTTAACAACTGGAATGAAACTTCGCATCCAATGACAAAGCTGGGAGAAATCGGGATATATGATATTTTTGTAGAAGAAGCAAGAATTGGGGATTTATATAAATTCCTGATTATTTCTGAGAGCGGAGACAAGCTCTATAAAGCGGACCCATATGCCAATAGTGCGGAACTGCGGCCGGGTACTGCTTCAAAGGTTGCGGAGATTAATCGGTTCCACTGGACGGATTCAGCATGGATGAAAGCACGTGAAACGAAAAATAATTTTACGGGTCCGATGGCGATTTACGAAGTGCATCCAGGTTCTTGGAAAAAACATATTTATCGGGATGACAGTGACGAAGATAAATTCTACAATTATCGGGAGCTGGCAGAGCATTTAACGACTTATGTCAAAGAGATGGGATATACGCATGTAGAACTGATGGGCATAGCAGAACACCCATTCGATGGCTCCTGGGGATATCAGGTAACTGGCTATTATGCACCAACCTCTCGTTATGGTACGCCGGAAGATTTTATGTATCTGGTGGATTATCTGCATAAGAATAAGATTGGAGTTATACTGGATTGGGTTCCAGCACATTTCCCAAGGGATGCCCATGGATTGAGTGAATTTGACGGAAGCTGTGTCTATGAGTACAGCGATAAGCGTAAGGGAGAACATCCGGACTGGGGAACAAAGATATTTGATTATAGTAAAAATGAAGTGAAGAACTTCCTGATTGCCAATGCGCTGTTCTGGGTGGAGAAGTTCCATGTAGATGGTCTGCGTGTCGATGCGGTTGCTTCCATGCTTTATCTGGATTATGGCAAGCAGGACGGAGAATGGCTGCCCAATGAGTATGGCGGCAATAAGAATCTGGAAGCGATTGAGTTTTTCAAACATATGAATTCCTGTCTATTAGGCAGAAACCATGGGGCAATTATGATTGCGGAGGAATCAACGGCGTGGCCGGCAGTTACCGGAAGGCCAGAAGATGACGGACTTGGTTTTTCCTTGAAATGGAATATGGGATGGATGCATGATTTTCTGGATTACATGAAGCTGGATCCATATTTCAGGAAGGATAATCATAACCGCATGACTTTTGCCATGTCTTATGCATATGCAGAGAATTATATTCTGGTACTCTCTCATGATGAAGTGGTACATTTAAAATGTTCTATGTTTAATAAGATGCCAGGCAGCTACAGAGAAGAAAAGCTTGCAAATCTAAAAGCGGGATATGCTTTTATGTTCGGACATCCAGGCAAAAAGCTGCTGTTTATGGGGCAGGATTTCGGGCAGGAACGGGAATGGAGTGAAAAGCGAGAAATCGATTGGTTCCTTTTGGAAGAACCCGTACACAGACAGCTGCATGACTTTGTTAAGGAGCTTTTGAAGCTGTATAACGGCAATCCATGTATGTATGAAATGGATACACAGGTAGAGGGCTTTGAATGGATCAATGCAGATGATAATTTCAGAAGTATTTTCAGTTTTGTCAGACATTCGGCAGATGGGAAGAATAATTTGTTATTTGTATGTAACTTTACACCAGTGGAACGCGAGGATTATCGAGTTGGTGTACCAGAGTCCGGCACATATACGCTGGTTCTGGACAGTGATGAAGAGCGGTTTGGCGGCAGCGGTGTAAAGCATCGCAAAACTTACAAAGCAGAGGAACAAGATTGTGACAACCGAGAGTATTCCATTGCTTATAAATTATCAGCGTTTGGAGTTGCTGTCTTTAAATTTTAAATTGTAATTATCTGAAAATTACTCTTGCAATTTTTAGCAAAATTAATTAGTATAGAATATATCAAAAGTGAACCCGGATGATACCGGGTTCACTTTTCAAAAAGAGATTATAAAAAATACAGGAGTGAGTATGATGGACCAAATTACAAAAAAAAGAAAGAAAACAAGGCATTTGGGTCGTAAGATTAATATTCTGGTAACCGGACTGCAGGTCATTAGTATTGCAGTAATTCTGGTTGTCTGTGTTAGAATGTTTTATGTTCTGGTTATGGATATGCTGCAGGACCGATGTGTAAATGGTACCAATATGCTGTCTTACCAGCTGAAGAATTATTCTGGTGCAGAAGATAAGACACAGCTGCTGGATTCCTTGAAAGAGCAGATGGGGTGTGAATTTACTATTTTCCGTGGGGATGAAAGAGCCTATACGACCATTCAAAACAACGGAGAGCGGGCAGTGGGAACCAAGCTTTCGGACGATTTGGCTGAGATTGTATTAGAAAAAGGTGAATCTTATGTAGGAAAGGCAGAGATTCTTGGAGTAGAACATCTATGCTCCTATGTGCCGACAAAGGATTCTAAAGGTAAGGTTGATGGTCTGGTTTTTGCAGGAATTTCTATGGAGACGGCAAATAGTCAGATTAGTCTGACCGTTTGGCTGGCGGTAGGGGCAGGTGTTTTGCTGATTATACTTGGAGTTGTATTAGTATTGTGCTTTGTGAGAAGATCTGTTTCCAAACCTCTATCTGGTCTGAGTCAGATGGCTTATACAATGGAAAGGGGAGAGCTTGGTCTGGAAGAGAAGCAGATTACGATTCCGGATATACGTTCGAATGACGAAATTGGCCTTCTGGCTTGGACCTTTGAGAATACGATGAATCGTCTGAGGGATTACATAGGTGAGATTTCTCATGTGCTGGCAGCGATTTCACAAGGAGATCTGACAGTACAAACTAGATTGGATTATGTAGGGGATTTTGTATCGATTAAGAATTCTCTGGATAATATTCTGGCAAAGCTGAATGGTACGATGTCGCAGATTGCTGAAAGTGCAGATTTTGTATCTGGCGGCTCGGAGCAGATGTCTACCGCTGCCCAGGCACTTAGTCAGGGTGCATTGGAACAGGCCAGTACAGTTGAAGAACTGGATATGACTATGCGTGATATCTCCGAGCATGTAGGTCAAACGGCGCAGAGTGCACAGCAGGCTGGACAGAAGGTAAGCAACGTTGGCGGCCAACTTCGTGAAAGCAACGAGAAAATGCAGCAGATGATACGGGCAATGGAGGAAATCAACAGCAATTCCAGTGAAATCGGCAAGATTATTAAGACGATTGAAAATATTGCTTTCCAGACGAATATTCTGGCATTAAATTCGGCAGTGGAAGCAGCCCGTGCCGGTAAAGCGGGAGAAGGTTTTGCCGTAGTGGCTGGAGAAGTACGGGAATTAGCGGCAAAGAGTTCAGAGGCTTCCCAGTCTACTGCAGAGTTAATTGAAAAATCTATAAAATCCGTGGAATATGGAGCTAAAATTGCCAGTGAGACGGCAGAACAGCTGGCCTCTGTAGTACAGGGGGCAGCTGAAGTAGAGGAGACGACCAGCTGGATTGCAGAGGCTTCTGCTACCCAGGCTCAGTCTGTATCCGATATTCAACAGCAAATTAGTCAGATTTCCGAAGTGGTACAGATGAATTCTGCAACAGCAGAGGAGAGTGCAGCTACCAGCCAGGAGCTTAGTTCTCAAGCTATGCTGCTGAAAAACCTGATTGATTTGTTCCAGCTGAAAAGGTCTGGAAATTAAGGAACTGGCAGCTGTAATCAATAATAGAAAAGAGCCCCATTGGGGGAATCGCAGCAGAGCGTGCCAAAGTGAAGAACCGCTAGGTACGCTCTGTATTTTAGTATGGGGAGGTTATTTATGGAAATAACACAGATAGCGGAACAGATACAAAAAGTAAAAGATAATATGGAAAAGGTTCTTGTGGGCAAGGGAGAGGTGATTGAACTGGTATTGACCTGTCTTCTGGCTGGCGGGCATGTATTGTTGGAAGATGTGCCGGGAACAGGAAAGACGGTGTTGGCCAAAGCCTTAGCACGATCTTTAGAGAGCAGTTTTAAGCGGATACAGCTTACACCGGATCTGCTGCCGTCGGATGTAACCGGATTGAATTATTTTCACCAGAAAGAACAGGGGTTTGTATTTCGAGAAGGTCCGGTTTTTGCCAATGTGGTATTAGCGGACGAAATTAATCGGGCAACACCAAGAACACAGTCCAGCCTTCTGGAGTGTATGGCAGAGCGGCAGGTTACCATTGACGGAACAACTAGGCAGCTGGAAGAGCTGTTTTTTGTAATTGCCACAGAGAATCCGATAGAGACTGTTGGAACCTTTCCACTGCCAGAGGCCCAGCTGGATCGTTTTATGATGAAACTTTCCGTTGGCTTTCCTAAGGAGGCACAAGAGCTGGAGCTGCTGAAGCGGTTTATCAACAGTAATCCGCTGCAGACTTTAGAGCCTGTATGCAGCAAACAGAATGTCGTGCAAATGCAAAGAGAAGTCAGTCAGGTGTTTGTACATGATTCGATTCAGAAATACATAGTAGAAATAGTGTTTGCAACCCGCAAATCAGCCAATATACTTGCCGGCGTCAGTCCAAGAGGCAGCTTGGTTTTTCTGCGCTGTGCTCAGAGCTATGCGGCAATTCAGGGAAGGGCTTATGTGATTCCGGAGGATGTGAAATATCTGGCGGAATTTGTATTGAGCCATAGAATTGTACCAATTGCAGATTATGAGGAGGGTACGGATCACCGCCGTACGATTCGCAATATTGTAGAACAGACAGAAGTTCCAGTGGAGAATTTCAAAGGTGTGTAGAATATAAGACTATATTCTAGGATTGTAGTATTGGGAAGCAGGTGAAGAGGTTTGCAGATCGCAGTCATTGCATTGGGTATATTAATCGTATACCGGGTTCAGGCGCTGATCTATCGGCGGCTATGGAACAAAAAGCTGAATGTTACGATACAGTTTCAGAAAGCCAGGGTAACGGAAGGAGAATTTGTCATTTTGGAGGAAATATTGGAGAATCGAAAATGGCTGCCGCTTCCGGTAGTATTTCTTCAGTTTAAGATGTCCAAAGCGTTTCGGGTGCCGGGAGAACGGTCCAAGACGTCAGATGACCGATACAGTAGGAAGGAACTGATGTCGGTGATGATGAATCAGCGTCTGAAGAGAAAGGTAGAAGTCTGCTGTACCAGGCGGGGCAGGTATGCCATTGAGAGAGCCTCTATCATCGCACAGAGTCTGTTTCTGGACGAGCAGTATACGCAGGAACTGGAATGCGGCGGCAGACTGACGGTTTATCCCAGAACGGTAGATGCGAAAAGGTTTGAACTGCTGCTGCAGAGCATCAGCGGTGGACAGGTATTAAGGCCATTTATGCAGGAAGATCCATTTATGAACAGAGGAGTCCGCGAATATCAGATTTATGATAGTATGAAAGGAATTAACTGGAATGCTACGGCAAGAACAGGCAGTATGAAGGTAAATCTGCTGGAAACGGTCTCAAGCCGGCAGGCATTTGTATTTCTGAATATACAGAAGGAAAGCTTGGCTGTACATAATGAGGTGATCGAGGAAAGTATTCGCCTGGCCAAGACATTTTGTGTGATGTTTTCTAAAAAGGGCATGAAAAGCTGCCTGTATACGAATGGCACGGATGGAAAGAATCCAGAGGCAATCTGTGTGGAACAGGGGATTGGAGCAGAATATATCAGCAAGGTCAATGAGGCGCTGACACAGATTTTTGTTGATGAAAACGGGAATATTCTGACTCATGGCAGGGAACAGGAGCTGGATTTTGTTTCCTTATATGGAGAGGCTATGGAGCATGCTTCCGAGGAGGGGCAGGTTGTTCTGATTTCCGGCAATCAGCAAGAGAGTGTGCTTAGGCTGCTTAAGAAGCTGCATCGCTGTGGCAGGCAGTTTCTGTGGCTGGTTCCGGCAGAGAGCCAGACCTTTTACAAAGAAGATGGTGAATTAAAAGGGCATATGCGGCTCTGGCGTTTGAATTTTGAGGGAGCCGGTAAGAGGGATTGAGAAAGCAGAAAAAGGTGGTGAAGCAACATGAAAGCGCAATGGAACAAAGAAGAACGGTTTGGTTTGGCCGTAGATTTGCTTGGTGCGGGAATGAAAGGGCTGGTGTTGTATACGGTTCTTCTTCTTATCGGCTTCTGGGGGTATCAAAGCGGAACCGGAGAATTTTTACCACTGCTTTATGGGATGATAATACCGCTGACGTTGGTATTTGCATTTATTTATTACAGATGGGACGGCACGAAATGTGTATTGGGCCATGTGCTGGCGCTGATTCCCTGGATGGGGCTTTTCTGGCCAGCCAGGGTGAACCAATGGAGCTTTTTGGCAGTGGGCGTACTGGCAGCGGCAGAGTCTCTGATCTATAAATTTGTCTGGGGCGATAACCACCAAAGACGATACAGAAAGCGTTTTAAAATGCAAAATTACTTTAAATGGGGGATCATGATGTGGGTGATCTCAATCATTCTGTACAGTCAGTCTGACCTGCCCTCAGAAGCATTTCCTATTGCGCCGGCTCAATGCGGTTCATGGATGACAGCAGCTTTTGTTATTTATTTGATTTTGGTGGTTATGTTGAAATATCTGTTCCAGCAGTATGAGTATTTCCGGCAGCATTCCGGAATGGATCAGAATACGTTTCGGCGATTGAAGCGCATGAATGGTATTGTAGCAGTTCTGGTAACGGTGCTGATTGCGTTCACTATGTTTTGTACAGCGGAATCCTTTGCACTGTTTTTTTCCAAGCTAATGACTTTGATTTACGGCACGGCGATTGGAGGTGGTTTCTGGCTGCTGACGCAGATGGAAACCAGTCAGTATGAGGGCGGAGCTCATGTAGATCTAGGTTCTGCTTCGGATACAGTCAGGAAATTGAAAGATAATCCGCCCCCTTCACAGAGACATATGAATATCTTGTATGGAATATTTTTTGTATTGCTGGTAGCAGCAGCGGTTTATGTATTATGGAAGATTTATAAAAGTCTTGGAGCTAATTATCAGATTGGGGAGGACGAGGCAGCCTATATTCCCAAGTACGAAGAAAAGGAACTGATAGTTGGCCGTGTAACAGAGGAACGGACGAGTTTTGGCAACGATAACCGTGGCAGAATCCGTAAAGCATATTATAGATGTATGAATGCCCGTATAGATAAAAAGAATCTGCAGGCAGTGACAGGGAAGACGCCGAAAGAGCTTGCTGGTATGTATGGCAGGCCGATGGAAGGAGAGCAGCTGAGGATTCTTACGGAATATTATGAAAAGGCGCGGTATTCCGATGAGGAATGTATGGAGCAGGATGTGGAAAAGGTAAAGGAGCTGGCTGAAATGTAATAAAAGAATCTACATATAAAGATTTTTTTTGAAAATGACGAAATATATTTCAGGATTAGATAATTGCGGAAGTTGTTTTCTCGGCGACGAGTTTGAACAATAGATACAAAAATTCCGCTCAAAGACGTTTTTGATTCGCTGCATTTTTGTATCTATTGTTCAAACTCTGACAGTGAAATGAGAGTTTCGCCAAGGTTTAATACAGATCGAATTTAAAACATTTTAGAACGTCCTTTTGTGTGTGATCTAAAATAGTTGCTTTGATTCAGATTTTCGCAATTGTCTATAAGATTAGGCATTCGCGAAAACCCCATTTCAATATCAGAGTTTGGGCAATAGATACAAAAATGTAGCGAATCAAGTACTGACACCAGGACTCCTCCCACTTCGTGGGCCCCTCCTCATGTCCAATCAACGTCTTTGAGCGGAATTTTTGTATCTATTGTTCAAGCTCGTCGCCTGGAATGCGACTTTCGCAATCACCTATAAATTATAAGACAGTGAAAAGGAGTGTGCCTACATATGAAAATAGATGGAAACAGCCAAGTGCTGCGTACGGTACGTCTGGAACGGAATCTGCAGGAGAATGCAGCAGGACAGGCGGCAGCTGTTGCTGATAGCCAGGGAGCAGCATTTGAGAAAGCCCGCAATGACCTGTTTGTAGAGCAGCTGGAGCGTATTCAGAGCGGCAGTGGGGTAGAAGAAAGTATTGCAGGCAGTCCGGGCATGGATGCCAAAAGCCAGCTGGAGATTCTTTCTGGACTTACAACGGAGCGGGATCTGGAAGAATTAAAGAAGCAGACCGAGAATCTGGAAGAGGAAGATATAGAAGTTCTGGTTACGGTTGTAGAGAAAATTAAAACACAGCTTGCAGCATATTGTGATGGATTTGATTCAGGTATGGTGGAGGATCTTTCAGATGAGAAGCTAGAACAGCTGTCAGGATTGACCGGTGCGGCAGTGCATGTGGCTAAGAAGCTGCAGGAGAGAAATCTGCCGATAACTGAGGAGAACATTACTGGTATGCTGTCGGCTATGGAAATGCTGGCAAAGACCGAGCTTACAGAAGAGGCGGAAGAATATTGTATTAAGTCCAATGCAGAGCTTACCATTGAGAATCTGTATATGGCCAGTCATAGCGGAGTCTATGAAAGCGGCGCCGGCTATTATGCACAAGCCAACGGCTACTATGCCAAGGCAGGAGATGAGGCAGCCATTAATGCGCTTCTGCCGCAGATCGAACAGGTAATTACTCAGGCGGGGCTGGAAGTCAATGATACGACTAGAGAACAGGCTCGATGGCTGCTTGAACGGCAGCTTCCACTGACCAAGGAAAATCTGCTTAAGATGCAGGAATTCGATGAGATTGCCAATCAGATCGATGAGGAAGCAGTTTTAGAGCATATGGTGGACGCCATGCTGGAAGGGAAACGGCCTTCGCAGGCGGAGCTAGCGGGACCTACCGTTCTGGAAAGAAGTGAACAGGCAGTATCCGTGATACAGAATGCGACAGAGGAGCAGGTGCAGGAAGTGGTTGCTTCTGGTCAGGAACTGAATATTGCAAATCTTAAACAGGCAGAGGAAGAACAGAATACCAATCCAAACAGAACAAGCGTTCTTGGTTCGGAACAGAATATTCCCCCAGAGGAAATGGATATACAGCTTATTACGGCAAGGCGGCAGCTAGAGGAAATTCGTCTGCAGATGACGATAGAAGCCAGCGTGACTATGATACGCCAGGGCATATCCATAGAGACCGAGAGCCTGCAGAATCTGATTGACCGATTAAAACAGATGGAAGAGCAGTATTATCATCTGCTTTTAGAGAAAGGGCATATTGAGCCGACGGCGGCTAATATTGATTTATACAAAGAGATCACCGCAGTTCGGGAAGGCATTAGTCAGGCTCCAGCAGAGGTAGTCGGCAGCGTAGCATTTACCCAGACAAGGGTGACCATACAGGCAGTTTACAGCAAAGGCGCTGCACTGGAGGAAAAATATAAACAAGCTGGCCAGGCTTACGAGGCAGTTATGACCAGACCCAGAAAAGATATGGGCGATAGCATTCAGAAAGCATTTCGAAATGTGGATGATATTTTGGAGGATCTGGGTATGGCTCTGACAAATGAGAATCAAAGAGCAGTACGGATTCTGGGATATAATAGCCTGGAGATTACACAAGAGAATATTTACAGAGTGAAAGAAGCGGATATGGAGATTACCTCCATGATTGCCAATATGAAGCCGGGAACCGTATTGGAAATGATTCGGCAGGGCTTTAATCCTCTGGATAAGACCGCAGAAGAAATCAATCAAAAGATTGCTTCCATGAGAGAAGAGGCGGGAACAGGAGATGAGAATTTCAGCGAATTTTTATGGAACTTAGAACATACAGATAGCATTTCCCAAGAAGAGCGGTCGGCATATATAGGAATCTATCGGCTTATGCATCAGATTGAGCATTCAGACGGCGCAGTCGTCGGTGCATTGGTAGAGCAGGGCCTGAGCCTGACTATGCGGCATCTGATGACAGGAATCCGCTCCGGCAGGCATAAAGCAATGGATTATAAGATTGGGGAATCGGATGGTGTAGAGGGAAGTAAGAAAGGAAGCATTACAGAGCAGATTGAATCAGGATTTGGCTATGAAGCACGTCTGGCAGGGCGGATACAAAACCAGATGGCAGGGGCAGATCTTGGAGCTGTCCCAGAGCCTGTTATGGATATGTCTATGGAGGAGTTTACCGATTGTATGCAGGAACAGCAGGCAAAAGAGGCAGACCGAAACGGATATATCAAAGAGCAGTTAGACCTGCTGACACGGGCCAGCCAGACAGAGACAGAAGTGTTATCGTTCCTGCAGGCAAAGGCTCAGCCAGTGACAATCAGCAATACATTTGCTTCTTCAGCTCTGCTAAAAGGTCGCAGTGGCTGGTTCCGTGATATGAAGGAATATACGCAGGAGGAAGCAGACGGCCTGGAACAGGAATTGTTAGATAGCATGGATCGGGTGGAGGAGCAGTTTTCCGATGCGGATTCTGCCCAGGAAGCCTATGGAAATCTGATGGATACCGCTCAGAAGATTGTACAGCAGGGAACCCAGGATGTGCAGATTACTTATGAACGAATGCAGAGCTGGAAGTTAATCAGCAGTCAGATTCATCTGGCTTCCCGATTGAGCGAAAGCGGGGATTATCATATTCCGCTGGAAATCGGCGGAGAGTTAACTTCGGTACATGTACAGTTTGTGCAAAATCATGGAAGCCAGGCTAAGGTTGCTATTTCATTTGAGACAGGACAGACGGGTAAGGTAGCAGCTGAATTTGTGGAAAACAACAATACCCTGGAGGGGTATATAATCATGGATCAGAAGAGAGCTAGGGATCAGTTAGAATCTATGGATGGCATGTTCCGGCAGCAGCTGGAGCAGGCAGGCGGTTTGCCTGTCGGCAAAATGGATTATGCGGAATATGGAAAGCTGAATTTGCCGAAATTTGCGGAAAAAACTGCAAGAACCGGCAGCGCCGGTGTCAGCAGCAGTGAGCTGTATCAGGTGGCAAAGGCAGTTCTGGGATTTGTTAAGACTGCATTTTAAAGTTTGTCAGAGGAATGTGAACGTTAGCTGAACAAAGTGTGAATTTCCTGACAGAGTATAAGGTATGGCTGGTATCCGGCCGATAAATTATATAGCATGTGGAAAATGGAATTTCCCTTCAAACTATATTTACATGTAAATGGAACAAAGAAGAATGAGGTGTTCAAATGAAAATCAATAATAATATGTCAGCTGTTATTGCCAACGGGCAGTTAAAGAAGGCGGAGAACCGGGTAGCTGCTGCTGTGGAACGGTTATCTTCTGGTTTAAGAATTAATCATGCAGGAGATGACCCGGCTGGAATGGCAATTTCCCAGAAAATGAAATCTCAGATCCGCGGCCTTGGCCGTGCATCCGATAACTCCGCAGACGGCGTTTCTGTCATTGAGACAGCAGAAGGCGCCCTGACAGAAGTTCATGCAATTTTGAATCGTATGCGGGAATTGGCGGTGCAGTCTGCGAGTGATACCAATGAAGCAGTGGATCGTGAGTCCATTCAGAAAGAAATCGATTCTCTTACCGTAGAGGTAGACCGGATTGCCAAAGATACAGAGTTCAATGGTGTCAATTTGCTGGACGGCAGTCTGGATTACAGAGGCTATACGGATGTATCAGGTGTTAATGTGCTTACATTTGCAGAATCAGTGCCAACAGATAAGGAGTATATTATTAAGGTTACGACACAGCCACAACAAGCCAAGGCTTCCGGCGGAGTGATGCAGGGTATTACGTCTGAGGCCCAGGAGGGGGCATTGATGCTTAACGGTGAGATCATTACATTTAAAAAAGGTGATACAGCCGATGATGTTCTAGGTAAGATTCGAACACTGGCTAATCGGGTTGGAATCTCTGTATCTGGAGGAGCGACTGGTTATGAATATGTGACCGATGCATATGGTTCGGCAGCAAGAGTGGATTTTAGATGTGAGAATCCAGATCTGGCAACTGCACTGGGATTGGATGCTCTGATCGGGAATCCGACTTATGGTATAGATACAGCAATTTCTTTTGAAAAAGGGTTTGAAGATACGGCTTCCTATTCTGCTACAGGAACGCGTGTAGAGATTACAGACCGCAATGGTTTCAGCATAGAGATGGAAGTAGACCCGGCGGTAGAAAAAGAAAAGCTGGTAACACTGGATATTATGGATATCGGAGGCATGAATCTACAGATTGGAGCCAATGAAAATGAAGTTATGGTACTGAAGATTCCGGCAACTACCTGTCATGCATTGGATATAGAGAATTTGAATTTTCTAAGTAGAGAAGGTTCAGGGGAAGCAATTACTACGCTGGATGAAGCGATTGGCAGGGTTTCTTCGACACGGGCTTCTCTGGGTGCCTATCAGAATCGTCTGGAGCATACGATTTCCAGTCTGGATATCGCAGAGGAGAATATGACGTCTGCCATGTCACGTATTGAGGATGTGGATATGGCCGAGGAAATGTCTGAATATACAGCGGCTTCTGTAATCCAGCAGGCGGGTATCTCCGTGCTCGGCCAGGCGAATGATGTGCCGCAGATGGTGCTGCAGCTGCTGAATTAGGAGAAAGATGTATGAGAAAAGAACAGATGCAGGAATTTACCGCCAGAGTGACGCAAGGCAACCGGACCCAGCTGGTTGTGACGATTTATGATATCATTCTAGTATCGCTGCAGGATAGCCGGGAGGCCTGGAACGCAGAGAATATGGAAGAATGGCGGCATAGTCTGGAACGGGCTCAGGCTCTGGTGATGGAGCTGGTAGGGGCTCTGGATTTCCAGTATGGAATTGCCAATGAACTGCTGCCGCTGTATCTCTTTGTTAACAGGAGAATTCTTCATGCGCTGGCAAGAAGGAGAATGGAGCTTCTGGATGGAGTGGATCAGGTAATCAGAAACTTAAGAAATGCATTTGAAGAGGTTGCGAAGACGGATCGATCCGCGCCGGTCATGGCTAATACGCAGAAAGTCTATGCCGGATTGACCTACGGACGGACATCGGATCTTTCAGAAATGTACCAAGATACAAGCAACCGTGGATTTAAGGCATAAGAACGAATAAAAGAAAGATGGAGATGCGTTACGGCATCTCCATTTGTTTTACCCGGTTCAGAAGGAATTTATAACGTTTCTGCATGGCATTCATTTCGAAAATCCAACTGTCAATCAAATCAGGGTCTACGACATTTTCAAAATTGGAATAGGCATTGTCCAGGGCGTACTTAGTAGCCGCCATATCCTCCAGCAGCTGGTCATATACGATGTTCTGATAGGTAGTAGGTTTTGGGGTTTTCTGAAAGAATAAGTGCAATATGGTCCCTCTTTTCTGTTTCATTTCTGCGTTGTTTTGTTACAGTGGCTTGGTGCCGAGTAATATGTTTTAGTTAATTATAGTCTGAAAAATGGTATTTTATACAAAATAGATGAAAAGAGTCCAAAAAAATTTTACAATTGAGGATATTGACGGAATGATAAAATAAGCTTATTATTAAGATTGGGAAAATGGAGATTGTATTTTCAATTTGTTTATAGAGTAAAAAGGAGAATTAATATGGCAGCGAATAAGAAACTGGTAGAAGCAATTACTTCTATGGAGGAAGATTTTGCACAATGGTATACAGATGTAGTGAAAAAGGCGGAATTGATTGATTATTCCAGCGTAAAAGGCTGTATGATTATTAAGCCGGCCGGTTACGCCATCTGGGAGAATATTCAAAAGGAACTGGACAGAAGATTCAAGGAATCCGGTGTGGAAAATGTATATATGCCGATGTTTATACCGGAGAGTCTGCTGCAGAAGGAGAAAGATCATGTGGAGGGCTTTGCACCAGAGGTAGCTTGGGTAACTCATGGAGGAATGGAACCACTGCAAGAGAGAATGTGTGTTCGCCCGACCTCGGAGACGCTGTTTTGTGATTTTTATGCAAATGAGATTGAATCCTACAGGGATCTGCCCAAACTCTACAATCAGTGGTGTTCCGTAGTTCGGTGGGAGAAGACTACGCGTCCATTCCTGCGTTCCCGTGAGTTCTTGTGGCAGGAGGGGCATACGGCCCATGCAACAGCAGAGGAGGCTCAGGAGCGGACAGAGCAGATGCTGAATCTGTACGCGGATTTCTGTGAGGAAGTGCTGGCGATGCCGGTGATCCGCGGGCGGAAAACAGATAAGGAGAAATTTGCAGGAGCGGAGGCAACCTACACGATTGAGGCGCTGATGCATGACGGTAAGGCACTGCAGTCTGGAACCAGCCATAATTTCGGAGATGGATTTGCAAAGGCATTTGAGATTCAGTATACGAATAAGGAGAATCAGCTTGAATATGTACATCAGACTTCCTGGGGAATGTCTACCCGTCTGATTGGCGGAATTATTATGGTACATGGCGATGATTCCGGTCTGCTGCTGCCGCCGGCAATCGCACCGGTGCAGACGATGATTATTCCTATTCAGCAGGCGAAGCCGGGCGTGCTGGAAAAAGCCGGAGAACTTCAAAAAGAGCTCTCAGAGTTCCGTGTAAAGGTAGACGATTCCGAAAAGAGTCCGGGCTGGAAATTCAGTGAGCAGGAGATGCGCGGAATTCCTACAAGGATTGAAATTGGCCCTAAGGACTTGGAAAAAGGCCAGTGTGTAATTGTACGCCGTGATACGAGGGAGAAGCTAATCACACCGTTAGAACAGGTAAAAGAGAAGCTGGCAGAGGTACTGGAGACGATCCAGAAGGAAATGCTGGAACGGGCCAGAGAACACCGCGAGAAACATACGTATATCGCCAGGGATTATGAGGAGTTTAAAAAGATTGTGGAAGAGAAGCCGGGCTTTGTCAAAGCTATGTGGTGCGGTTCCCAGGACTGCGAGGACCAGATTAAGGAAGAAACCGGAGCTACCTCTCGCTGTATGCCGTTTGCACAGGAACAGATTGGAGAGACCTGCGTTTGTTGTGGAAAACCTGCTAAGACAATGGTTTACTGGGGAAAAGCTTATTAGGAGAGTTGTATGAAGATTCAGATGCCAGAGAAGGCTGCCGATATTATCCATCAATTATATAAGGAAGGATACAGTGCCTATGCAGTAGGCGGTTGTATCCGTGATAGTATCTTAGGAAAGACTCCCAGCGATTGGGATATTACCACCTCTGCTCTTCCTGAACAGGTAAAGAGAATTTTTCCTAGGACAGTTGATACCGGAATCCAGCATGGGACCGTTACAGTACTAATGGGAAAAGAGGCATTTGAAGTCACCACATACCGGATTGATGGGGAGTATGAGGATAGCAGGCACCCAAAGGAAGTTGCATTTACCAATGACCTGATTGAAGACCTCAAACGCCGGGATTTTACAATTAATGCAATGGCTTATAATGAGGAACAGGGGTTGGTAGATGTATTTCAGGGCAGGGAAGATTTAAAGCTTGGAAGAATCCGCTGTGTGGGTGATGCTAAGGAGCGGTTTAGAGAAGATGCCCTGAGAATTCTCAGAGGTATTCGCTTTGCTGCCCAATTAGGTTTTGTAATTGAGACAGAGACTCAGGAGGCCATGAAGGAGCTGGCAGGCACCTTGGGGGCCATCAGTGCGGAGCGGATTCAGGTGGAACTGGTAAAGCTGTTGACATCAGAGCATCCGGATTTTCTGGAACTGGCTATGAAGTTAGGTGTGACTAACATTATCCTGCCGGAATTTGACCGCATGATGGGAGTGGAACAGCACAATCCGCATCATATCTATACAGTGGGAATGCATACGTTAAAGGCACTTACCTTTATTGAAAATGATAAGGCGCTCCGGCTGGCGATGCTGTTGCATGATGTAGGGAAACCGGATACGGAAAGTATAGATGAGGAAGGAATCAGCCATTTTTACAAACATGCGGAGCGAGGGGAGAAGATGGCAGATGCAATTTTGCGGCGGCTGAAGTTCGATAATGATACCAGGCAGAAGGTTATACGTCTGATCCGCTGGCATGACTATCGGTTCCAATCAGATATGAAAGGCGTACGTAGGGGAATCTATAAGGTTGGGGAAGACATTTTTCTGGATGTACTGCGTGTGATGCGGGCAGATGTTCTGGCACAGAGTACTTACCTGCAGCAGGAGAAGCTGCAGGAACTAGAACAGATTGGCAATCGGTATCAGGAGATCAAAGAACGAGAGGAATGTCTTTCCATCCGGGATCTGGCAGTTAATGGCAATGATTTGATGGCAGCAGGGGTGCCAAAAGGAAAGGATATAGGAAGAGTGCTGGAGCAGCTGTTAGAGCTTGTGCTGGAGGAACCAGATTGGAATAAAAAGGAACTGTTATTGCAGAAAGTAACAGATATTTGGCCATAGGAGGCAGCGAATGCTTCTTATGGCCAAAATAATTATTTTAAATATTTTTCCAGTACTGTGAAGGGGGCGTCGCCCATCTGCAGAATATATTGGTGAAACTTTTTGTCGCTGTAATCATTTCCCCAGAGTTTTTCTGCTTTTTCACGGAGTGTAAGGAATTCCAGATAGCCCACATAATATTTCAGATAATTACCAGGTTCTGCCACAATGGCCTGATACATCTGCGTAATGGCTGTTTCATCCTGAATTCCGTATTTGTGCAGGAAATTGCGGGCATCTTCGATAGACCATCCCTGATTATGGATCCCCAAGTCTAGTGAGGCGTATAGTCCCAGCGTTACAGAGCTGCTGAGTTGAAGCAGGCTGCTGACTTCCTGGCCCAGGCCCAAATAGTTATAGGAGTACATCTCTGCATAAGTGGCGTATCCTTCTGCATAGCCCGGAAAGGAAAAAAGGGAACGGATTTTATCTGGATTGGTGCTCTGAGAGAATACGTTTTGGTACAGATGTCCCGGATAACCTTCATGAGCCAGAGTGGTAAAGAGCTGAATATTGTCCCGGAAGGAGGGGCTGTTAATATAGATGACATTCTGGCTGATGCGGTCAATCGGCGGTGTTAGATAAAAGGCGGGGCTTAGGTGTTCCTCTAGGGAAGGGTCCACATATTTAACCGTATAATTGACAGCGGGCGGTGTGGGGAAATCATCTTTCATACTTTCTTGTAAATGTGTCAGTATTTCTTCTGGCTTTGAGAAGCTGACGGAAAGATCCTGGAGATTCTCCAGTACCTCCGGTTTTTGGTCAATCACAACAGACATAGCCTGGAGATCCTTTTGAATCTGTTTTTGGGTTCGTTTAATTAATTCCTCAGGAGTGCTTTCGGAACCGGTAGACCTTTTTACCAGAAATGCATAGTATTCTTTTCCATTTGGGAAATGGCACAGGCCTTCCTTGTTGGTATTGGTATCTTTGAGGGCTGTCAGACCTTCTGAAAGCTTTTTATAAGCTGGGTATACATATTCGGTCAATGTATTCAGGCTGATTTGTCGAAATTGATCTTTCTGTTCATCAGAAAGCCAGGAAAGGCTGTCAATCTTTTGATTGAAGGTAGTCGTCAGGTAATGGCTTTCTACATCACACAGAAAATCGTTGCATTGCTGTTCTATTGTATCTACCGTAAAATCAGCCATAAAAAGGCCGGCTGCTGCTTTTTCTTTCTCATAGGCCAGCTGTTCGTCATAATATTGGGGAAGTTCCCGAAGCAGCAGCAGATAGTCTTCGATATCTTTGGAACAGCGGAATTCATATTCAGCTAAAAGAATGGGAAGCTGGGCCTGGATGCCGATAACCGGGCTGATGGATTCCTGAAAATAACTGAAGTCTTTGGAGGACTCAATTGTTTCAAACTGCCATTTTATAATGTCATATGTAATCTGGTCTTCTTTGGGAAGTGCATCATAAGAAATGTTTTTCAATTCTTTTAGATAATCGCTGACCTGGGCAATCGAGTCCAGACGGGACTGTTCGCTAATATGTCCCAGGGTAGGAGTCTGTTCTGGAATGGAAAGTGCTTCCGGGGAAGCTACGGTATAATGAAGGGTAATGCTGTCAGAGGTGACTTCCTTCATAAACAGCTGATTGGTATATGCCAGAAACTGGGAATGTGCATTTTCTGAATCCAAATCCGTCTGGATTTGTTTGTCTGGAACCAGATCGGCTTTGTTCTTCTGACAGCCTGTGAATAGAAACAGGCTCATTATCAGCAGTATCATTGTCCATAGAAGTTTTTTACTTTTATAATGCATAATTCTCCTTACTGTGAACAAATGTTCACAAATATTATTGTCAACGGTCTTGTAAACACACTCGATTCATGCTATACTATGTCCAAAATAGGAATCGTGCAGGATGAAGCAGGCCAAGTTGCGTTATATGGTTTCGGATATGCGGAGGATAGACAATTCTTTAGTTTATTCTATTCGGAACTTTGAGAAATATTACGTTGCTTCATCTGGTAATGGGAGAGAGCTGCTTTCAAAGGAGAGAAAGCAGTGATTGAAAAAAAGAACAAAGAGAACGAAGGTTACAAAGAAAGTAGAAATCAGGTACAGAACAGAAGCAAAGAGCGAAAGAAGAGTGAAGGAGCCGGAGTGATTTGCCGGATCGCTGTCGGATGGGTTCTGTGCTTTTTGTGCTGTTTGTTTTGCAGCGTTGAAACCAGAGCAGGGGAACAGCTGGCATTTGATGAGCAAGGCAATCTGATGATGACAACGCATGACCGGATAGCGACAAGCAGCAGAACCTATAAGACGGTAGGATGGACCATTAAACGGTATGATATGCCGATTGGGGCGGAAGGAAATGATAGTGTGGTCGTTATGCTGGAGGATAACGGAGCACCGCAGCCGGACCCAGACAATGCAGGATATCAGTACTGCTATTTTTGGTGCGATGCAGAAATGATATTTAACCGGATCGGGGCAGTTTCGCCGGAATGGCAGTGGGAATTATATCTGAATGGGGGAACGGTTTACCTGGATGCGGTTATGGTAGTCTGCCATTCTGGTACAGCCCAGGGAGGCTTGGTAAACCAGGGGGATGCATCCTGGGGACAGGTATATTATACGTTTGAAGGGATTGCTGGAGCGGAAAATTGGACAAACCCGGATGTATTGAGAAGCCATTTTGACAAGCGGGTGTATTTTGGTGGAAATGCTGCGTTGTTAAACAGGAAATGCACATACCAAATCCATTATTATGAATGCTTTGATGATCTGCTGGAATTATGGCCGCTGAACCGTTATGGCTGGGATCGGAGCGGGGAATTAGATAGAGGAGAGCAGCTGACGGTGCAGCCAGAGGATTACAGCGGGTATGGATTTATTTATGTGTCGGCATATGTGGAGAAGTTCTATGAGGATGGTAGGTCAGAGGCTGGATGGGTAGATGTATGGCCGATTCAAATTCAAAGTGATACGGATGGATTAAATGATATTCGGGTGGGCCTATATTATAAACGGCGCAATTATGTCAACTATCTGTATGATAAATTTCATATGGATGGAGACAGTATCCTGGTAGAGGGTGATGTTTCTATAGGTGCAGGAAGCAGGCAGAATGAAACCTTTGATGTATCAAAGGGAGTTCCTACGGGGGAAGAACTATATATTGAGGGAAAGCAAAATTCATTTGGCTATCAGGTGAAGTATGCGAATTATTATGGAACGAAGACCAGGAAGGTGACGATGGTCTCTCATTATGAGTGTCAGTGGACGGACAGCAGCGGAACTTTACAGACTGCCTGGTGGGATGTGCCGGAGACTTATTATGTGGACCGTCCGTATTCTTACTGGTGTATTGACGCGATAGAGGTTTATACGCTGAAAGGGATGATCGTGTATAATTATGCCTTTGATGAAGAGAATGTACGAATAGAGGATTTGTATCATCCGCAGATCATGATAGAACAAAAAGAAGAGCATATAAAAAATGAGGAGACCAAACAGTATCTGATTTACGGAGGAGTCTTAATCGGAGAAGGGCGGTGGCCGGACTTTCCTTATGGAATCAGGCAGACAGAGGCAGATTTGCTGACGGAACCCTGGCGGGTAAGCAATGATAGTTTTTCTGTAGATCAGGAAGTATTTTTAGACGGCAATGAAGCCGAAGCATGCAGTACCAATCCCAAATTAGGTTCTGACAGTGGAAAAACCGAGATTTATGCGGAGAAACTTAAGATTCCGGTAAATAAGAAGAATGGACGGGCATATGAAAGCCGTGCAGAAATCGAATATGTGAAGTTCAGCGATGGGTCAGCGATCGTGAAGGAGTTTGGTCCAGTGAATCCGGTCACGCTGCATACACCAGTAGTCTGCCGCGGTTATGTGACTGACGAACGAATCTATAATCAATTATGGAAGCCGGATCAGGAACGGAAAACCTGGATTCTGGGAAGAAATTTCTATATGCAGATGTCAGCCTTTGGAGAGCATTTGAATCAGCTTGGTTATGGGGTGCAGGATTATGAACGGTATGTAGGGAAGTACCAGGTGAAGTTTCCTTTTCCGGTGTATTATGAAGGAACTTATTATGAACCGGAGACCTGGCTGGATTACGAAGAGAAGATCTGGGAAGGCAATGGAGCCGGGATGTGCTTTTATCTGCCGACGGGTGTCCCAGAAGGGGATTATACCGTTCTGGTGCGGAGTCTGGCTTATAATAGTGATTCAGAACATGAGGGGAAGATAGAAGAAAACGGCAATTATATGCTGGAAAATTATGGTGCTTTTGAAGAGATTCCGGTAACGGTATGCGGCAGGCTGTACGGAATGCGAATTACAGATATTGAAAGGGAAAGCTGGAAGCCTGTGTTCTGGAACCAACAGGGAGATTGGATTGGCCATAAATACACCATTGGTTTACATAATTTAAATGGAGAGCTGGTTAGAAGAAACCCGTTAGCAGTGTTTCCTATTTTAGCGGGCGGTAATCCACTGGATGAGGAATATGAGGGAGAGCCGCTTGGAAGTGCATTTTCTTATGTGATCGAGAGCATAGGGGATTATGCGGAGGAAGATGGCGTATTGGTGGAACCGGAGTTTTATGTAACGGACCGAGATGGAGGGAACCGGCGGAAGGTAGATCTGTATCATTTTTATGAACAGGATGGGGTGACAGAATGGAAATCTATCAAGGAGAGTGAGGAAAGCGGGATTCAGAATATGGGTAAGAACCAAAGAAGCAATACTGGAAGCTGTGAACAAAATGTAAAGGATTCCTTGACAGCAGTAAACAGCGTGCAGGAGTGGAGCGGAAGGTTTGTGGTACCAGATGATATATTTGCAGTGCCTGCCGGAACAGATATAGAAGAGTATGTGAGGACGAATGGCAGTATAGAAGAGACGGATGAGATCTTTATTCGTAAGGGGTATTTGCTGGTACAGTTTGATATCTATACGGTGAAAGCAGGGGAGAAGCATCTAAGTTATATCAATGAAGAAAATGCCAAAGATGGGTTTGCTAATATGTGGAAAATAGAAGGATTTACTAATCCCAGGCTTCGTAAGGACAAGTCGGAATTTACCTTAGAATATGGAGATGTATTTTTGTATGATCTGGAAAAACACCAAAAGGATTCCCATGAAATCATGGGAACCCATTAGCTGCTAATCGTTATGTTTTAAAATATCGGCCAGTAAAGCAAATTGTTCCAGATTTAAGGCCTCTCCACGGATGGTGGAGGATAAGCCGGCCTTGCTTAATGCGTTGGTGATCTCTTCTTTGCTGAAGGATAAATCTGGAGCATTGTATAGGCCGTTGACCAGAGTCTTGCGGCGTTGGTTGAAGGAAGCGCGAATCAGCTGAAATAACAGTTTTTCATCCTGTACAGCTACTGGCAAAGAAGGATGTCTGGTCAGCCGAATGACAGCAGAACCTACGTTTGGCCTGGGCATAAAGCAGTTTGGCGGGACGTTGGCTGCAATATAAGGCTGTGCATAATATTGTACCGCTAAGGATAAGGCGCCATAATCTTTGGAACCTGGTTTCGCCTGCATACGGTCAGCTACTTCCTTTTGAACCATTACCGTAATGCTGTCCAGTGGTACATGGCTTTCAAATAATCCCATAATAATGGGGGTTGTAATATAATAAGGGAGATTGGCTACTACTTTAATAGGCTGGCCCTTATTATAAGTATCAATTAGATTCTGAATATCCAGTTTTAAAATGTCTGCATTCAGTAATGTAATATTGGAATAGGCAGACAGGGTTTCTTCTAATATGGGTATTAAATGTTTGTCAATTTCGACAGCAATTACCTGGCGGGCATGCTCGGCTAGATATTGTGTCATGGTGCCGATACCCGGCCCGATTTCCAGAACGCAGTCACTATCTGTGATTGAAGCGGCACGGATGATTTTGTCCAGTACATGGGTATCGATTAAAAAATTTTGTCCGTATTTTTTCTGAAAGACAAAGTGATATTTCTGAAGAATGGCAATGGTATTCTGGGGATGTCCTAAATCAGCCAAGGGTTCCTCCGTTCCGGCACATATCGGCCTTGCATTTTGTAAACAGCTGCTGGGCATTTCGGGTTGTAACGGTAATGACTTCTTCCACATCTATCTTTTTTAAGTCTGCAATTGCCTGCGCAATGATAGGAAGATATAAGGAACAGTTTCTCTGGCCTCGATAAGGTACCGGAGCTAGGTAGGGACTGTCTGTTTCCAGCAGAATCTGTTCAAGGGGAATATACTGCACCACTTCCTTTAACTTTTTCGCATTGGAAAATGTGATGACTCCGCCGATACCAAAGTAATAACCCATATTTAAGTAATCACGGGCAGTTTCTTTGGAATAGGAATAGCAGTGAATAACGCCAGTAAGAGTCTCCGCGTGTTCGGTATGCATAAGCTCTAAGGTATCTTTGGCAGCTTCGCGGCTATGGATGATAACAGGAAGTTTGGTTTCGCGGGCAAGGGCCAGCTGACGACAGAACCAGTGTTGCTGAATATTGGGGGCTGGTTCGTTCCAGTGGTAATCCAGTCCGATTTCTCCAATAGCAGCAACTTTAGGGTCAGCAGCCAGCTGCTTTAACCACTCCATATCCCTATCAGTTAATTCTTTTGTTTCGCTGGGATGGATTCCTACAGCGGCATAGAGGAAGGGGTATTGGTGAGCCAGGTCCACGCCCTTTTGCGTAGAGGGAATACTGGCACCAGCATTTATGATGGTGCCAATACGATTTTCGTTCATAGTACTTAACAGAGTCTCTCTGTCTTTCTCAAATGCCTCGTCATCATAATGGGCATGGCTTTCGAAGATAGGGGTCAGCAAATCTCTGCACCTGCCGGCATATCTTTTTCCGGGATCACCAGAGCCAGATTCCCATTTTCATCTTCTGCACATAAAAGCATACCTTCCGATAGGACACCTGCCAGCTTGGCTGGTTTCAGATTCACAAGCACCATGACCTTTTTACCAACCATCTGTTCCGGGGTATAGTGCGCTTTGATTCCAGATACAATCTGTTTTACCTGGCTTCCGATACGAACCTGGGAGCAAAGCAGTTTTTTGGATTTCTTTACTTCTTCGCAGGCAATAATTTCTCCTACTTGGAACTGCATTTTCATAAAATCATCATAGGTTATTTCGGCCTTGGGTTCTAGGTCAATAACCGGTGCTTCTGTGCCGGTAGCTGAAGATTCTTCCTGATTTAGTTCTTCTGCTTTTTTCAGAACCTCTTCTACTTCCATGCGGGCAAAGAGAATTTCAGGGGTGTCGGTCACTTTTGTGCCGGACGGATATAAGCCGTAACTAGATAAATCATCGAAACTTCGTTTGGGAGCATTCAGCTGGCTTAAAATTTTCTCAGAGGTTTCCGGCATAAAAGGCTCCAACAGAGTAGTACCTATGCAGATGCTTTCAATTAGGTTATATAATACTACCGCAAGCCGGTCTTTCTTGTTTTCATCTTTGGCAAGTACCCATGGCATGGTTTCATCAATGTATTTGTTACAACGTTTAAACAGATGGAAGATCTCGGTAATGGCATCTGCGACCCGCAGCTGCTCCATTTTATCCGAAACTTTTTGCAATACGGACAGGGCAGTGGCCTTTAGATCGTCATCCACTGCTTCTGTGGCATTGGTATTGTTGACAATACCGCCAAAATATTTATTGGACATAGAAATCGTACGGTTCACCAGATTGCCTAACGTATTGGCTAATTCTGAATTCATACGTTCTACCATAAGTTCCCAGGAAATAACACCGTCATTTTCAAATGGCATCTCATGAAGGACAAAATAGCGGACTGCATCGACCCCAAAGACATCTACCAGCTGGTCTGCGTATAATACATTTCCCTTGGACTTACTCATTTTGCCGTCACCCTGCAGCAGCCATGGATGGCCAAACACTTGTTTGGGAAGCGGTAGATCCAGAGCCATCAGCATAATAGGCCAGTAAATGGTATGAAAGCGCAGAATATCTTTTCCAATTAGGTGCAGGTCAGCTGGCCAGAACTTCTCAAATTGTTCAGAGGAGCCGTCCAGGTCATAGCCAATACCTGTAATATAGTTGGTAAGGGCATCGAGCCATACATAGACAACATGCTTCTCATCAAAGTCTACCGGGATTCCCCATTTGAAAGAGGAACGGGAAACACACAAATCCTGCAGTCCAGGAAGGAGGAAATTATTCATCATTTCATTTTTTCGGGATTCAGGCTGAATGAATTCCGGATGAGTTTCAATATGCTGAATCAGCCGGTCCGCATAGTTGCTAAGCTTTAGGAAATATGCTTCTTCTTTGGCAGGTTGACATTCTCTGCCGCAATCTGGACATTTTCCGTCCACTAGCTGGGAAGGAGTGAAAAAGGACTCACAGGGGGTACAATACATACCTTCATAATGTCCTTTATAAATATCTCCTTTTTCATAGAGTTTTTTAAAAATTTTCTGTACTTGCTTTTCGTGATAATCATCAGTAGTGCGGATAAATTTGTCATAAGAAGTGTTCATGAGATCCCAGATACTGCGGATGGTACCGGCTGTTCTATCCACAAATTCTCTGGGGGTGATTCCTAGTTCTTCTGCCTTTAATTCTATTTTTTGGCCATGTTCGTCTGTTCCGGTCTGGAAGAATACCTCATAGCCCTGCTGTCTTTTAAAACGCGCAATACTGTCTGCCAGCACAATTTCATAGGTATTGCCGATGTGCGGCTTGCCGGAAGTATAAGCAATTGCGGTGGTCATATAAAACTTTTTTTTCTCCATAGCTGCTCGTCTCCTTTATTTCATTCTATGATTATTTTGGCATTTTGGCGCCGGAATAATCTATGGATTGTCCATTTTTTACCTATTTAAATAGGTTAGCAGATTAAAAAATGCTTGTCAATAGTTAGAAGGATGGAATCCTGAAAAACTGTTGTTTTTTATGAGAAATAGCTGTTTTCCTTAAAGATTGATGAAATATACATATGCTTCTTCATTTTCAAAGGTAAAGCTTCTACCATAAGTTCCACCATTTTTCTCGATTGTTTTGATTGAAGCAGTATTGTCTTTCTCAACTGATAACTGCAATTGTTTCAGACCATGTTCTTTTGCAACAGCACATAATTGTCTTAATAGTTCAGCCGCGTATCCTTTTCTTCGTTCCGATGGCCTAATACTATATCCACAATTGCCAAAATCTTTTAGAAACTCATTTAACTCATACCTCAAATCAGCAATGCCGACTATTTTATGATCCGATTCTCTCACTGCAAAAAAAGTATCGGTTAAAACCCAATTAGGGTCGACAGTATCCGTACTTGCATTGGCAATGACTTTCTCAAGCCATTCCTCATAAGAAGCAATTTTATCAAACAATTCACTCCCATTGATTACTTGTTCTCCGAAATCAAAATGTTCCTGCCGGTATTCAAGTGCTGCATGTTTCAATTCGAATGTCGGCTTTACCAGTCGTATTTTTTCACATACCATCATTCAGTTCTCCTTATTTATAAATATTGATTAGGTAATTGCGAAAGTCAGAATCAAAGCGACGATTTTAGACAAAACATACAAAAACGCCGCTCAAAAACGTTTTAAATTCGCTCTATTTTTGTATGTTTTGCCTAAAATCTGGTTATGAATACTGAGTTTCGCAAATGCCTAAAATATTGATGTTTTGTGCAACAAAGGATATTTTATTTGTTCGAGCATTCTTTCGGGTGTTTCTTTTGAAACAGGCATAAGATCTAAGCTGTTATACAATATTTAACATTTCAGACTATAATTTCCATGCCGTCATAGGCAAATAATATATGATCGAGTTCCTTTTCTAATTGGCTATAATATAGGCATTTGCGAAACCCTTATTTCAATGTCAGAGTTTGGGCAATATATACAAAAATGGAGCGAATTAAAAACGTCTTTGAGCGGAATTTTTGTATATATTGTTCAAACTCGTCGCCTTGAATACAACTTTGGCAATTGCCTATTGGCTATAATAGCCATAGGATTTTCTCCATATTTCATCAATATGTGTAACGATTATTTGCTTGATTCTATAATAGCAATGAAGAACGTCATCATAATAGTGAAAGCAGTCGTGGATCCTATGGTTTAGATCATCAATAACCTCTGGAAGTGCATAAAAGCCAATCGGTGAACTTGTTTCTTTGATGAAATCACAGCCTATTTTTTCAACAATCCTTATACCCCTAACATGATCGGGGGCACTATGGGAAATAGAAAGGTGTTTTTCGTCCGATATTCTTTGTCTGTTGCAGGCTACCGCGATATCTTCTGGTGTGTCGGTCAATAGTTTGATATCTTCAATATAGAGGCTTGGTCCGAACCGTTCATACCTGCCGCCTTTTTGTCTGGCTTCTTCGCATATTTTGCATTTACAAAATGAACTTGGTATAATTGACATGCCGCCGCTGCTAACAACTTTTAATTTCACAGTTTTTCACCATCTGATTGATTGTATTGCATGGAATCAGCAATGCGTTTATATTCTCGTTTAGCTGTTAAATAATTTCGTCGTTATTGCTGCTTTTTAATAATATGTTTTTGATTTCTTTTATGATTCTGCAAGGTATTTGCTGATCCATAGGCATAAGTTTACTGTACATCCTTACCCCTTGATACGAAAATACAATTAAATCAAATACGGCGGAACAATCCACTTCATGAAATTCCTGTCGGTCTATTCCATATTGTATGAGCTTTTTCCATGTAGCAGCTGAAAGTAAATATTGTTCATATAACCGGTTCTTTTGCTCTGCAATATCACGAATGCTAAAATACTCATAGATGGCTATACTTAATGAAGCTTGACTGTCCAGCATTTCCTTCTCGTATTTGTTTAAAATATCATTTAAAATAGTTACAGCTGAATGATTTTGTTCAATTCTTGAATCAATCTCATGATCCTGATCATTTGTCATATCATCCATAATCTCCTGAAAGATTTGACGGGTGCTTTCATAATGGCAATACAACCCACCTCTGCTTAACTGTGCTGCTTCGCAGATATCTTTCATTGTCACTTGTTTAAACCCTTTTTCTGCAAATAAAGAACATGCACATTTTTTTATATGTTTCCTTGTTTCCTGGCCTCTTTTATTCATAGGCAGCCTCGCTTTCCGACACATGTGTCTGAAAACATTATACGACACAGATGTCGGAAAGTCAATAGGAAGAAGTAAATATTTTTCTCTTCCACTGCTGACCTTTCTATGAAAATCATTTCGCTATCTACATCTCCCTTGCAAGGAGGGTTCAAGATTAATAGATTCTGTCACACTAAGAGATATGATGGTGAGTTAGCAGATGCAGGTGATGAAAGACGTTCATGGACCATGGATACCGATGAGGTCAAAATGAATCTAATCGGTTGATGTTACATGGAATAAAATAGTATCAGTTGGCAATAAATTTGTAACAAAGCTAATAGACCCGTGTATTTATCGCATAATTCTTGGGAAACTCTTAAGGAAATCTTAAAGAATCTTCTATTGACAATATTTTATCTTGTGCTATTCTTATAGATGGTTAAAAGGGAACGCGCTCTTTGCGGATTGTGCATGAGAGGCTGTTCTTTGGGTAATGATACATGATATATGCTGGTTGAATTTTACAGATATTTGGGAAAGGGTGGTAGTATGAAAGAGCAATCTTCAAATGCGGAAGTAGTGACGGAAACAAATAAAGAGAGTTTCAAACAACGTATAAAAAGAGATGCCAGAAACTGTTTTAAGGATATTCATAAAAAAGATATATTATTATTAATTGTATGTGCTTTGTGTGTAAACTTTGTAGTTGAGACTCTGGCTTTAATTAAATATGATGGAATTTTGGGAGCTTTGATGAAGCTTTTGCCTGATTTCAGCAAGGTTTCATCAAATGGAAGCGAGGCATTTGCCGGTTTTATGGGGATTTTTACACATCCACTGAAAGTATTGAATGATCCGATTATTTTCCTGTATAATTCCTGTATTGTTATGGTATTGCTGTCGTTTGCTCTTTTATTTAAAAGACGTTATTTTGCTATGACAATTCTTTCAGGAGTATGGATTGGCTTTGGAATTGCGAATTTTGTTATTCTTTCTTACCGGGTGACGCCTTTTTCAGCAGTAGAGTTAAAGCTGATTGACGCAGCTGTCGGCGTGATGAAAAGTTATGTAACACGCACCGTTTTTGTCATTGTTATGGCAGTCATTCTATTAGCTGTGGCAGCAGTTGTATTTGTGTGGCTGAAAACTCCTAAATTAAATAAAATCAACCGATTTTCTTCTATGATATTAATTGCGGGAACGTTTGTTCTTGTGTTTTTAGCTACATTTATGGGATTAAAGACAGGAGTAGTAGCAAGTAAGCTTCCTAATCTGTCCGTAAATTATCAGGAGTATGGTTTTGTATATTGTTTTGTAAGCAGCTTTAAGACAGGTATTGGCAAGCCGAACGATTATTCAGAGGCTAAGGTAAAGGAGATTCAGACCCATACGAAGCAGAAACTGACTGGAGTTACGGATACGGCGTTAGATACAGAGCCAACAAGCACCCCTACACCGGTTAGTGCGGAGGCGGTAGTGCCGGTAGATGATGCCAGCCTTCCTAATGTATTGTTCCTACAATTAGAATCGTTCTTTGATATTACGGCTTTGGATCAATTGGAACTTTCAGAAGATCCCATTCCTACATTCCGCAAATATATGGAAGAATTTTCGTCAGGTTATCTGAGTGTTCCTTCGGTTGGAGCTGGAACAGCAAATACGGAATTCGAGGTTATGACAGGAATGAACTTGGATTTCTTCGGACCAGGTGAATATCCATATAAGACAGTGCTGACTGATAAGTCCTGTGAAACAACCGGATACAATCTGAAGAACCATGGCTATACTACACAGGCAATTCATAATAACCGGGCTACATTCTATGGCAGGAATTCGGTATTTCGCCGTTTTGGATATGATGTATTTACAACTATTGAGCTGATGAATATTGAAGAGTATACACAGAACGGGTGGGCCAAAGATAAGGTTTTGACTGGAGAAATTATGAAAGCTCTGAAATCAACAGAGGGAAAGGACTATATCTATACCATATCCGTACAGGGACATGGAGATTACCCGGAAACTGCGCCGATAGAAAAACCGGAGATTACAATTACCAATGGTATAACCGATGAGGCAGAAAAAAATAAAATAGAATATTATGTAAATCAAATACATGAAATGGATCAGTTTTTGAAGGAGTTAACGGATGCGCTGACTGAGTTTGGAGAGGATACGGTTCTGGTTGTATATGGAGATCATCTTCCTAATCTGGGAATTACAGAAGAGCAGCTTACCAGAGGCGATATGTTCCAGACACAATATTTTGTATGGAATAATATAGGCTTGGAAGTACGGAAAGAAGATATAGATGCGTATCAGCTTTCTGCCAAAGTGCTGAATTCGATTCATGTTACAGATGGAATTATCAATGCCTATCATCAGGCGAATTGGGAAAAACGAGGTACAGATCAATATTTGAAGGAGCTTGAAATTCTTAGTTATGATATGCTGTATGGTGATAAGACAGCTACGGGCGGTGTCAATGTATATGAGCCGACTAAGCTCAAATATGGTGTGGATAATGTAGAGGTTACAAGCGCATACAGGGATCAGTCGGATACCGATTATCTGATTATAAAAGGGAATTATTTTACTAATTACAGTGCCGTCTTTATCAATGAAGAAAAGCTGATTCCCGAATTTGTGGACGTCAATACCCTGCGGCTTCATCTGCCTAAACAGATTGAGGATATAAAGATTGTAGTTAAGCAAAGTTATAAAGGAAAGCTTGTTCTGCAGACCTCCAATGAGATTCTCTATGCCAGTGCTAATGAAGTAGATGTATATAATGACGGAGATGGCAATGATAATCCAGAAAACGAGGGAGAGGATGACCTGCCAGGACTATTGGAAGAGGAGAGCGCAATTATCGGTGAGGAACAAATTGATAATGAACAAGAGAAAAAAGAATAAGTTCTGTTTTTAATATCGAGGGCATATAGTTAAACAGAACGTTCATGGATAGAAAAGGAATCCGTCTATGTGAACGGGTTCCTTTTTTAGTACAAAAAGCGCATGAAAGAGCAGGATTGTACAACAAAGGGGGAAATCATGGAATTTCAAAGATTTGTATCTTATGTATATGGTTATCAGGATAATGTCAAGCAGCAGAATTGCGGATTCGTACGTGTGGAAGTCCGGCAGAATATGGCAAGGTTCGTAGTACATATGTATCTGCCGCAAAGGCGTGATATTGATTACCGAATTTATGGATTCGTACGAAAAGATACTGCCTTAGAAGGGGTATTGCTGGGTGTGGGAAAAGTGAAAAATGGAAATGTAGATATTCGAATTCAAATGCCTTCCCAATCACTTGGTATGAGAGAACAAGAGCCGGCCAGTCCGGTCAGTATTGATGATCTGTCGGGAATGATTATGTCAGGTTCTGATCACAGCTGGTTTGGGACAGTATGGGACGATGGTGAAATAGACATCACAACATTTAAGGAAATGCCTGAAGCAGCAGAGAAAAATTCTCAAGAGGAGACAGCAAAAAAAACAGAGGAAACAAGGGATACCGTAGAAGAGCAAAAAGAAGAAAACGAAATTCCACTAGTAGAACAAAAGATAGAGCAGGCAGAAACAAAGGAAATCAAAAGCGGACAATCGGCAGCAGAAGGCCCAGATGCAGCATTACAGGATGAACGGACAGAGGGGGAAATTCATATACAGGAATATCAGGAGCTGGCTGATTGGGAAAGTATCCGTAAAAATTGCCCTGCCGTTATGCCTTTTGAGGGGACAAAGGAGGGAGAATATTATCGCATTGAACCCAAAGACTTGAAATATCTGCCGCAGAGACTATGGCATTTAGGCAGAAATAGTTTCCTGCTGCATGGATACTACAACTACCGGTATTTAATACTAGGTCATGGCAGGGAAGGAGTTCTGTTAGGTGTTCCAGGTGTATATTGTCCAATGGAAGAAAATGTTGCATCTATGTTTGGATTTCGAACTTTTATACCAGCTATGGAAAATGGCAGGACCAACGGAAGATTCGGTTATTGGTGCGGAAGAATCTATAAATGATTAATTAAGGAATATTGACAATGGTCCATCCATTTTCCATGGATCAGGGCGTATTCTCTGGCAGTACCTTCATATGTAAAATAAAGGCGTTGAATCAGTTTAATGGAAGGAATATTATCCGGTATAATATATGCAGTAATCCGGTGGAGCTTCATTTCATAAAACATGATTTCAATGCCTTTTTGCAAAGCTTCAAAGGCATATCCCCGATGCTGGCAGCGGTGATCTAATTTATAGCCAATAACCGCACTGTTCAAAAAGCCACGAATAATATTGCCAAAAGATATAGTACCAATAATCCGGCCAGGCTGTTTTTTTTCAAACAAATAGAAACGGATATTTTTTTCCTCTTGAAAAGTTTTCCATTCATACTGCAGAGTGGTATACTGATATTCCGCGGTATAATAACGTTCTGGATAGGCTGGATCATAGGGTTCAAAGATATGACGGTTATCCTGATAAAACCGCAGTACTTCATAACACCACTTAGGAGGGCATATTTCCAGAATTAATCGATTTGTTTCATAATGTGTGTACATAGTCTTTCTCCATTTACGAAAGTATGATATAATACGACATGAGGAGGGGCCCACGGAGTGGGAGGAGTCCTGGTGTCCAAACGACATGAGGAGGGACCCACGGAGTAATTACCTACCATTATAAGTATAACGGAAAGACAGGCAGGTGACAAGACAAAATGCTGAAAGATGAAAAATATATGAAAGAAGCCTTAAAGCAGGCCCAAAAAGCGTATGACCTGGGAGAGGTTCCCATAGGCTGTGTAATCGAATATGAAGGTAAGATCATTGGAAGGGGCTATAACCGCCGCAATACAGATAAGACAACTCTGGCCCATGCTGAAATTACAGCAATGAAAAAAGCTTGTAAAAAGATCGGAGACTGGCGTTTAGAAGGGTGTCAGATGTATATTACTTTAGAACCCTGCCCCATGTGTGCAGGGGCTATTGTACAGGCCCGGATTCCCAGAGTAGTGGTTGGAAGCATGAATCCTAAAGCCGGATGCGCCGGTTCGGTTTGTAATCTGCTGAATGAACCCCGTTTTAATCATCAAGTAGAATTTGAGCAAGGGATTCTGGAAGAAGCATGTACAGAAATGCTGCAGAAATTTTTTAAAGAGCTTCGTATCCGCAATCGAGAAGAGAAAAAGGTAAAACGGCAGATGGATTAGATCCATCCGCCGTCAAAGGTAATGACCTGACCGGTTAGATAACTGTTAGCATGGGCTAACTGCAGTACAAATTCAGCAACCTCATCTGGATCGGCAAAACGGCCAGTAGGAATATCTTCCATAAGAAAACGACGTTCATCGTCATCCAAAAACTGGTTCATATCCGTATCAATAACGCCGCAGGCAACAGCATTTACCTGAATGTTGCTGGGCGCAAGCTCTTTTCCCAAAGCTTTGGTCAGCGCATTTACAGCGCCTTTAGAAGCTGAATAAGCAGCTTCGCAGGAAGCACCTGCATTTCCCCAGACAGAAGAAATATTGATAATTTTGCCGGATTTTTGAGAAAGCATATAAGGAATGGCCAACTTGCAGCAATAAAAATAAGAGGAGACATTTATCCGCAGCAATTCGTCCCATTTGGCAACATCCATATGAGATAGAAGACCAATATGGGAAATTCCTGCATTGTTAATTAGAATTTCCAGTCCGCCGAATGTGTGCTCAATCTGATCAAAGAGATTCTGGACCGTTTCGAAACATCCAAGATCTCCTAAAAAGGTCATACACTGAACATGATAATGATGTTCAATATAATGCGAAAGTTCCCTTAGTTTTTCCTGTGACTTTTTGGCAGTAATAATAACCGGGTAACCATTTTTTGCAAATTGAACGGCAATTGCGCGGCCTATTCCACGGGAGGAACCAGTCACTAATACAGGTTTGTTGTGCAGTGAGGTAGACATGGATATTTTCCTTTCTATCTTTTGATTAATAGGCATTTGCGAAACTCAGTATTCATAACCAGATTTTAGGCAAAACATACAAAAACAGAGCGAATTTAAAACGTTTTTGAGCGGCGTTTTTGTATGTTTTGTATAAAATCGTCGCTTTGATTCAGACTTTCGCAATTACCTATTTCGATTAAGTAGTTAGGTGACTGTAAAATATTATTTTCATTATGTAATTATGATGCTCTTTGTTGAACGGTTTATTGGTTATATTTATTATACATGAAATAATGAAAAGTGTCAAAATTATTTAATAGAATAGAAGAATATAAGGTAATGAAATGAACGAAAACAGAAAAAGAAAGGACAGGAATGAAAATATGAACTACGATATCATTATTATTGGGGCAGGACCGGCAGGATTGACAGCAGCTATTTATGCATCCAGAGCGCGGCTGAAGGGGCTGGTAATTGAACAAAAACCCATGGGAGGCGGTCAGGTTCTCAATACTTACGAGGTAGACAATTATCCGGGACTTCCGGGAATTGATGGATTTGAGCTTGGTACAAAATTAAAAGAACATGCACAGCAAGCGGGCGCCGTATTTGAAGAGGGAGATGTATGTGAAATTACAGAAAGCTCCAGCGGATATGTTGTAAAAACTAATCAGCAGGAATACTCTGCCTATGGGGTATTGATTGCAGCAGGGGCGGCACACCGGTTGCTGGATGTGGAAGGTGAGAAGGAACTGACCGGGCATGGGGTTTCTTATTGTGCGACTTGTGACGGAGCATTTTTCCGTGATAAGATAGCGGCAGTAATTGGAGGCGGTGATGTGGCTTTAGAGGATGCAATTTTTCTTTCCAGGATATGTAAGAAAGTATTTGTAATACACAGAAGAGACCAGTTTCGAGGCGCGCAGGTACTGCAGGAAAGACTGCTTTCTCTTGAAAATGTGGAAATACTCTGGGATACTATTGTCGAGAAAATAGCAGGGGAAGATTTAGTTGAAGAGCTGCATATTGCCAATGTTAAGACTGGAGAGAAGAAAAAACTGTCTGTACAAGGTGTCTTTATTGCAGTGGGAATCCAGCCAGAAAGTCAGGCATTTAGACAGTTAGCAGAAATGGATTCTGCTGGATATTTTATTGCAGGAGAGGACTGCAGGACTAGCAGGAGGGGAATCTATGCAGCGGGCGATATTCGGACAAAGCAGCTGCGTCAGATTATTACGGCCGCGGCTGACGGAGCCAATGCCATTACATCTTTCCAGGAAGATTTTCTGCAGATACTTGACAAATAAAAGCTGGTTTGTTATAATTTTTTTAGACGTTGTAACAATTTTGTAATAAGTACAAAAAATATTTAGAAGATATTTTGTTTTTTGTACATAATTAATATACTAATAGGAGGAAATCATGAAAAAAGCAGTGAGAGCTTTGACATGTAGTTTAGCAGGTGTTTGTGTAATTACAGGTTCCGTAATTATTCCCCAGGCTGCAGGAAGCAATAAGCTGCCGACTGCTGGAGCTGGCAGTCTGACAACGAACGTATCTGCTGTGCATTTGCCTGGAGCAGGTGTTTCACAGCTCTTGGATGAATATTATGCAGACAGTCCAGAGTCAGATGTGGAAGTAATTGGGAATCTGGTACCAAGCGTTAAGTCTGAATATAAAGATATTGTCATTGCTCAGGTAGACAACTATGTGAATATCAGAGACAAGGCAGGTGAGGATGGCCAGGTGCTGGGTAAACTCTATAATGAGTCAGCAGCAGAGATTATTGGCGAAGATGGTGAATGGTATGAGATTAAGTCCGGTACAGTAACCGGATATGTTAAGAAAGAATTTGTTGTTGTTGGTTCAGAAGCAGAGGAACTAGCTGAAAGAGTTGGTAATAAGATAGCTAAAGTCAACACTAAGACCTTGAAAGTAAGAGAGAGTTCTTCAACAGATAGTTCGATTCTGACCCTTGTTCCAGAGGATGAGGAGTTAGAAGTGCTGGAAGTTCTGAATGGATGGGCAAAAGTTTCTGTTGATAACGATGTCGTTGGATTTGTATCCACTGATTATGTAGAGGTACGTACAGAATTTGTACAAGCTGAATCGCTTGCTGAAGAAGCAGCTCGTCTGCAGAGAGAAGAAGAGGAAAGACAGCGGGCGCAGGCAGAAGCAGAGGAAGCAGCCAGAATAGCAGATGAAGCAGCCAAAGCAGAAGCCGCAGCTAAAGAAGCCGCTGAGAAAGAAAAGGCTGCTAAGGATAAGGCTGAGAAGGAAAAAGCAGCCAAAGAGAAAGCAGAAAAGGAACAGGCAGCCAAAGCAGCTAAGGAAAAAGCTGAGAAGGAAAAGGCTGAAAAAGAGAAAGAAGCCAGAGAGAAAGCCGAGAGGGAGAATGCAAAGGCTCAGGAAACAGAGAAGAAAGAGAACAGCGTTCCTCAGGATAATGGAGCCGCTACGGGGTCCAGACAGAAGATTGTAAGTTATGCATTACAATTTGTAGGAAATCCTTATGTATATGGCGGTACAAGTTTAACCAATGGAGCAGATTGCTCTGGATTTACAATGGCTGTATATCGTGATTGTGGATACAGCATTCCTAGAGATTCCCGTTCACAGGCAGCCTCTGGAAGAGAGATTTCTTTGGATCAGTTAAAGCCAGGTGATTTGATTTTCTACTCTAAGGGTGGTTCCATCAACCATGTTGCTATGTATATTGGTAATAATCAGGTAGTACATGCAAGTACGGCAAAGACAGGTATTAAGATTTCTAATTATAATTACAGAACACCGGCGAAGGCAGTAAGTTATCTGGATTAAGGTGTATTTGCAGGTGAAAATGAGTTGTAATAATTGATCGGTTGATAGTAAAAACTGGTGCGTATTGACAATGCACCAGTTTTTTTGTAATATATTAATAGGTAAAAGGTGATTGCGAAAGTCACATGGAAGGCGACGAGTTTGAACAAATTGTCCCCGATGTTATATCGGGGAATTTCTTTAAACAAAAATTCCGCACAAAGATTTTTTTTATTCGCTCCATTTTTGTATCTATTGCCCAAACTCTGATAGTAAAATGAGAGTTTTGCAATTGCCTATTAAAATAATTAATGAAAGGATAATGTATAATAATTTCAGCCTATTATACAAGGTAGTGAGATGAAAAAGAGAACAAAAGTTCTGTTAAGCATGGCACTGGCGGGTTTGCTTGCATGGAATGGTACGATGTATTATGGTCAGGCAGCAGATACGAATACCAGAGCACTTACGGATTCTGTAGAATTATATCAGGAGGGGGAATATCCAGCGATTGCACAGGGATTTGATCTTTCCTATAAGTTTAGGACTTCTGTCTATGCAGTTCCGGATTCTGCGGATGCAGCGGAAAAGGCTATTTATAACGGGCTTCTGGAGGGGAAGGATACCATAGAGCTGTCGGCCTACAATCTGACTCTGGCGCAGGTCAGGGCATATTTCCAGAATATTATCAATACTTCTCCAGAATTGTTTTATGTTTCCAGGACATATAGTTATATGCCGTCCGGTGACAAAGTAACTGCTCTTATGCCTAATTATGAAGTGAAAGGGCAGGAGTTGGTAAAGCAGAAAGAATTCTATAATAAAACTATGAAGGGAATTTTGGACCAGATCGATAGTTCCTGGAGTGATATGGAGAAGATTCTGTTTGTAAATGACTATCTGGCGCAGAATTATGAATACGATTTAAGTTATTCGATTTATGATGCTTATAATTTCTTTTATAAGGGAAAAGGAGTTTGCCAGGCTTATACGCTTGTATTTGCAGGGATCATGCAGGAGTTGGGCATTGATGTATCAACAGCTACAAGTGATAGTATGGCACATATCTGGAATGTGGTGGAACTGGATGGTAAATGGTATCATGTAGATGTAACTTGGGATGATCCAACACCAGACCAGTATGCTATGGCTTATCATAATAATCTGTTGTTAAGTGATACGGGTATTACCAATACGGGTCATAAAGACTGGGAGACAAACGTTAAGTGTCAGGATACTACTTATGATGAGTATTTTTGGCGGTCTTCTAACTCGCCATTCCAGTATCTTGCAGATACATGGTATTATGCAGCATATGATGAAGAGGCAAAAGAAGGTCGTCTGTATTCCTATGATTTTGAGACAGGACAGAAAGAGCAGGTTCAGTCCCTGGGCCGTTGGTATGCTTCCAATGGTGGATTCTGGCAAGCTGCTTATGTGGGACTGGATGTTTATAATGGTAAATTATATTATAATAATGCTTCTGCGGTTTATTTCTATCAGCCAGATACAAAGAAGGTTACAGAAGTAATTACTCCTAAAGAATCTGGTAGTGTATATGGATTAAGAATTAATGGCCAGACGCTGAATTATCGTATGACAGATATTTATAGCGAGGTAGGAAGTGTGTATACTTATACGTTGGAAGCACCATTGCCTACACCTACACCGGAAGCACCGAATCCAACTGCAGATCCTACAGAGCCACCGGTGAATGTTGGTGATGTCAATCAAGACGAAAAGATTACATTATCAGATGCACAGTTGGTTTTAAAAGCCGTATTGAAAATCAATACCTTAAACTCAGAAGAAAAAGTACAGGCTGATGTGGATTGCAACGAGGTAATTGACTTAAGGGATGTTCAACTGATTTTAAAATATGCCTTACACATGATCAGCAACTTTAATTAAATTATTAATGCGGGTACGAATTTGTACCCGCTTTTTTAAAGAAGGTGAAGATTATCGTATATTTAAGCACATTTCTATTTTCAGAAAAAACTGTTAGCGATCCTCATATTTATCCTTATCATGTATTCGCTGGAAAAAGTGAGAGACTGCTGCTATTTTCTCCTATTACAGTATTATACGGCAGTAACGCTTCAGGAAAATCTACTATATTGAATATTATTGCCAACAAACTGCAGTTGGAGGGCCAGGAATATGCAGCAAGTAATCAATTTGGCAAAGTTAAATATTTTACAGAATTTTTAAATGAGTGCAGCTATTCCTTGGGGGAATATGAGGATGGCAGGAAGATCGGCCAGCTTCCCAGACAAAGCAGATACATAAAAAGTGAAGATATACTGTATGAAATAAAGAAAATACAGCAGGAAACAATTCTGGAAGATGGATACATATATGAGCATGTCCGCAGGGGGCTTCCGAAAGAACAGGTCAAACATATGAGGGCATCGGATCAGCTGCAAAAACAGATGGAATATTTAAAATATGCCCAGGAAAAATATTCAAACGGTGAAACGACTTTGCAGCTGTTGGAAGATTATATAGAACCGGATGCGCTCTATCTGCTGGATGAACCAGAAGTATCGTTATCGCCGGAAAATCAGACCCTATTAGCGGAGAAACTGAATCAGATGGCCAGATTTTTAGGCTGTCAGTTTATTATCAGTACGCATTCTCCATTTATGCTGGGGACATTAAATGCAAAGATCTATAATCTGGATTCTAAAGAACTGGAAGAGGCCAGATGGACCGAACTGGAACCTGTAAGATATGTCTACCAATTTTTGGATAAACACAGAAAAGAATTTGAAGAGTAATCTTGTCTGTGGAGTATAGCAGTGTAGAAATGGAAGGTAAAAATGAATGCAGCACAGATTATAAATCTAGTCATAGTTCTGTTGGTAGCTTTGCTCATGATTGCAATCGGAAAAAGGCTTGACGAAATACACGAAAAACGGTATAATTACAAAAAATGAACAGATGAGAGAAAATATGGTTTGAAAAGCTGTCAGCCGAGTAGATGAAAAAGGGAATCCGGTCTGAATCCGGAACAGCCGCCATTACTGTATTTGATGAAAAGAAGAGCGGTTTACCATTGGGGCATGTCCCTGAGAAGGTGCTCTTTTACGATAATAGTTTGTTATCGTTATATCATAAGTCAGGATACCTGCCATAATTTCAAAAGGTTTAACATGATTGGGCGAGAAGAGTGCAACCGATTACCAAGTGCCGCAGATGCGCTTTGGAATCCTGCACTCTATTTTTGTGTACGTCCAGGCTGGCTGCTGTGCAGGTTTAATCGTTGTGCTCTTTCCTTCTTTGAATGTAGGAAAGAGCTTTTTTTATAGGAAATAGTAATATGGCGCCTACAAGAAAATCGAATATATGTTTGACTGTTCGGAAAGGAGGTACTTTATGAAAATGACAAGGGAGGAAAAGCTGGCTTGGGCGGTAAGGCAGCTTACTTTAAAGCAGGCGGAAATAGGCAGAATTCCTCAGAAAAGTGATTTTGATATGGCAACTCTATCCCGAATTAAAGCCTTTTTAGGACCATGGCCGCGTGCTTTGGAACAGGCAGGGCTGAAAGAGGCGAAGCCTATAACGCCGAAAAAAAAGAAACGCAAGAACAGTGCCGGTACAGTACGAAAGACATTAACGGCATTGAAGAAACAACAAAAACAAAAGATTTCTTCTCAAGAAAATGGAGAAGAAAATAAATAAGCAGTAAATTTAGGAGGAGTTTGAAATGAGAACAAAGACGAATCGGCTGATTGCCGGACTGCTCAGCATTATGATGGTGCTGTCTCTGCTTCCGGCCAGTGCATTTACAGTCTTTGCAGCAGAATCTGCAAAGTCCATCACAGCTTATGTGTCAGTAAGCAAAGACGGAAAGCTTGTAACCGGCAGGGATGGTAAGAGCGTGGCAGAGATCCCAGTAACTCTGACTGGGAAAGAAAGCTATACATTGGACGATGTTTTGAAAGCGGTTCATGACAGTTGTTATAACGGTGGTTCTGCTGCGGGTTATGAGTCCTATACTCATGAAACATATGGCCTGAGCCTGAAAAAGCTCTGGGGCGATGAAAGCGGCGGGTTTGGCTATCAGGTCAATCGGGGAACGGTCTCTGTGCTGGGATTGAATCATCTAATCAGCGATGGAGATTATATTGACGCATATATCAATCAAAGTGTTTATCCAGACAATGAAGCCTATGCTGTGTTTGATAAAAGTACCTATAAGGCTGTTTCCGGTTCTGAAATCAGTCTGAAATTGACACAGGCAGGTTATGATGAAAATTGGAACACAGTATTTTCCAACTGTGAAGATGCAGCGATCACTATTGACGGTAAGCCGGCAACAACAATCGTAGACGGAAAAGAGGTTCCAGTGACAACGAAGAATGGCTCTGCTACATTTACGATCAAAGAACTTGGAACACATGTTGTTTCGGCTGTTAAGACGAAGAGCGTCAATGGAAATACTGTAACTGCTATTACAGCGCCTGTATGTATCGTAACGGTGACGGAAGCTCCCAGGCTGAAGAGCCTGAAAATCTTTAAGGAAAATAATAATCCTGATAATACTTGTGAACTCAGTCCAAGCTTTGATCCACAAGTGACGGAGTATGATCTTTCTCTGCCGGATTATGCCACTACTGTTTGGACACAGACTGAGCTTGCAGACGGAACGGAAGGTAAAGCTGTCTGTAGTTATGCCTATAACAGCATGTTAGGAAATTTTAACTGGAGCAGCAGTACTAGTATTAATACATCAGGCGGTTATTTTGGCATTGTAATTTATGACAAGGCCAATCAGATGTCTTCTGAAGATATCCGCTATACTATTAACCTCAGTAAACATGCTACGCTGTCAGACTTGTCTGTAGATGGTGTTAGCACGCTTGCTTTTAACCGCGATATTAACGAAGGCTATCACTACTATGTGGATGGTGACAAGGACGGCGTAGATATTACGGCAAAAGCCTATAAAAAAGCATATACAATTACAATCGGAGGAAATAAAGCAACTGGCGGCGAAGCCTATCATCTGCAATACAGTTGGGACGAAAATGGCAGAATGGAGGTTCCGGTTACAGTTTCCGAAGGAACTAATGTGGAACCATATACCTATCATTTGCTTCTGGAAAAACAGCCTCAAAACGATGTGCCCTATATTATGACACAGCCGAAAGAGGCGGATTATATAGTCGGTGAAACTACTACGGAATTGTCTGTAACTGCCAGCGCTAACGGAGAACTGTCCTATCAATGGTATGAAAATACCTCTGATTCTACCGTGGGAGGTACTGCCATAGCAGGTGCTACAGTTTCTTCCTATGCACCAGCTTCTACAGCAATTGGCACGAAGTATTACTATTGTGAAGTTACAAACAAGGGTAAAACAGAAAATTACAAGACTGTTTCTCAGACTGCCCGTGTTACGGTTGATCCAGATCCCACCCCTAAGGCAGTTCTTAAAAATGCAGGAAATGCAATAAATGGTTATGATTGGGATACCGGTTATGTCTATCATGTTGGAGACACGGCAGAGGCGCTGAAAGTAGAAGCGAGCTCCGCAGCAGCGGATGTAACATTGTCCTATAAATGGTATTCAGTCAGCAGACCTTATAATATCAGTGGCTATTCTTCTGTATCAGGAACCACAGATACAGATACCTATATACCATCTACAGCTCTAAACATGGTAAATGATTCTGGAAAGTATTATGCCTGTAGGGTAAGCTGCACCTTTAAGGGAAAGACCTATTCATCCTGGGCTGTTACAGGAAAGACCTATACAAGTGGTGAAGGAGAAACGGCTAAGACCTATGACGTTGCCGGTGTTTATGTTTTCATCAAGACCAATCAGGCAGCAACTCCTTCCATTACCAAACAGCCAGTTGGAGCAAGCTACATATCAGGCGATCGGATGTCCTCCCTTTCAGTTTCGGCAACCAGAGCTGATGGAGGCAAGCTTTCCTATCAGTGGTATGAAAACACTGCTGATTCTAATGAAGGTGGTACAGCCATAGAGAAAGCTACATCTTCTAGTTATGCGTTAGGTACAGCTTCAGAAGGCGGTACAAAATATTACTACTGTGTCATTACCAATACGCTTCAGGGCTATACAGCCAGTGTAACCTCCGATTCTGTTGCAATTAGCGTAAAGACTGTACAGGAATTAGTAGGTGACAAGCTCAAAGGTTCTGGCACACAGGAAGCTCCTTATCTGATTGAGACGGCACAGGATTATCAGACTGTACATGATCTGGTGGCAGAAGGAGTGAAATTCCAGGGACAATATTTAAAGCAGACAGCAGAGAACATCACTCTGCCGGATAATTGGGAACCAATCGGCATAGCCAAGACAAAAAAGGCATTTGGCGGTATACTGGATGGCGATAACAAGATGATTACCGTACCGGAAAACGGCCTGCCTCTATTAGGGTATGTTGTTGGTGCGGAAGTTAAGAACCTGAATATTTATGGTAAGAAAATTGCTGGCTATGGCCTGGTCAATAATCTGGAGGGCGTAGGGCTTTCCGGCACTGCCATTATCATTGATAATGTGACTTTAAAATCTGGTTCAAGCACCCTGAAATCTGGTTTCATTGGTACTTACCTTACGACGAATACATTCGCTGGATGTTCGGCATCATTTGTTGTGAACATTCGTAATTGTACAATTGAAGAAAACGTAGTGATCGGCTATGATAAGGATCAGACGATGATAGGCTCTTTTGCAGGCCGCGTTCATGGTACGATAGATCATTGTATCAGTAAAGCCACTGTTTACGGTAAAGATTATGTTGGCGGTATTCTTGGTACACGTGATAATGCATTGGGAATCTGTAAAGTAACGAATTGCCAATTTGATGGTATTGTGGAAGCCAGCGGAGAACAGGCTGGAGGTATCGTTGGCGGCGGTCACAGCGACCAAACGGCTCCCAATGGTGCAAAAGTAAATATCCAGGATTGTTCGTCATCGGCAGTTGTTACAGGAAAAGATAAAGTAGGCGGCATCCTTGGCGCAGATACCAATGTGCTTCAGCTTTGGAGTGAGCATAGTATCAAAAATAATTCCTTTACTGGTAAGATAATGGCTGCAGACGGAACCTATACAGGTGGTATCATTGGTTACTATGCCAGCTTGAATAAGTATGATAACATTACTGGTAATTACTATTCTAATGACTGCGGTGCTGACAGAGGGATTGGATTTGTACAATATGTAGATACAAATTGTGCAACACATGAAACTGCCAGCGGTGCTATTTATCTGAATACCGCTGATGGCGGCTCTGGCATTGCAGGTATTACGAAAACCGATCACAATCGTACCGACGATCCTCTGGGAGCGGATGCGCATAAGCTTTGCTATACCGATTCCACTTCTGTAGTTGCTACAGAGCTTATCGTTTCTGGAGAATATAAAACAAAATATGCAATAGGAGATAAGCTGGATTTGAGCGGTATCGTTCTGACAGTTGCTTACAGCGATGGAACAAGCAAGACTATTTCTACAGATGCTGTAACCGTTACAGGCTTTGATTCTTCTAAGGCCGGTCTGCAGGAGGTTATTCTGGAATATAAGGGATTGACTGCGGTTATTAAGGTGCAGGTGAACCATTCTGAGGATGAAATTACGGTTACGGTATCCATTCTGGGTGATACCAGACATGACTGTGAGACCGATGGGAAACTGCACACTTTGGCAGATCACAATCTGGAGACTTGGGTTCCTGCTCGTGAATATAAGGTAAGTGCGAATGCAGTAGTGTTGGATGTATTAAATGAGATTTTTGCCGCTAATGGGATTACTGCTTCGAATCCAACAGGCAGCTATATTGAATCCCTTACTAGAAACGGCATAACACTGAAAGTAGCAGATAATCATGCAAATGCAGGCTGGATGTTTACCGTGAATGGCAAATATGGAGACCTGTCTGTGAATCAGCAAGTCATGAACGATGGCGATATCATTATTTTCCATTATACAGATGACTATACAAAAGAATTCAAGCCTACGGATCATACAGAGAGTGAAGCGGTTGAGAAGCTGATTGCAGCGATTGATGCCATAGTGACACTGGATAGTGAGAGTGCAATTTTAGCTGCCCGAGAGGCTTATGAGGCGTTAACAGATGAGCAGAAAACGCAGGTTACCAATTACGATGTGCTTGTTGCTGCTGAAAAGGCTTTAGCAGAATTGAAAAAGACGGATGAGGATGAAGCCTGTGCTTCTGCGGTAGAGACATTGATTGCGGCTATAGGAAGTCCGATTACTTTGAACAGTGAAAGTGCAATTTTAGCTGCCCGAGAGGCTTACAATGCTTTAACAGATCTGCAGAAGCAGTTGGTTGACAACTATAATGAACTGGTAACTGCAGAGAATGAATTGCATCAGCTTAAACAGTCTTCCCATGATGAAATCTATAAGAAAGCGGGAGATTATCTGGTTGAATGGAGTAAGGAGCAGATACCTACGGTTGCTTCAGTCGGTGGTGAGTGGATGATCATTGGCCTTGTCCGCAGCGGCCGCAATGTTCCTGATGGTTATTACGAGAATGTGCTGAACTATGTAAAAGAAAATATTAATGAGCATGAACAGCTTAGCAGAAGCCGTTCCACAGACAATTCACGTGTTATTTTAGCATTGACGGCATTGGGCGGTGATGTAACGGATGTTGGCGGACATAATCTGCTGATGGGGCTTACCGATTTGTCCTATATTAAGAAGCAGGGGATCAATGGGCTTGCCTGGGCACTGATTGCTTTTGACTCACACAATTATGAAATTCCTGACAATAACAATGCAGCAGAGCAGGCTACACGAGAGAAGCTGGTTGCATATATTTTAGAAGCACAACTTTCAGATGGCGGTTGGAGCATTTCCGGTGATACATATGATTCTGATATGACAGCTATGGCGATACAGGCACTAGTTCCTTACTACAGCACGAATAAGGAAGTAAAGGCTGCTGTAGATCAAGCTTTGCAACTCTTGTCTAAAGTGCAGAATGCAGATGGAAGTTTCTCAGCTCTTCAGGCAGATGGAAGCTATGTGCCGGCCTGTGAATCAACTGCACAGGTAATTGTTGCACTTACTGCTCTGGGTATTGATCTTGAAACCGATTCCAGATTTATCAAGAACGGTAATTCTGCTGTTGATGCCTTGTGCGGTTATGCGGCAGAAGGTGGCGGTTTCATCCATACAGCAGGAGGCGAGCGAGACGGCATGGCTACCGAGCAGGGCTATTGTGCACTAGCCGCTTATAATCGGTTCAAAGAAGGAAAGACAGGCTTGTATGATATGAGCGATGTAAAAATCAATGCAATAAATCCAGGCGGAGAAGATCATAAACCAACGACACCGCCAGAGAACAGTAAGCCGCTGCAAGATCCAACAGCATCCGACGTCAATGCTTCTGTTAATCCATCCGCGAAGCCTGACAATAACAGTTCAGATGGACAAACAGCAAACACGAATCGCAGTAATGCTATACAGAGTACGAAGACGGGTGACTCTTCCCATATAGTTGTATCTGTTGGCTTACTTATCTTGTCACTTTCTGCTGTAGTCGTAGCAGCAGCTGCAAAGAACCGCAAAAAGGAACAAGCATAATGATAATTCTGTTAGAACTTTGCTGGTAGATGACGGCAGATGGGAGGTTATATGAAAAAATTTCTTGCCATATTTTTCATGATAGCTGTTGTTATAATGGGATTGTGCGGCTGTCATTCCTTAAACCACAAACCGGTTACTCTTGCAGATAATATTTCTATTCCCCAAAACGGCGTGATCAAAGCTGCCGTTTTGGAGGAATTAAAAAATGAAAATAAAGCAGTTACTTTTACCGGAGAGTCCCATAATATACACTATGAATGGGTGATATTCGGAAGTGATATTAAGAATACAAAGGATTTGAACCTTGGCATTGAGATTATAGAAGTTAGCGACGATCAGATTGTTTTTCGTTATTTATCAGACAAAAATTTTGGCTTTTCTCCAGCGTTGTCCATTCATTTAAAGGGTTTATGGAATGCACCAAGCGCTTCTGTATGCGAAAAATCAAATACGAAAAAGGCAGAAAAACAATGGGCGGCCATTACGGGAACAAAGCAAAGTATTCTAAACTTTTCTCCGAAGACACAGACAGGCACATATATAATTACAAAGGATGTAGAACCAAACGAAACCGTATTGCCAGAAGCCTTAGCGGCTCAGACACCAAATGAAACTGTACCATCGGGGACTTCCGTTGATCCCGCATCAAACCAGACTGCGCTGCCGGAAGTTTCTGCGGCACCTATGTCAGATAACATTACTTCTGAAAATCAACAATCTTCGCAAATATCAGAGAAGCCGCAAGAAGCAACGCTGTCTGGAACGCAGGACATTTCGGATGGTAAACAAACAAAGCAGGATCAGTATAAAACCGATCCCATTCCAGAAGGCAGGCCACTTCCTGCTGAACCAGAGGAACAAACACCGGATACCCGAAAGACCTATACCTGTACCTTCTCTATTGAATGTTCCACAATCCTTAACAATTTAGGTGGACTGGAGCAGGAGAAACTGGACATTCTCCCCAAAAACGGGGTGATTCTTGCACCGCAGACGGTGACATTTTATGAGGGAGAATCGGTATATGATGTACTGCAAAGAGTGTGCCAGGAGAAGAACATTCATCTGGAAGCTTCGTGGACCCCGATGTATAACAGTGCTTATGTAGAAGGAATCCATAACCTTTATGAATTCGATTGTGGCAGTAGTTCGGGCTGGATGTACCGGGTGGATGGCTGGTATCCCAATTATGGGTGCAGCCGTTATCTATTAAAACAGGGTGAAACGGTAGAATGGAGATATTCCTGCGATCTGGGAAAGGACATCGGCAAAGCAGAGTCAGTCAACAAATAAGAGATCAAATATCAGGAGGTGGATGTAATGAACAATCAGGATGCATTCAGCGGATATCATCCGCTGGTAAATATTTTGTATTTTGGATTGGTAATTGGATATACCATGTTTTTTATGCATCCCGTCTGCCTTCTGATCTCCCTGTTCTGCGCGGTGTGTTATTATATTTGTCTCAATGGCAGAAGGGCTGGACGGTTTCTGATTTGGTACGCCGTTCCGACCCTGCTTTTGACAGCAATTATCAATCCCGCATTTAATCATCAAGGCATACATATTCTTGGTTACCTGCCTACAGGAAATCCTTTGACGCTGGAAAGTATTCTTTATGGCGTTGCCGCTGCTGTAATGCTGGTATCGGTTCTTCTGTGGTTCGGCTGCTATACGGCGGTAATGACTTCGGATAAATTTATGTATTTGTTCGGAAGAATGATTCCGGCGATGTCGCTTGTGATCAGTATGACACTACGGTTTGTTCCCCGATTTAAAATACAGCTGGAAGCCGTGAAAGAAGCACAGGCAGGCCTGGGCCGCGACAGCTCTAGCGGCAGCCTGTGGAAACGGCTGAAATGTGCCCTATCCTGTTTTTCTATTATGGTTACCTGGTCTCTGGAGAATGCGGTTGAAACAGCTGACAGCATGAAGGGGCGGGGATATGGGCTTGGCGGTAGAACCGCATTTTCGATCTATGTTTTGACCGAGCGTGATAAAGGTATGCTGCTCTGGTTTACTTTCTGCGGTTTCTATCTGCTCAATGGAAGCCTTTCTGGCGGACTGTTCTGGCGGTATTTTCCTAGTATCCGCGGCGTGCTTATGGAACCGCTGACGGTTAGTTTTGAAATTATATATTTTGCATTATGTATGACGCCGCTGATCATGAACAGAAAGGAGGAGAGAGCATGGAAATCCTTACAATCAAAGAGTTAACATTTACTTATCCTGAATCGGAAACGCCTGCGGTTGAACAGGTATCCCTGTCTGTTCAAGCAGGCGATTTCTTTGTACTTTGTGGACAGTCTGGCTGCGGAAAGTCTACGCTTCTGCGGAATTTAAAACCACGCCTTACTCCCCATGGAATTAAGAGAGGGACGATTCTTTTTGAAGGAAGAAATCTTGATTCACTGAGTGATAAAGAGGGAGCGTCAGATATTGGCTTTGTATTCCAATCCCCAGATAACCAGATTGTCACAGACAAGGTGTGGCACGAACTGGCGTTTGGTCTGGAAAGTCTTGGTTATGAGACACCAGTAATTCGGAGAAAAGTTGCGGAGATGGCCTCATTTTTCGGTATACAGAACTGGTTTTATAAAAATGTGACAGAGCTTTCAGGTGGGCAGAAACAGCTCTTAAATCTTGCTGCTGTTATGGTTATGCAGCCCAAGCTTCTTATATTGGACGAGCCAACAAGCCAGTTGGACCCAATCGCTGCTTCCGACTTCCTTGCGGTATTGAAAAGAATCAATCGGGAACTGGGAACAACAATGATACTGACGGAACACCGTCTGGAAGAAGCACTTCCGCTGGCTTCTGGTGCAGCGGTTATGGAACGAGGGCGTCTGATCTGCAGGGGAAGCGTTGCGGAAATTGGTGCCTGTCTTAAGAAAGAAAATCATGCTATGTTTCTAGCTATGCCTGCCGCTATGCGTATATGGGGCTCTGTGGATTCTGCCTCTCCCTGTCCGGTTTCCGTTCGGGAAGGGCGCGAATTCCTGTCAGCTTATGCAGCAGAGCACGATACCGTGCCATTACAAAAGCAATCACCAGGCAGAAGAGACGGCAGTCCGAACATTGTAGTTTCGGATGCGTGGTTCCGCTACGAAAAAGAACTGCCGGATATAGTAAAAGGGGTAAATCTGACTGTACGGTCAGGAGAACTTCTATGTATTCTTGGCGGTAATGGAACCGGAAAGACAACAACATTAAAACTATTATCTGGAAGGAAAACGCCCTGGCGGGGAGAAGTGAAAACAAAGGGACGAATCGGTTTTCTTCCGCAGAATCCGCAGACGCTGTTTGTAAAAAAGACGGTTTATGAAGATTTGAAGAATGCGCTGGTGGGATTACATGCAGCAAAAGAAAACCAGGAAGAACGAATGGAACATGTATTAACACTTTGCCATCTCCATGGTTTCGAAAACAGGCATCCCTATGATTTGTCGGGCGGAGAGCAGCAGCGTGTAGCTCTGGCAAAGCTGCTTTTGATCAATCCAGATATTCTTCTTCTTGACGAGCCGACAAAAGGACTGGATGCGCAGTTTCAGCGAGAATTTGCCGATATACTGAAACGCCTTGCTAAGGCAGGTGTGTGTATAGTTATGGTCAGTCATGATATTGAGTTTTGTGCACAGTATGCAGACCGGTGTGCGCTCTTTTTTGATGGTTCTATCGTAACAGAGGGGATACCAGCAGAATTTTTCTCTGGAAATAATTTTTATACTACGGCGGCAAACCGGATTGCAAGAGAAGTTGTTAGGAATGCAGTTACAACGGATGATGTGATCTATGCAATCGGCGGAACGTCTGCCAAAACCGAATGCTATAAAAATGTAGAATATAAGAGGGAAGAAGTTGTTGAGACTCAGAATATAACTGCAAAAAAGCTTCCCATTTGGCGCAAGATCGGTGCTATACTATGCGGCCTGCTTTCTTTTCTTATTTTTATATATACCATAAAGACAGAGAATTTAAGCGATAGGATTGGCCCGAGTGGCTTAACCAGCTCTGGCGAGGAGCGGATCTATCTTTATGGTGTGCTGCTTGTATTTCTTATGCTGACAGCGTTATTGGCTGGGCGCAGGTCAGAAACTTCGATTATAATTCAGCTGCCAACAGAACAAAGAAAACTTTCCAAACGAACATGGACCGCCGTATTTCTGATTATATTATGCATTCCTTTTACACTGTTGATCGGCATTGTTTATGTTGGGCAGAAACAGTATTATCTAACTGCTCTGGCAGTACTGGTTGAATGCATGCTGCCATTTTTCATGGTGTTTGAGGGGAGGAAGCCAAAAGCAAGGGAGCTTGTAATCATAGCAGTATTGTGCGCACTTAGCATTGCCGGAAGGGCTGCTTTCTTTATGCTTCCGCAGTTTAAGCCTGTGCTTGCAATGACAATAATTGCCGGTGTAGCATTTGGCGGAGAAACAGGATTTTTAGTGGGAGCGGTTACCATGCTCGTTTCCAATATTCTGTTTTCCCAAGGGCCGTGGACGCCATGGCAGATGTTCGCTATGGGAACGATTGGATTTTTTGCCGGAATATTATATCGGAAAGGACTGTTACGCCGCACAAAGGCGTCACTTTGCATATTTGGAGTATTAAGTGCTATTTTGATTTATGGTGGGATTATGAATCCGGCGTCTGCCTTACTGTGGGGCAGTGAATCGCTGAATTGGAAAATGATTATGAGTTACTACCTTACGGGCTTTCCCATGGATGTTGTTCATGCTGCTGCAACTGCTTTCTTTCTTTTATTTTTGGCTGAACCGATGCTGGAAAAACTGGACCGAATTAAGGTGAAATACGGGTTGGTGGAATAGGACTGGATTCCACCACACGATAAATATTTTTCCCTGTCTTTTGTTCAAAATGTTTTAGTAATGCCAGATTATAGTCCCATTTTTCCTGTGGATAGTAACCATATCTGCGCTTCACATCCGCCATCCGTTTTTCGATATCCAGTACACCTTCGGCACCAGCCAGAGCATCACATAGCTGAATCAGCCGGTCATATTCATTAATGACAATTTTCTTCAGCGTTTGCTGAATTATTTCCAGTTCAGCTTTTGTGGTATCAAACATTCCAATATAGCTATCCGTAGTCTGATCTATGAAAGAATGTGTCAGGCAGACCTGAGCCGCCTCCTCATATCCCAGTGACATCATATAAGTATAGCCATCCACAACATGTCCCAAATGCCGGACGCCGAATTTTCTACCGATATCATGCAACAATCCCAATATATAGGCTTTGCCGGTATCCAGATCTGTGCATGCTCTAGCAATTCTTTCCGCACAGAAGGCAGTAGTACGGCTGTGGTTTCCCCATGGCCCTGGATTCTGTTGTTCGGCTTCTTCTAAAAGTACTTCCGCTTGTTGTCTGGTTGGCAGCATAATTTTCTCCTTCTAATATTATTAAGAGTAAGGTTTTTCTTTTCCATTCTATAACATTCCCCTTGTTTTGTTTACAAGTATTATAGCAGGTTTCATATAAAGTTTCCATAATTTTGGAAAATAATAATTGACAAAACAGAATCTGTGCGAATTGCACAAACATTTCATATAATTTAAAAATTCTGTAAAAAAATGTGGATAACCTCATTTTACATGTGGAAAAAAAACGCGATAAATAAAGTTATACACTAAGTTTTCCACATTATCCACAATCAGAGGATCATGAGCGTGTGGATAAGTTATGAAAAGAAGAACGTATGTTTTGTTTAGTTCTAATAAATCTATCAAAATCTGGAAAAAACTATTGACAAAACAGCCGTTAAATAATAAGAAAAAAACAGACCAATTGTCTGTTAATTTAAAAAAGCAATATGAAAAAATACATAATAAAAAACCAGCACAAGTCTCTAAGGAGCTTTATGCTGGTCAATAATTGCACGGATATTTTTAAACAGATAAGGTTTTAACTGCTCTAAAGGAACCGGCTCTTCATACAGAATGGAGCTGTAACAGGAAGAGCCCACTAGTTCCACGATAAAGAACAGCATAAGCTCTGGCTCTACAAAGACTACTTCATCATTCTTAAGCATAGTCAGATAAATACTGTAAAAATCAAAAGTACCATCAGTTGGGGGAGAAATCAGAGCAGCTTTAAAAATTCCCCAGCTTAAGTTTTTCGATATAAACGTCAGAAGTACGGTATTATGTTCCAGTGCATCTATGATATGATTGGTAATAAAGAGAATTTTATCTTCAATATTATCTGGTTTATGTTCCTGCATGGCATGATAGGCTTTTTCAAAGAGGTGGCTGGCCTTGTGGGCAATTAATTTATTGCAGAGATCATATTTATCTTGAAAATATAGATAGAATGTTCCTTTCGCAACCCCCGCCTGTTCGACAATATCTGAAATAGAGGTTTTGTTGAGGCCCTTTGCTGTAAAGAGTTCAAAGGCAGTATTCAGCAGAGCCTCTCTTTTTTGCTGTTTTTTTACATCCAATTTTCCCATACGTATCTAACCTCCTTCGGATTTTTCGATGGGTAATATAAGCTCTATAAAGTAGGTTAAAATAAACTGAAAAAAAAGTCAAGCAGAATTTTTGCTATCCGTTTCAGAAGAAGTTTAATCTCATCAGGCCAATGTGTCGGCACCATCCTGTCTAAATATAAAAAAATTATAAAGTGCAAAAAAAATATTGACTAATGGTCACTTTAGTGGTATAACAAAATATAACAAATGACCATTAGTCATTTCTAGAATTAAAAAAGAAAGGATGAAAATTATGACGCTAAAGTTAGGAAAGAAGATTGTAGCCTTCCGTGTGCCTATACTGATCTTAAGTATTCTACTGCTGGTTCCGGCGGCGTTGGGGATGATCAATACCCGTGTCAATTATGATATCCTCTCCTATCTGCCCAAGGATATTGAGACGATGGAAGGGCAGGATATTCTGCTGGAGGAGTTTGGTACAGCAGGATTTTCCCTGTTTATGACAGAGGGCATGGAGTACAAGGATGTATCTGCTTTAAAGAAAAAGATTGAGAAAGTCGATTACGTAGCGGATGTTCTATGGTATGACAGCATTATGGATATTTCCGTACCAGTAGAATTTCTGCCAGATCAAATCAGAAATGCTTTTAATCAAGAAGACAGTACAGTGATGGCAATTTTGTTCGAGACAACAACCTCGGCAGATGAGACAATGGAAGCCATTAAAGAAATTCGGAAACTGTCAGGCAGACAGTGTTTCTTAAGCGGTATGTCTGCAGTCGTAACGGATACAAAAGATTTATCCGAACAGGAAACACCGATCTATGTATGTATTGCGGTTGTGCTTTCTTCGCTGGTACTGGCGGTCAGTATGGATTCCTTTCTGGTTCCGCTGTTCTTCCTGCTGAGTATTGGAATGGCCATTCTTTATAATCTGGGAAGCAATCTGTTTCTTGGAGAAATCTCTTATATTACGAAAGCGCTGACCGCGGTGCTTCAGCTGGGAGTTACGATGGATTACTCTATTTTCCTGTGGCACAGTTATGAAGAAAATCAGGTAAAGTATGAGGGAGATAAGAAACGTGCCATGGCTCATGCAATATCAGGAACCATTTCTTCCGTAGTAGGTTCCTCCATTACGACAGTTGCCGGATTTATAGCGCTTTGCTTTATGAGTTTTACACTGGGTCTGGACCTGGGGGTTGTAATGGCAAAAGGAGTAATATTCGGTGTGATCTGCTGTGTAACTGTTCTGCCATCTATGATTCTTGTTTTTGACAAGGCTCTGGAAAAGACCAGACACAGGCCGTTAATTCCTGAATTACATGGAGCTTCTAAATTCGTAACAAAGTATTTCCTAGTATTTTTTGTACTGTTTTTTGTCATTCTGGTGCCGGCGCTGTATGGTTATAATCATACAAATGTATATTATAATCTGGATGAGACGCTGCCAAAGGATCTGGATTCCATTATTGCAAATGCCAAGCTGGATGAGAACTATGATATGAATTCTACTCATATGCTTCTTTTGGACAGCAGCATGGAAAATAAAGAGATCCAAACTATGCTATCGGAAATCAAGGAAGTCAAGGGCGTAAGTTTTGCGCTAGGTTTGGAATCGCTGATAGGTCCGGCCATACCAGCGGAAATGATACCAGAATCCGTTACTGGCAAATTGAAAAGTGACAATCATGAATTAATGGTGGTCGGCTCTTCCTATAAAGTAGCCTCTGAAGAGGTTAATGAGCAGGTCGGAGCCATTAATAAGATTATTAAGAAATATGATTCTTCCGCAATGATTATCGGCGAGGCGCCCTGTACCAAGGATTTGATAGAAATTACAGATAAAGATTTTAAAACAGTGAGCATTGTGTCAATTGGAGTGATTTTTATCATAATCCTGCTGCTGTTTAAGTCTATATCTCTACCGATTATTCTGGTATCCACAATTGAATTTGCCATCTTTATCAATATGGGAATTCCATTTTATACCAATACAGAGCTGCCATTTATTGCCTCTGTTGTCATTGGAACCATTCAGCTGGGTGCCACAGTCGATTATGCAATTCTAATGACGACCCGGTACAGGAAAGAACGCAACCTTGGCAAATCTAAGAAAGATTCGGTTGGCATTGCCTATGATGCATCGATCAAATCAGTCATCAGCAGTGCATTGAGTTTCTTTGCAGCAACCTTTGGAGTGGGTGTTTACTCCAATATTGACATGATCAGCTCCTTATGTATGCTGATGGCCCGCGGGGCATTGATTAGTATGTGTACGGTTCTTCTGATTCTTCCGGCTATGTTTATGGTATTTGACCGAGTAATCTGCAGAACCAGTATTGGATTCGGTAAAAATAAGCGCACCAGCAGCAATGTTGAAAATGCACATGCATAATTGTTTGATATAGGAGGTTATATTATGAATCGTAATCGTAAGAAAGCAAAAGTAATGATACCAGCAGCAACGGCAGCAATGGCAGCAGTAATAGGAGCATATGCTCTCCAGCCCGCAGGTTCAGTAGTGAAAGCTGAAATTCCCGATAGGGAACAGAAAGAATATGAAGAGCAATTGCTTCATACAGCCGAACAGTTGACATCGGAAGGCGGCAGCCAGGATATTACAAAGGAGGAAATGGTTTATGTTACAGCCAAAGCAGACGGCAGTACGAAAAGCATTGTTGTCAGTGATTGGTTGAAAAATATTCAAAACTCTGAGCGGATTACCGATGCGACTGATTTAAAAAATATAAAAAATGTCAAAGGCGATGAAACCTATCAGCAAAATGGTCAGGAACTGATATGGGAGGCGAAAGGTTCGGATATTTATTATCAGGGAGAAACCAGCAAAAAGCTTCCTCTGGAGATCAAAGCCACCTATTATCTGGATGGAAAAGAGATATCCCCTAAAGAACTGGCAGGTAAGAGCGGAATGGTCAAAATACGCTATGAATATAAGAATCAATCGGTAGAAAAGAAAATGATCAACGGTACAGAAGAGGAAATTTTTACGCCATTTACAGTCATTACCGGAGTTGTTCTGCCAACCGACCGTTTTGAAAATGTTACGGTCAGCAATGGCAGGGTGATATCAGACGGAAGCAGGGCAGTTGTAGTGGGAATTGCCATGCCCGGCTTGGACCAGAGCCTTGGGCTCGACGACACCTCACTAGAAGAGGTCAAAGACAAAATAGAGATACCGGATAGTGTGGAAATTACAGCAGAGGTTAAGAATTTTTCTCTGGAGCTGGCAGTTACGGTTGCGACACCAGAACTGCTGGCAGAAATGGATCTAGAAAAGATTGAAGATTTAGAAGGTCTGGAGGATACCATTGATAAGGCAAAGGAGGCAGTTGATACCCTTGCCGACGGAACGGTCCAGCTAGATGATGGAGCAGCTGAGTTGTTAGATGGAACTAACCAGTTAAATGCAGGTTCTAAAACACTATATGAGAGTACAGGAGAACTGGCCAGCGGTCTGGCACTACTAAATGAAAAGACAGGAACCCTGGTTTCTGGTATAGACCAGTTAACCAGCCGAAGTGGTGAATTTATCAATGGAATTGCTGCACTGGACAGCGGAATTAGCCAAGTGGAGGATGGAAGCAATACTCTGGCAGCCGGAACTTTCCAGTTAAAAAACGGAGCCGCATCGGTGAATCAAGGTGCCAATGACCTAAAAAATGGCTTGGTAACTGCCAAGAACGGAGCCGCTCAGCTGTCAGACGGAGCCGCCCGTTTGGCTGATGGAGCCAGTCAGCTTGCCGCTGGAACGGCCAGCCTGCAAAGCGGCTCTGAAAAGGTCCGGGACGGTATCTCGCAGATGAACCAAAATTATCAGACCCTGGCCTCCACGGTATCCAATGACGAACAGCTGGTCGCGGCGCTGAAACAGGTAAATGCGGCTTATAACGATCCAACCATTGCAGAAATCATTGTCAAGCTGGAAGCGAATACAGCAGGCCAGAAGCAGTTGTCAGATGGATTATCAAAAGCCGGAGATCAGTTGTCGTCCGGAGCGGAAGAATTGGTTACAGGCAGCAGTCAAGTGAATGATAATATGCAGACAATAGCCGATAAGAGTGCAGAACTAGCCGAGGGAAGCCGGAACTTAAGCGCCGGAACCCAGCAGCTTTATGATGGAAGCGGCCAGCTGACAGAAGGAACCAGTGCTTTGTATGGAGCCAGTGAGCAGTTAGAAGCCGGGGCAGCCCAGTTAGAACAGGGTGCTAATGAATTAAAGGCTGGAAGCGGCCAGCTGACAGAGGGAACTGGTGTTCTATCAGCTGGAATTCAGACACTTACCAATGGAGGACAGCAGCTGGCTGCAGGTGTTCAACAGCTGGCTGACGGAGGAACAAAGCTGTATGCTGGAACAGAGACGCTCTATACAGGTCTTAACCAGCTTGCCGCTGGAACTTTGACCCTGAAAAATGGTACGGCAGAAATGAAGGATGGCGTGACCACTATGAAAGGAGAGACCGTAGATAAGCTGAGTGATACTTATGAAAAGGAAGTCAAAGACTTTATGGAAAGAGGAAAGGCGATTAAAGAATCTGCCGAAAATTATCAGACCTTCACAACGATTGCCGATAACCAGAAAGGTTCTGTTAAGTTCTTAATTCGTATGGAAGCAATCGGAAAATAAAAATAAAACAAGCAATACCAGCTCATGGATAAGCAGCTGGTATTGCTTATTTCAGCGATTTTCAAATAACTGCAGCTGTGCAGTTACCAATCCATAATAGATTCCCTTTTTCGCCAGAAGCTCTTCATGTGTACCCACTTCTGCAATTCCATAATGATCCAGAACCACAAGCCGGTCTGCATGACGCAGAGTAGACAGCCGATGCGCAATAGCAAAGGTAGTCCGGCTCTTCATCAGTCGTTCCAGCGCTTTCTGAATTAGATATTCGCTTTCCGTATCCAGATTGGAAGTCGCTTCGTCCAGAATCAGAATCTTCGGATTATGCAGGAGAGCACGGGCGATGGCAAGCCGCTGCCGTTCCCCACCGGAGAGTGTATAGCCCTGGTCACCGATTACAGTATCATATCCATTCACAGTACTACAGATAAAATTATGGGCGTTGGCCAGTTTGGCAGCATGAATCACTTCGTCTAAAGAGGCCTCCGGCTTAGCGAAGCGGATATTATCCAGTATACTGCCGGAGAAGAGAAAGGTCTCCTGCAATACCACTCCCAGCTGCGCATGCAGATAATTCAGATCCATATTCCGGATATCCGTATGATCCATATAGATCGCTCCCCGATCGACATCATAAAGCCTCATAATCAGATTAATCAAAGTAGATTTGCCAATACCGGATGCCCCTACCAGCCCAATCATTTCCCCCGGATTAACATGCAGATGTATATGCTTTAATACAGGTTCATAAGCTTTATAACCAAAGGTAACATCCTTAATATCTACCATACCAGTTAATACAGGCCGAACTCCATTTTCCGGGCTCTTTAGGGAAGACTCTTCCTCCAGAATATCATAAATCCTTTCCAGACTATTCAAGATCTCCACAATCGATTTCGGCAGATTAACCAGTTGTTCCAAAGGGCCATAGAGAATCGCAGCATAGGCAATAAACTGATTCAGAGTACCAAAAGTCATATCCATATGCAGTACTTCAAGTCCTCCAAAATAAGTGACTGCATAGGTTCCAAGTCCAAGCAGAAAGGTCAGAATCGGTGTAAAGCAGTTAAAAAATATGGTATTGCTGGTCTGCACCTTAGCGTAATCTTTGGAGAGCTCCATAAAATGCTGTGCTTCCTCCTGCTCTTTGCCATAAGTTTTAACCACCTGAATACCAGATAGAACATCCTGCAGCTGACTAGAAACATGATCTCCCATTTTATGCAGTTTTCGAAATCGCCTGCGCATCTGTTTTCTCTGAGAAAATGAAATCGCTGCTGCTAACGGAAAGAAAACCAGTGAAATCAAAGTCAGCTTCCAATTAATAAAAAACATATACAAAAGTGCAAGGATCATGGAAAAAAGAGAAGAAAACATTCTGCCAAATGTCATTTCCATGAAACGGCGGATACGAATCGAATCCGATGAAATCCGCTGCATTAAATCTCCAGGCTTTCGGCTCTGTACATAGGACAAAGACAGAGACTGAAGTTTATAAAACATTTTCTGGCGCAGATCCACACTAATCGTTGCACCAAGAGAGGTGCAATAAAGATTCTTAACAACCGTAACGGCAATGGATAACAGCGTCATGGTCAGCATAACTGCAACAAAGGACAAAATAGAAGAAAGCGTTCCATTACCCTGTAAAAGAGAATGATCAATAAACTGCTGCTGTACTTTAGGGGTTACCAATGCAAATGCTGAACTGGCAATCATCAAAAGCGACACCAACAAAAATCGTTTGGCATATGGTTTACATAACACTTTTAACTTCCGCACACTTTCCTTCCTGCCATCACAATGAGGACAGGAGCGGGTGCCCGGAAGATGTCTGCCGCATTTGGGACAGGACTCTTCCGGTTCCAGGCTAACGACCTTCTGTTTCAAACCTTTTGCCAGCAAAGAAGCCCCTTCTGCAATATAGGCAATCCGAACCATATGACGCAGCGTAAAACGCGCCAACAAAAACTCTCCATTTATTTCCATACCGTCCTGCGGTATGAATCCCCTGGGAACCATGGAAGGCTCCTTCATGATAACCTTAACCATTCCGCAGTCCGTAAAGGTCTGACAAACCACATCCCGGCACTGCTCTAAAGGAATCTCATACCGCAGCTTACCGCAGCGGATCAGAAAAATCCGTTCCGTACTGACTGCAAGATAAGAATTCTGCAGATAATTTTTCCCATCATCCAGATCATAAGGAGAACAATACCAAAGTTCCTCCTGCGAATCTAATGCAAGCTGGTTACGAATACCAGGTTCCAATGTATATAAAAGATTCATATATAACTCCTTAATCTACCCATCACATAAAAACATCCAGCCTTTTCAAATCTTTGGCCGGCAGCTTCCTCTTATCTGGAATTTCAAAACGATTATTTTCCAGATCCTGAATAATCAGCCGGTTTTCAGTAAGCGCAGTAATACAGGTCCCATTCGAACGGATCGAAAACTGATTCTCCCCATAATCCGTCATAACCGTAAAATGTGTAAATCCGCCAGCTTCCTTTACCTGCATAATTTTCTCAATCTTCGGCATATGATAACAGCGTTCCAAATACTCCCGAATCACAGCCACCGTATCCGCCTCAAAATCTTTTTCCAAATCCTCAATCATTCCCAATTCCTTATTTTTCATCAGCGGATTCCTCACAGAAAGATACGAATCTGGTGCTGTAAACGGAAAGGTTTCAACAATTTGCACATCTGCATAATTCTTCCCTTCAAACACCAACATAAGCCCGCCGCCAGAATTCCTGGCAAATGAAGCATTCTCCCTATTCAACAGCGTCATACGGACCATATCCTCACTTTCCTGCTCCATCTGCTCCAGATTAAAATCCTTCTCTGCAAAATCATCTGACTGCGCCTGCCCTCTTTTCTGCTCAGGCCGACCCTCTCTCCCTTCTCTCTTCCCTGGCGGTCTTCCACCCATAGGCGGTCCACCGATACCTCCTGGTCCCATCTAAAAACTCCTTTCTGTTGTGATGCATGTTAGGTGATTGCGAAAGTTGTATGCAAGGCGACGGATTTGAACAATTGATACAAAAATTCCGCTCAAAGACGTTGATTGGACATGAGGAGGGACCCACGAAGTGGGAGGAGTCCTAGTGTCAGTACTTGATTCGCTGCATTTTTGTATCAATTGTCCAAACCCTGACAGTGAATAAAAGTTTCACAAAAGCCAAGTAATGCATCTTATATGTGTGCGAAAGCTGGCAAATGTATAGCGTAAGTATATTGCCAAACCCATCCAATTCTAATACCCACCACATTCAAATTATTAATAATATAACGCATTGTTAACATCTGCCATTTGGCGAAGTAAGAATAAACAGTTTCGAGCCGCGTTTCGCAACCAGAGCTTGAGCGAATACTCTTTCTTCTGGAGCGAATCAAAAACGTCTTTGAGCTCCAGAAGAAAGAGTATTCGTTCAAGCTCGTCGCAACGCCAATCCCCCTCCGTTTATTCCAGCCCTTTCATAGCCAGCGCTTTAGTCTGCAATTCCAACAATTTGTAGTATGTTCCTTTTTTTTCCTTTAGTTCTTCATGTGTCCCGGTTTCGATTACCCGCCCTCCGTCAATTACAACAAGCATATCAGCATTTCGAAGTGTTGAGAGCCGGTGGGCAATGGAGAGAGTTGTGCGGTTTTTGACCAGATATTCCAAAGATTTTTGGATAGCCTTTTCGGTTTCGGTATCTACGGAAGCAGTGGCTTCGTCCAGAATCAGGATCTTTGGGTCGGCAAGGATTGCCCTGGCAATGGAAAGCCGCTGCCGTTCTCCGCCGGATAGGGCGTGGCCGGCAGAACCGATGATAGTATCGTATCCATCAGGAAGTGCACAGATAAAATCATGAGCACTGGCCAGTTTGGCGGCACGAATAATCTGAGCCCGACTGGCTTCTGGACAGGCATAGGCAATATTTTCTGCCACTGTACCCATGAAAATATAAGTTTCCTGGGATACCATGGCGATGTTGCGCCGCAGGTCGCAAAACCGCATGTCAGCTATATTTGTGCCGTCGATTAGAATTTCTCCCTGCTGAGGATCATAGAGCCGGCTGATTAAACTGACCAGTGTGGATTTGCCTGCTCCTGAGCGTCCTACGATTCCTAACATTTGTCCGCCCTGTGCGGACAGGTTGATGTCGTGCAGAACAGGGATGGAGGGGTCATAGCCGAAGGTGACATGGCGGAGTTCAATTGTGCCGTTTTGGATGATAAAAGGACTGGCCTCTTTCTTTTCCACAACATCGGGAACGGCATCTATGATCTCGAATATACGTTCGGCACTGTTCAGGCTGTCACTCCAGAATCGGATAGCCTGGGACAGGAAATCAAGCGGCCCTTTTAGCTGGGTAACGTATCCGGCAAATGTAATCAAAAGGCCGAGTTTCATGCCGGAACTGGAGGCGCATAGGATAAAATAAGCGCCGAAGCTCCAGACCAGCAGGGAAGAAGCTTCTTGTGCAAATGTATAAAGGGCATGGAAAAGGCTGTCATATTTTACGATGTTCATTTCAGCAGTTCTCATAGATTGATTGTATTGGTCAAAACGGCTGATTTCGGCCTGTTCCTGTCCAAAGGCACGGACGACTCTGGCGCCGGTGATATTATCGTTAATTTGTATATTCAGATTTCGTTCTGCCCGATGCCGGCTGCCAAACATATGGAACAGGGCCGGGAATAGCTTTATACTGATAAATAGCAGCAGAGGCAGCATACACAGGGAAAGGGCAGCCAGTTTCACATTCAGACTGAACATAATGATGAGTGTTGCGGCAAATGTGAACAGATTGGTAATCAGGCGGGGAAGAATATCTGTAAAAAAGCTGGTTACTCGGTCCGCATCGCTTAATACCCGTGTCATCAGACCGCCGGTCTGACTGCTGTGGAAGAAGCTCAGTGAGAGCCGTCCCATGGACTGGAAGACAGCGGATTTTAACTGCGCCACTACATTTGGTACGATAGAGGCAGATAAAATGCCCTGCACCATTTGGAACAGCAGGCTGAGCAATTTGGTTCCCAGCATGGCAAGGACAACCAGGCCCAGACCCAGTATGAACTGATCTGAGCCAAGGCCCCATTCGGTCAGATATCCAGAATCCCTTCCCAGAATCTTATCGGTCAGCACCGTACCATTTAAGTAAGGCCATGCCAGATTCAATCCTGCGATAGCGAGATAACAAAGTAGAATCAGGCACAGGTGCAGTATATATGGCTTAAAATAAGTGATAATTCGAAACATGGGATTGATGTGTGTCGGTTTCCTGTTGTCCACAATCGTAATCCTTTCTAGCTATTTCTGACTGGTACTGCAGGTCAGAGAATCAATATAATAACAGCTTTGAGGCAGTTTGATATCGGCATCTTTTAAATCGCCTAGATCTCCCCATTTTCCGCAGTCTTCTATTGTATTAAAGCACAGAGTCTCCTTGGTGGTAAATAAAATACGTTCGACTGTGTAGACAGAATTGCTGAAACGGAAGTCTTTGCTTCGGCTTTCTCCACCTTGATCCAGCGTCAGAGTAAAGTGGTTAGTCAGGCAGCAGACTTCGATGGTGATGTCCATCCATTCTCCCTGAACATATGTTCCAAATTCATCATATCGGCCTCCATTTTTCACAATTACTTTTCCGTTATGCTGAAAATAAAAACGGATTGGCACCAGTCCGTGTCCTTCTTGTACTTCGATTGTAAAACAGGACTGGCTGCAGGCAGGCGTAAGAAATACTCTGGTCTTTAATGTTACCTGTTCGCTTTCAGGAAAAACTCTCATAGCCCGGCCGCGGTCGTAGGGATCTGCATCCTGAAGGCAGAGGGCATTGCCGTTTCCCAGAGGCGACTCGGCGACCGCAACTGGAGACCACAGAGGGGAATAGAGGTTCCAGCCTTCTACGAATGGACCTTGGGGCATTTGCTGGAAATTCGTATCAGCAGAGCCAGATTCGCATCCAGTTATAGGACAAGGGGTGCGGCTGACCCAGACATCTTCCTTGTTGACCGTATAAGCAAGCCAGAGTGCCTGATCTTCTGGTTTGGGATTGTGTTCGCAGATTCCACGGATATATTGAGGCCCAAGATTTTTATACAAACCTGCATATTTATGGGGGGAAACTTCGGGGGTGACAGCAAGCAGATGATCAAAGTCCCGGCCGTTTTCTCCTGTAATGACGGCAATGGGCCAGCGATGGGCGCTGTCGGTAGTCGGATTATAGGCGAGTGCATATCGTCCGTCTGCAGTTTTTTCACCCCAGACTTTGCCGGTTGCAGTTTCTAAGGAATAGCAGGTCTGCAGCTCACTCCAGGTCTGTCCCTGATCCAGGGAACGGGTTACCAGAGAATTCTTGTAATATCCTATGACGTCTCCGTTTTCCAGAGTATAATAGGAGATAGCTTCTGCGCCGGGCTGAGTGAACCAGTCCTGATTATGGCGTTCCTCTTCCCACATCTGTGCAGTTACCAGTTGATCTGCTATTAATTCATGGCAGGCAGCTTGAAAGCCTTGATCTTCGCTTTCAGTAAAATGAGGGAACATAGGAGTGTTTTCCTTTGTATATCCACCGGCTTCATTAAAACGCAGGAAATAGATATCAGAAAATGTAAAATCCGTATAGATTTCCCGTACAACCCGTCCGACGCCATAACCATTGTTCGGTGCAATACCGTGGTTGGGGGCGATTCCATAAAAAGCAGTAGCAAGCAGGCGGTTATCGCTGGAGACAAAGAAGCTCATTCTCTGATGCATAACACAATCAACGGTTTCTTCTGTCAGTTCGTCTTTGTTGGGGCCCTGATAAGGAGCAGTGGGAGCCTTGGCCGGGGGGAATAGCACCACTGGACGGGACCAGCGGGCACCGTCCGGCGACCAGGTGATCAGCGTCTGTGACGGCGGCAGATGCTCGCTGACTGGGTCTGACAGATAATCCAGGAAGAAATAGTGGTTCCAATAGGCCAGCATAGCTGCATGGTTATAGGTCCAGCCAAAACCATCGGTAGAATGTTCCGGTGTTTTTGTGGCCCGCATTACTTGGAAGCAGTGTGTGCCGACAGCGTGCCGGAGAGCTCCGTCCTGCGCTCTTACATCGGCCTTTTCTTTGTTGTGGCAGATAATAAGATCATTGTTAAAATAATCTGAAGTTGACATAATTTATCCTCCTAATAGTGAAAAGGGCTGCGGCAGATCTTCTTGCAGCAGCATCCTCTTCTTGTTTCATTTAGGTTCTGTGATATTCCTGTGCAGCCAGACGGCCACTGCACTAGAAAATCTCTCCTATCGGGGAAGGCTCTTCCTTGCGTAAATCTTTTTTGGAAATCATGATTCCATTTTCAAATACAAATTCCCCGGTTACATTTCCTTTGTTCCGCCCGAAGGTTTGAGCCATACCTTCGGCTTTTTTATCTTTGAATCTGGCTCTGGATTTGATGTTGTTGGATTCTGGATAATAAGTGGTTAATACGTCAAAATGATCCTCTGTGTGGTTCCACTGGAATACTTTGAAGCCCTGTTCATCATAATAGATGTATTCGCCTGTACGGCAGCCCAGATGAAATTCTCCCTTGGTCATAATATTGCCGTTGGGATAATAGAAGATATCTTCTCCTTCCAGCAGGAAACGTCCATCGTCTGCCATACCGCCCGACCATCGGCAGCGCAGCTGGCCATTATCATAATATTCTTCAAACGTCTCAATCTCAGAAACGATCTGAGTCGCATGGGACTGCATTAATATTTCATCAGCAGGGGATTCATCCTCATGATTCAAAAGCCATGCTTCATTGAATTCAAAATGCAGCAGCGGCCGATTATTACTGGTGATAATATGGATCATGCCATCTTCACTCTGGCGGCATACACTATAGCCAAGCGTAGGCTTTCCTGCGAATTCATGGGGACTCTTTTTCTGACCCTGCGCACCCCAGAGAGGTTTCATAGTCCAGGTTTTGCCGTCATCATCTGACCAGGCTCCATAAGAACCCCAGCCTTCTACATCAGCCGGTTTCTGACCCTTCTTATTCTGATAATCGGCGCACATAAAGAGGCGTCCGGATTTCAGGCGGATAATGGAAGGACGTTGTCCAGAAAACTGCATGGGGAAAGGTGTTTTCGTAACTTCCCAGCTATCTCCTTCGTCTTTGGAAATGGCCTGAGGCATATAGCCGTCAATATCTGAATTCTTGCCGCCCATGGCAAGAAGGGAACCGTCCAAAAGTTCTACGCACGTAGAATGACGTCCGGCTGTCCGGCCTTTTGGATTTTCCCAGGTTTTCATATTGTCATGAGTTCTCCAGAGAACAGAACCTGGTTCAAATGCAGCATCTGCAGCCATGTAGAATGTCCCGTCCTTTGCACGGATACAAGAATTAATCGGCTGTCTTACTACACGTTCAGCAGTATCTTTAAAGAATGGGAACTGAACCTGGCTCCAGGTAGCACCGTTATCTTTTGAATAGATATACTGGAACGGGAAGGAGTTGTTCAGCTGCTGCCAGCCCCAGAAGTGGTAAATCGTTCCATCAGTGTCTGTATAGAGATTGGGAGCATGATCGTTTACGCCTACCGGATTGAGGAAGATATCTGGTTGTTCCCACTCGTCACAGCCTTTTCTAAGGCGTGTACCTGCCAGTCCTACTTCTGCGTCATACTCTTTATAGGAAGAGTATACAGTATACAGAAGATCTCCGTTTGGACAAACGGTTAGTGCTGGAGAATGGTGGTGATGACGAAAGGCTGGGGTCAGGCCTACGGCACGGATTTCTTCGCTGGGAGAATTATCCGGCGGTGTAGGAAAGACATGACGTTTTCTAAAATAAGGCTTTTCGGCGTCAGGTCCCTCGGTTAGATGGACCTGGGTCTGATGAACATTCATGCAGACCTGGTTGGTGGGATTCTTGCCGTTTGTGACCGGCATTTCCCCGCAGGCAAGACGTAGGCCGATAATATGGCGTCCGAACTCATTATTGGTATCCTCGTGATAATGCCGGTACTGCGGAGGCAGTGCAGCACGGAACCATAGATCCAGATTATGTTCATTGTAACGGGCAGGATTGTCCAGATAGCCGCCTCGGATACATTTACAAAGACCAGTATCCGGGCCAACCGGATTTTCCTGGTCCTGGTCCATATAACCATCATACCAGTCAAAGCACCATTCTCGGATATGGGTATCACACATACGATCAATATCTAATTCCGTTGATTTTCTGGCCGCAGCTTCCCATTCAGTTTCTGTAGGAAGACGGTACTGAAAGCCTTCTTTGGCAGACAGCCATTTGCAGAATTCAGCAGCTTCATACCAGCTGACTCCCAGAACGTAACCCCGATAATTGGTGGTATCAGAGGCTCTGCCATAGACTTCTTGATAGAATTGTTCGAAGATATCCTGTTTGACGGGTTCTTCTGCTATAAAGTAAGGTTTGGTTATTTTGCATTTATGAGAAGGCAGAGCGTCAGGATGATTCTCCCAATCACCTCCGCCACGTCTGTATTCATGGGGTTCTACCTTTACCATACGCTGTCCTAGAGAGTTGGTAAACGTATCTTCTTTGGTTACCACCGGGTAATTTCCCCAGTCGAAGTCCTGGCAGAGCCAGGCTCCTGTATATGCTTTCATTGTTGTCTCCACGATAATTCCTTTCTCTTCTATGTTTAAGATAAATGAAGATTATTAACGGTTCTGAATTTTTCTGCCATATTCAAATGCAGCAGCCAGACTTCCAGTACTGGCAATTCCTTTATATGCAATATCATATGCCGTACCATGATCTACAGAGGTACGTACTACTTTCAGTCCTAAAGTAACATTAACGCCGCCTTCAAAGTCTAAAAGCTTCATAGGAATATGTCCCTGATCGTGGTACATACATACAACCGCATCGAACTCTCCTTTATATGCACGCAGAAATACGGTATCCGGCGGAATGGCACCGAAGCAGAGCATACCATCTTTATTAGCAGCTTCTACCGCAGGATTGATTTCATCGATTTCCTGACGGCCAAAGGCACCGCCCTCACCTGCATGGGCATTTAATCCGGCAACTGCAATGCGGGGCTGTTCTTTAAAGCGTGCCAATGCATCGTAGGTTAATTTTATAACATCGTATACCCGGTCTTTTTTTACGTTTTGAATGGATTGTTCCATAGAAACATGGGTGCTGCAATGGGTAACAGTCAGACTGTCGGAAGCCAGCATCATCGTATAGTTAGTTTGGCCGCAGATATCTGCAATCAGTTCCGTATGACCGGTAAAATCAGGGTCTGAAAGCCGGATCGCTTCTTTGTTCACCGGAAGGGTAACAAGAGCGCTGAACTTATGATCAAGAGCCATTCTGGAAGCTTCTGCAACATATTCTCTGGAAGCAGCAGCCACCTCTCGGTTAATCTGCCCTGGTGTCAGCTGATCCGATCTTAATAAATGCAGATCATAAATATTAAGAGCATTTTTTTCTTCATCTTCTAAAGAGGCCATTTTATGCAACGGAACTTTCAGTCCCAGCTTATCGTTACAATAATCCAAAACGGAATAATCACCGACAAGGGCGTAGCGTTCATTGCTTAATTCCCGTTTCTTAAATGCGTTTAAAGCGATCTCCGGCCCTACGCCATTGCCATCGCCCATAGTTACTGCTAACATAATTTTCATCCTTTCTTTACTAAAATAATATACAATGATTTACAGTTTCCGCAGGTAATGTTCAATTACCGGAATCATATCTGCTTCTCCAAATCCTCCGGATTTGGTTACTAGGTGAACGGCCTGTCCTTTGTATTGAATCTCACAGAGAGGGACTCCGGCAGTAATCTCACCGGCAGCACAGACCTGATGACAGGAAAGCTGATTTAAGATGGCAGCTGCCATGTCGCCGCCGAATACTGCCAGGTTTTTCAGAGAATTTGACGAAGCTCCAAATGAAGCACTGCTGTCATCTGGTTCCATTTCATCTATGATAGATTTTACCAAAGAAGAGGTATATCTGGCAATATAATTATGAAGATTTTTTTCGTAATTTGTTGTGGTATCAGAAGAACAGGGAGTATTGCTCTCCAGCTCTTTTTGCTCCACGGCGGTAGCAAGTATGACAGATTGTCCGTTCTGCAGGCTGGTAACAGCTTGTTTCACAATTTCCAAATACTGAAAATCTTTAAAAAAATCTTTATTTTCAGGGGTTGATGTGATATAATCAGTATTAGAAAACATAATCTTGGCAAGCGGTATGACCGGATATCCTTGACCTCGTGCATAGACAAGCTGCTGCAGTGTGACGGCATTTGCGCTTCCGCTGACAAAAAGAACCGGTCCGCTGCTTTTAGAAATGCTGGATAAAGCTTTGTTAAAAGGCAGATGTTCTGCAAAGGTGGAAGCAAAGCCGGCACAGCCGGCAGTAAAGGTATAGAGATTTTGCTGCTGGATCAAGCTGCCAATGCTGCGCAGCTGTTCATTGGTTTCACAATCGAATAGATATACTGTATCACAGTCAAGTGAAGTTTCTGTGAATAAATGGTAATTTTCATGTGAAATGCATAGACAGCGGACCGGATAATCCCGGTTTAAAATAGCAGGAATATAGCTTTCTACAGCAGGCGATCTGGGATCGTCACGGAATACGGAATCTTCTAACCGCTGGCCATTTACATAGGCAGTGGCATCTCTGGTTATACGATTCAATTCTGGAAATGCTGGAATGAAGCATAGCGGCTTTCGGCATACATGCAGCGCTGCTGCAAAAACAGCAGAGAGATTGCCTCGAAGAACAGAATCCGTCTTCAGGTATACATGAGAGAAATCTTCCATATACTTGTACAAAAGGCTGCAAATGCATTCATAAGCCTCTTCTGGACAGGCGTGCCGGATGTCAGCGTTGATTACAAGAACCTGACATTCCTGGTCAATGCTTGGAATGTCGTCAGGACTGGTCATAACCACGGTTCTAATGGAATGTTTGGAAAGCTGTACACCAGTATCCAGCGCACCGGTAAAGTCATCAGCTATAATTAATAATTTCATAGAGGGCAGATATCCTTTCTCGTAAAATGATATTGATTCTAGTATACATACTAAATGTAAGATACACAAGACATTTTAAGAGAAAATTTAAATTATATTATGAAGTTTTTATGCTTTTTTTACAGGGAGTTTATAATGGACTAAAAAGTTTAGAAAAGAGCGGAAAAGCCCTAAAAACCGGAACATAAAATTACATAAATGCAATATGTTTTTCCATATCATTCTATAAAAAATAGTGGTAAAATATTAAGGTGACCATTCTGAAGTCGTTTTTTTGCGTGCTTTTTATACAAAAAATATAGTATAGATTCGTGAAAATTATGTTGAAAAGTTATGAAAAAACTGTGTTTTTTCTTAAAAAAGGCAAAAGAACCAAGAAAATTCAGAAGTAGATAAAATTGCATATCAGGCAATTTAATAAGAAAAGGAGGCTGGTGTAGATATTATGAGAATTAACGGAATTATTTCCGCAATGTTGACTCCGCTGAATCCTGATGAAACCGTGAATGAACTGGAACTTCGAAACCAGGTGAACCGGCAGATCAAAGCTGGTGTGGCAGCAGTGTTCTGTCTGGGAACGAATGGTGAGTTCTATGCATTTGACCAGGATGAAAAGAAACGGATTATCGATGTTGTGGTAGATGAAGCAAAGGGAAGAGTACCTGTACTGGCAGGTACTGGCTGTGTAACTACTAGGGAGACGATCGCACTTACCCGCTATGCCAAGGAAGCTGGTGTGGCAGCTGTATCAGTGATTTCGCCATATTTTGCAGGAATTACACAGGAGGGTCTGTATCAGCACTTTACCAAGGTTGCCAATGAATGTGAGGTTCCGGTTATCATGTACAATATACCAGCAAGGACGGGCGTGAACATTCATTATGGAACTGTGAAAAAACTGGCAAAGAATCCTTATATTATAGGAATTAAAGACAGCAGCGGTAATTTTGACAATACCCTGCGTTACATAGAAGAAACACCGAATGATTTTATTGTACTGTGCGGGAATGATTCTTTGATCCTTTGGACCCTGATGGCGGGCGGCAATGGCGGTATATCAGGCGTAACAAACATTTATCCGGAACATATGGTAAGCATTTACAATAAGTTTATGGAAGGTGATTTTGACGGCGCCAAGCTTGCCCAGGATCAGATCCGCTGTATCCGTGACTGCTTTGCAGGTTATAATCCTAATTCAGTAGTAAAACGTGCGGCAGCGCTGCTGGGATATCCAGTTGGAGCGGCAAGAGCGCCATTTCAGCTGGAGGACGAGAAGCTGGATGAAAAACTGTTGAAAGCTTTCGAAGCTTTTGAGGGCATCAAATAAAAGGAATCGAGGAACGAATCATGAATCAACAGCAGTATAGTGTTAAGTTCCCGAAGAAAGTATTTTCGGGAAAAGGGTCTATTAATGAATTAAAAGGGATTGTCAGCGCGGCCGGAGCAGAATCGGTATGTCTGATGACGGATCAGGGAGTGGCCGGATGCGGTCTGGCAGAGCTTCCGCTTTCAGTGTTAAAGGAATGTGGCGTTAAGCTGACTATTGTGGATGATGTGGCCAGAGAGCCAAGTGTCTATGATGTAAAGGCTGTCTATGACAGGCTGAAGCAGAATGCGGTAGACCTGATTGTGGCAATCGGCGGAGGCAGTGTAATTGACATGGCTAAGATTATGTCGGTAGCTATGACCAATGAGAAACTGATTGAAGATTTACGTGCTCCCGGCGTAATTGTGAATCCGTCGCTTCCTATGGCTGTGATTCCAACTACTTCAGGAACTGGCGCGGAAGCAACGGCTAATGCGATTTTCCTTTATCCAGAGGAGGATCTGAAGGTTGGAATTATACATGACAATATGATACCAGATTATGTCATATTGGATGTGTCTGTTACTTGTGGGCTTCCTCCTGCATTGACGGCTTCTACCGGAGTAGATGCCTTATGTCATGCAGTGGAATCGTACATATCAACATTGGCTAATCCAATCAGCAAAATGTTTTCTCTGCAGGCGGCTGAACGGATCTGCAGAAGTATTGAAAATGCTTATCAGGATGGAAATAATCTGGCGGCAAGAGAAGATATGCAGCTTGGTTCCTTCTATGCAGGAATCTGTCTGACGACTTCTTCTACAGTTGCTGTTCATGCGTTGTCTTACCCGCTGGGTGGTAAATATCATATTCCTCATGGAGTCGCAAATGCCATACTGCTCCCTTATGTAATGGAAGCGAGTCTGGACTGCTGCAGAGAACAATTTACGATCTTAGCTCCGTATATGATGAAGGACATTGATAAGGTGCCGAAGGAACAGTGGCCGGAAAAAGTGGTAGAGTATTTGTATGGCTTAGTAAGAAGACTTGATATTCCGGATACATTGACGGAATTCGGGGTAAAACCAGAAGATCTGGATTATCTGACAGAAAATGCGGTCAAGGTAGAAAGGCTGCTGCTTAAGAATCCGAAGAAACTTTCAAAAGAAGAAATTAAACAGATATACGAAAAATTACTGTAGCATTTAGGCTGGGGCTGGGCTGGCTGCATGTTAATTTTTTTCAATTGCGTAAGCAATTTATATATTAATCCCGATGAAGGTGGGAAATAATTTCGAGAGGAGAAAGGAAAATGAAGAAAAAGAGATTGCTTGCTTCTGCTCTGGCGTTTACTATGCTGTTTGGCAATGGTGTAACGGTTTTTGCAGATCCAGCGGTCAGTGGTGAGGCTGTTGCTACGAGTGAAACTGGCGCTTCGTATAACGAAATTACCGAGATTGGCCATAACCTGAATGCTGGAGAAGCATATTCGGGCAAAATCGGTCTGGAAGAAGAGGTAGATCTGGATACCGGAGAGAAAGATTATGCCGATATGATTGCAGAGTATGCGGAAAAAGGCTACAAGGATGTATCAGAGGATACTAAGATTGTTCTTGATATTGATGATGTCAAGAGTGACAGTATTGTGGAAGATACCGACGAACTGAAAGATGAACAGAAGTTAAAGGTGAATGAGAAAGGCAAGCTGGTAACAAAGGACGTAAACGGAATCAAGTTCTATAAGGATGATGACGTGAAATGTAGTTATGTAGAATGGACCTTTGACGTAGAGAAGGATGGTCTTTATGAGATGTATGTGAATCTTAAGCCGCAGAAATCCCACGGTACACAGATTCAGAGAAGAATTCTGATTGATGGCGAAGTGCCTTTTAAAGAATTGCGGAATGTATATTTCTTCCGTCGTTTTAAAGAAGCGGATGCGGTAGCCACCAATGCGATCGGTAATGAGGTATGGCCAAGCCATGTAGAAGTAGAAGCATGGCAGCAGGAACCAGTTGTAGATAATTCTGGATATAATGAAGATCCGTTGAAATTCTATTTTGCCAAGGGCCAGCACACCTTGAGAATGGAATATGTAGATCAGAATTTTACAATTGGTGATATTACTCTGCAGGGCGCCAAAAAGTATCCTACATACGAAGAATATATTAAAGAAGCAAAAGCAGACGGAGCGAAATCTGCAAAAAGCAAGATTAAGCTTCAGGCAGAAGAAGCGCTCTACAAATCCGCATCTACAATCCGCCGTGATTCTGATACGGACCCAGAGACAGAAAGTCTTGACAGAAAGGCTCAGGAAAAGGGCGAGATTAAGCATATTAAGAATTCTGCTACAGAGCAGCTGCTGAATACCATTGGTGGTTCCAGATGGTCTACTGGTAACCAGAGTATTACATGGGAAATCGATGTAGAAGAGGATGGATTATATACCTTTCATGCAAGAGCAAAACAAAGCGATAATACAGGTATGCCGTCTTACAGGCAGATTGAGATTGACGGCCGGATTCCTTTTGAGGAGATGAAGCTGTATCCTTTTGAATACAATGTGGACGGCTGGGCTGCTTTTACCATTGGCGATCATGATGATAAGGGCAAATTAAAGAAGGATGGGGCATATGAGTTCTATCTGACAAAAGGAAAACACAGTATTACCATGACTGTAAAGTCAGGTGCTATGTATGAAATCGAGAGTCTGACCAATAAGGCCATTGAGAAAATCTCTGAGAAATATATTGAGATTACTAAAGTAACAGGCACAAGTCCAGATTCAAACTATGAATACCATCTGGCACGTGATATGGCATATCTGAAAGAAGACTTTGCAGAAATTTCAGACCTGCTTCAGTCCTGTTCAGACCTATTAAGCGATATTTCTTATGAAAAGTCTGATATGGAAAGCAATTATGATGCAATTATTGAGGTTATGAGAGGCTTTTCCAAAGATCCAGATACTATTGTACAGAGCCTTTCCGAACTGGAAGATGCGCAGACAAACCTGGGAGATTATTTGCTGAACTTGGGTGAAATGCCGTTGACATTTGACTATATTGAGCTGCTTCCTGTTGGTGATAAGTTTGAAGTAGATACTTCTAGTTTCTGGACCCGCCTGTGGGGATCAATTATGAACTTCTTTGCTTCCTTTGTGAAAGAATATGACGCAGTTGGAAGTATTGCAGCAGCAGATGGGGCAGGGGAAGTACTGGATGTATGGATTGCCCGTGGACGTGAGTGGGGTGAAATCTTAAAGAGCCTGGCAGATGAAGATTTTACCAAGGATACTGGAATTGCGATTAAACTGAATATCCTTCCCTCCGGACAGCTGAATGCAGGTAATGTAAATGCCTTGATGCTTGCGATTACTTCCGGCAATGCACCGGATATCGGTATGGGAGTATCCTCTAGTGAGCCAGTGGAGTTTGCATTCCGTGAAGCAGTAGTGGATTTAAGTCAATTTGATGATTTTGACAAATACATTGAAGATAATTTCCCGAATGATACTATGATGGTTCCGTATAAATATAAGCATGGAGATAAGGAAGGAATCTATGGCCTTCCGGAGACAATGGATTTTAACTGTATTATATACAGAACCGATATTTTTGAAGCACTTGGTTTGACCGTACCTACAACATGGGATGAATTGTGGAGTATCACATTACCAGAGCTGGATAAGAACAATATGAGTTTTTCCTTCCCGGTAGATGCAACAGCAAGTTCCAATTCACCATCTTCTTTGAAAGCGATGACCATGTTCCTGATTCAGAATGGCGGATCCTATTATGCAGATACAACAGATCCGAAAGAAAAGGCAAAAGTTGATATGGAAGCTGCAACAGAAGGGTTATATACCAATCTGGATACGGATGCAGGCGTGAAGTCCTTCCAGCAGTGGTGTGATATGTATACCAATTATGGACTTGACTCCGTATCTTCATTCTTTACAAGATTTAGAACAGGAACCCTGCCGATTGGTGAATGTTCCTATGCCTCCTATATGCAGATTCTGACCCAGGCACCGGAGTTATACGGCAGATGGTCAATTGCACCTATGATTGGAAGCTATGTTGAGGATGAGGATGGAAATGAAGTGCTGGAAAACCGTGTAACTGGTATTTCGTTAACTGCATGCCAGATTATGTCACAGTCCGAGAAACAGGAAGCAAGCTGGGAATTCTTAAAGTGGTGGATGTCAGAAAAAACCCAGATCGCTTATGGGCAGGATATCGAGGCAACCATGGGTGTAACTGCAAGATGGAACACAGCAAATATGAATGCATTTAAGCAGCTACCATGGAACGAAGATGACATTGAAATTATTTCCGATGCTATTTCAACAGCTATTGAGCAGCCTATCGTATTAGGCGGATACTTTACAACACGTCACCTTGTAAATGCATGGAACCGTGTATACATGAACAATGAAAATCCACGTGACGCTCTGGAGCTGGCTGTAAAGGATATCAATAAGGAGTTGAGAAATAAGCATGAAGAATATGGATTCAGTTATGATGATTAACAAAGGAGGGTCATATGAGTAATGTATCACCAGCCGTTGTGGCTAAGCCGAAGACAAGCAAATTCCGTCGGTTCTGGTTAGATAATAAGGCGGGTTGGGGTTTTCTGGCTCCGTTTATGATATTGTTTCTTGTTTTTACAATACTCCCTGTATTTGTTGCCATGGGTCTGAGCTTTACCAATTATAACATGATCCAGGATGCAACATTTACCGGTGTACAGAATTACAGGTTACTATTCCTGGAAGATGATGTATTCATTATTGCAGTAGAGAATACATTGATATTTGCCTGCATCATTGGACCTGTTGGTTATATCATGTCCTTTGCAATGGCATGGTTTATCAGTTTGTGTAAGCATGGCCGTGGCCCTCTGGCACTGGCATTTTACGCTCCATCCCTTACCAGTGGTACTGCGATGTCTGTTATCTGGCTCGTTATTTTCTCTGGTGACAGGTATGGATACCTGAACCATTTATTACTTAGAATCGGTTTGATCAGTGACCCGATTCTGTGGAACAAAGACCCTCAGTACATTCTTCCGGTTGTCGTAATTATATCTGGATGGATGAGTATGGGTACTGGATTCCTGGTATTCCTCGCTGGTCTGCAGAATATTGACCCTGAGTTATATGAAGCAGGTAAGATGGATGGTATTAAGAATCCGTTCCAGCAGCTGATTTACATTACGCTGCCTCTTATGAAACCACAGTTATTGTTTGGTGCCATCAACTCAATAGTTAGTTCCCTGGCGGTATTCGATGTTGCAACAGCCGTTGCCGGATTCCCAAGCCCGAACTACGCGGCACATACCATTGTAGCCCACTTATACGATTATGCATTTACGCGCTTCAGCATGGGTTATGCTTCGGCAGTCGCCATGTTCCTGTTCGTATTATCATTCAGTTTGAGCCGTATTTGTATGAAGATATTCCGTTCAGATGATTAGGAGGATAAGAAGAATGAGTAAAGATAAGAGTAATAAGAGTCTGAATGGTGCCGGACAAAATCGTCCCAAAGTCAGACGAAGAAGGTTTAAGTTTGGTAAATTTATATTATACATACTGATTGGATGTCTGCTTGTATTTACGGCATTCCCGATGGTGGCTATGATTAGCCGTGCATTCATGCCTCTGGAAGAGTTATTTATCTATCCGCCCAGAATTTTTGTGCACAGTCCAACATTAAGCAACTTTGGGGATCTGTTTACTTCCTTGAATTCTTCGACAGTGCCATTTACAAGATACGTCTTTAACAGTTTATGGGTAACCATTGTTACCGTGTTCTTAAGTGTTGTAATCTGTAGTATGGGCGCTTACGGAATGGTTAAGCATAAGCCAATTGGTGCGGCAGCAATCTTTACAGTTGTCATCGCGGCTTTGAGCTTCTCCAACCATGTAACAAAGATTCCTAACTACATGGTAGTTAGTAATCTTGGCTTGATCAACACCTATGCTGCATTGATTGTTCCGAGTATTGCGACTGCATATAACTTCTTCCTTGTGAAGCAGTTCTGTGAGCAGCTGCCGGATTCGCTGCTGGAAGCGGCTCGAATAGACGGCGCCAAGGAGTTCAGAATCTTCTGGACCATTGCAATGCCTCTGTTAAAGCCGGCATGGTCAACACTGGCCGTATTCTCATTTGTAAGTAACTGGAATGACTCATTCTCCCCATTGGTATATATTACCAGTGATGCTATGAAGACACTGCCGCTGGCACTGCAGACTATGGCCGGCGGAGCTGGAGTTGTTGCCCGTTCTGGTACGGTTGGAGCTGCAACTTTACTTACAACTGCACCTACAATTATTGTATATACCATTATGAGGGGTCGAGTAATGGAAACCATGACCTATTCAGGTATTAAGAGTTAAGGAGGGGCAAAGAACATGAAGAAAAGATTCAAAACATGCGCTGCCATTGCCATGGCTGCAATTACATTTTCTCTTTGCAGCGTACCGGCATTAGCAGATTCAAAGAACTTCGTTATTAATACCGAAGGAAGTGCTTTGCCGATTCCGGAGACCTATACCGTTACCAAGGTAATTAAGAGTCTGGATGCGACGGAATATAGTAAGAAGCTGGCAGCAGATTCTGAAGGCGGCGAAAGCGCCAATGTCAAAGTTGGTTTTAACCAGCCACAGGATATATTTATCGATAAACGCGATTATATCTATGTTGCCGATACAGAGAATAACCGTGTTGTAAAGTTAGATAATAACGGTAAGATTATACTGGAGATTACATCTGCATTTGAAGATGGATCTGGTAATCCTCTGGCTCTCAGTAAGCCAAGAGGCGTATTTGTAGAAAATGGTGAGACAGAAGCAGAAGATATTATCTGGATTGCCGATACAGGCAATAAGCGGATTGTGGGATTAACCGCTAACGGTGAGAATTATTTGGAATACGGAAAACCCAATCAGCTGAATTCTGCAAGAGCCAAGACATTTGACGTTGAGAAAATTTATAAAAATGATAAGGGTTACATGTTTGCACTGAAGGGCGACAGTTTGATGAAGATTGATGAGAATAACGTCTTTCAGGGAATGATCGGTACGGCAGAGGTTGAATTTAGTTTTATGCGTTTTGTAGTTAAGACCTTTGGTACTCAGGCTCAGATTAAGTCCTTAGAGGAAGGCCGTGCAATTCCGTACAGTAACTTTATGATTGCAAAGGATGGTAATACCTATGGTGTGCTTTCAGAAGGAAGCGATCAGATCCGCCGCCTGAATTCTACTGGTGATAACAACTATCCGTCAGGTTCTTATGGTTATGCGAATTACTATGATGTCAACAGTGCAGATCCGTATACTCCAATTGAACCAAGGTTTGTTGATGTTACAGCCAATGAACGCGGTATTGTCTCTGTATTATGCGGTGATACCGGTTTGATCTATCAGTATGACAAGGAAGGCAACCTTCTGGCAGCTTTTGGTGGAAAGGGTAAGAAGAAAGGTACATTTGAAACACCGACCAGTTTGGCACTGGATTCCAAAGAAAGAATCTATGTACTGGATGGTACAGGAGCAAATATTCAGATTTTTGAACCGACACAGTTTATTGAGCTGGTACATGAAGCAATTAACCATCAGCTGGATGGTGAATATTCTGAGGCACAGGAAAAATGGGAGCAGATCTTAAAGATTGACTCTGGATATTTCTTAGCACATAAAGGTATTGGTAAGATTCAATATAGGGAAGAGGACTACTCAGCAGCCATGGACAGCTATGAGCTGGCAGAAGATAAGACTGGTTATTCGGAGGCATTCAGCGAGGCAAGACATGAGATTTTCCGTAATTATTTTTTCTGGCTGATTGTAGTGATTGTATTAATAATCTTTGGTATTGGCAAGCTGTTTGTAACTATTAAGAGACGTGCAGATAAATGGGCGTTTAATATTGAGATGAAAGGAGAACTGTAAATGAAATCGTTAAAATTAGCCGCTGTTACGATTTTTCATCCGATGGTAGCTTTTCGGTTTATGAAACGTGACAGGACAAAATTCAATTACACTCCGATTGTAGTTATTTTGCTTTTAATGTTATTTACAAAGATCTTTTCGATTTTTGTAACCCATTATCCATTGGCAACTGTTACAACAAGAAATGCCAATGTAGTAATGGAATGTGCCATCATGATTGTTCCTATTATTTCATGGGTGGTAGCCTCTTATGCTATGACAACGATTTTGAGCGGTGAGGTAATGTTTAGAGAATGTCTGCTGGCGTGCTGCTATTCTCTGGTGCCATATATTGTTATTCAGATTCCGCTTTCCATTCTGACAAATGTAATGGAAGAATCACAGGCTACGTACTTTAATGTAATCAGTAATTTTTCTCTATTGTTTGTATTATTGCTGTTGTTTATTAACCTGAAGGAAATGAATAACTATACCATGGCAAAAACATTTGGAATTATTTTCCTGTCTTTATTTACTATGATATTATTATGGGCGTCCATTTCATTGGTGTTTGCTCTGAGTATGAGATTCGTAAGTTTTGTTTCTGAAATTGTTACAGAGATAAGCTTCCGGCTGAATTATTAGAAAGGAGGACAACAATGAAGAAGAGATTATTCGTAATGATGGCAGTACTGGCCATGACTGTTACCAGTCTGGCGGGCTGCGGTGGATCTTCTAATGCTGCTGTTGATATTCCGAAGCTGGAAGATAACGAAAAGATAAAAACAGATAAGAAGACCTTTGAATTCGATTCAGAAGGTTATGCGAAAATTGCTGCAAACGGAAAGTATGAACTGTCCATTGACAAGAAATACAACAACGTACGAGTGAAGCAGGTATCTACCGGAGAGGTATGGAGTACGGCAATTGAAGGTGCTACTGCTGAGGCTGATAAGGCATTGTTTAAAGTTAGTTACTTTAATGCAAGCGCTAAAGAAGCATCTCCGGCCCAGAGATATTCCACAAAGATGAATGTGGGTACTACTTATGCAATTAAGGATGATTCCGGTAATACGATTGGAATCCGGGCAGAATATAAAGATAAAGATCTTTCCATAGGTGTGGCCATGGATATTTATCTGACGGATAATGGATTAGAGATTAAACTTCCTATGGGTTCTGTAACGGAAGAGGGAGATTATAAGGTGATTTCCATGGATATCTGTCAGAACCTGACAGCTGCAAAGAATACAGAAGAGGGTTATTATATGTATCCAGACGGCTGTGGTGCGATTATGGAGTTCCAGGATGCCAGCCATCAGAATGAAAATGCTGTGGAATATAAGATTTATGGAGATGTTCAGCAGTATAAGAATATGCTGGGTGAGTGGGACGAAGCCGGGGACGAAGTATTTCTGCCAATCTTCGGTGCTAAAATCGGGAATAAGAGTTTTCTGTCTATCATAAAGGACGGAGAGGAAACGGCAAGTATCAATATTATTCCTAAGCCGGAAGAGGGTACGAACAAAATGTATTGTACCTTTACCTATCGCAACCTCTTTAATGACGTCAGAAAAGATAAAGATGGTAATGAAGTTACTAAGAACCGCTATGATTCGGATATGGCTGATTTAAGAAGAGTAGTGAGCTATAATTTCTTTGAAGCGGGCGAAGATATTACATATGCTGATATGGCTGTGAAATACAGAGAATATCTGACCGAGGAATGTGGTATTAAAAAGAAGACAGATGATACCCATATTCCGGTTTCTATGGACATTTTCATGGGAATTAATGAAGAAGGAACGATCCGTGATTCCTTTAAAGCTGTGACTACCTTTGAAGAAGCTGAGAAGATGGTGGATGAGCTGAAAAAGAAAGAGATTGGGAATCTGGAGGTACAGTTAAAAGGCTGGACCGATAAAGGATATTTTACAGATCCTGTACAATTCCCAGCGAATTCTGATATTGGAGGAAATAAGGGATTAAAGAGCTTTGCTGATAAGTATAAGTCAGACGGAGGCGTAAAGGTTTCTCTGGAGACGAATCTTTTGGAAGCAAAGGCAGAAGAAGGCGGTTATGATTCCAATACTGAGATTGTAATTGCAGGTAACTATAATCCGATTACGGATGCAGAAGCTACCACCTATCTTCTAAGCCCTAATGTGGCAGCTGGTAAACTGAATCAGCTCCTGGAAGATATTAAGGATTCCAAGGCAGCAATTGACGGAATCAGCTTTTATTCATTAGGACAGTATGTGACCTGGAATTACAGCAATGATAATATGATCAACAAATCACAGTGTAAGAAGATTTGGGAAGATATGCTGGAAAAGACAGCGAAAGAATATGATAAGGTTACCGTTCAAGGTGGAAATCAGTATATTCTTAAGTATGCGAATAAAGCAACGGACATTCCTTATGAGGATTCCGGTTATCGTATGTCTACGAAGAGTGTACCAGTATTCCAGATTGCGGTACACGGTCTTGTGAACTATACAGGAGGAGCGCTGAACCTGTCCAGTGACCAGGATAAGGAAAAATTAAAATGGGCTGAATTTGGTTATGTACCGTTCTTTGAACTGACCTACAGCGGCTCGGAAGAGTTAATGCATACAGACTATAGTGAGTTATTCTCATCTACATTTAGTTCCTGGGTTGATGAAGCTACGGAAGTATATAAAGATTTCAACAAGAACCTGATTGATGTCTGGAACGAATTCATCGTAGATCATGAGGAAGTTCAGGAAGACGTATTCAAGGTTACCTATGAAAATGGTAAGGTTGTATATGTGAACTACAATGATGTAGAATGTGAAGTAGATGGTAATGTTATTGATAAAAATTCATATTTAGTGAAATAGTAGAGAGGATAATGATATGAGTAAAAGTAAAAAGAAAGGCATGAGCATGAGACAGCGAAGAACGCTGGAAGGTTTAATGTTTATTTCACCTTGGATTGTCGGCGCATTACTGTTCTTCGTTTATCCAATCATTGTCTCAATCAGATTGAGTATGAGTGAGCTGACCAGTATGAATGGTATGGAAATGAGCTGGGTTGGTCTCAAGAACTTTAAGGATTTGGTATCCAATGACACTGTTTATATTACCAATTTCCTGGAATCTATTAAAAATACAGTAATTAACACACCTATTACACTGGTATTTTCCCTGCTGATTGCGATTATGATCAATAGGGACATCAAAGGCCGTGGAGCATTCAGAACGATATTCTTTATTCCGGTGCTTCTGGGTACAGGTTATGTTATGGATATCCTGGTTAACAACGGTGCCAGCAATGTAGTATCCGGTGGTGCAGACAGCGCGTTGATTACAATGATTATGAAATCAGTTGGTTCTACATTTGGTACATATGTACAGACATTTTTGTCAACAATTACTACTGTATTATGGAAATCTGGTGTACAGATTATTCTGTTCCTGGCTGGTCTGCAGAGTATTCCGGGATCTCTTTATGAAGCTTCCCGCTGTGATGGCGCTACGGAATGGGAGAATTTCTGGAAGATTACATTACCGATTGTATCGCCAATCATCCTGTTAAACTTTATTTACACTATGATTGATTCTTTTACAGACGCATCCAACCCGATTATTGCTGATATCGAACATCAGTTCCAGAATAAGGGTGCGTTGGATGTAGGTGCCGCTATGGGCTGGATGTACTTCCTATTTACATTTATTGTCTGTGGTATCGTACTTGCAGTTATGAATAAGCTGACATTTAACATAGGAGAGAGGTGATAAGAATGGCTAAAGAAAAGAAGGAAAAGAGAAAAATCAGCAGAAGAGAATCCTTTAATATTTATATGCAGAATACCAATAAGAAGAAATTAGCCAAGAAGATTATAATCTATGTCCTGCTTTATCTGGTATTGTTTGATTTAGCATTCGTATTCCTCTATCCATTCCTGACTATGATACTGGATGCATTCAAATCAGATGCAGACCTGCTGAATTCAACCGTTAAGTGGATTCCGACAGAACTTACATTTGTAAACTTTAAACTGGCGTTCAAAGAGCTGCATTATCTGTCTTATTTAAAGAATTCACTGATTATCGTGTTTGTTGCTACATTGGGGCATGCAATTGTCTGTTCCTTTATTGGTTATGGTTTCGCAAGATACAATTTCCGTGGAAAGGGCGTATTGTTTGCAGGTGTTATTTTATCCATGCTGGTTCCTACACAGGTACTTATTTTCCCATTGTATCAGATGTATGCAGCTACAGGCGTGCTGAATACCTATGCACCACTGTTGATCCCATGTTTCTTTGGTTTTGGTTTGAGAGGTGCGTTTTTCGTATTCCAGTTCAGACAGTTCTTTATGGGACTGCCGGCTGAGATGGAAGAGGCAGCGCATATTGACGGCTGTGGACCATTCCGTACATATCTTCAGATTATGCTGCCAATGTCCAAGTCCTCGATTCTGGTTTGCTCTGTGTTATCCGTAGTATGGCACTGGAATGACAGTTTTGAACCAAGTATTTATCTGAATAGTGCACCGCAGCTGCAGCTGCTGACAGCAAGAATTCCAGAAATGTATCAGAAACTGGCACAGTTCTCGGAAGAAGCAGTGGAAGGTGTCAATGCTGCAGAACTGGTCATTAACCAAGGTACAGTTATGGCGGCTACATTCCTGGCAATTCTGCCTCTGCTGATTATCTATATGTTTGTTCAGAAGCAGTTTATGGAAGGTGTAGAACGTTCTGGTCTGACAGGTATGTAATTGATGATTTAGTAAGCTTTGCGCAGCGGTTCCGGTCATATGGCCGGAACGTGCTGTGGCTTAAATAAAAAGGAGGAAGGAAAATGAAAAAAAGAGCATTATCACTGGCAGTAGTAATGGCACTTGCCGGTACTATGGCTGCAGGCTGCAGCAGCGATTCTAATAAGAAAACCACTACAGCAAAGGACGATGATACGAAGAAGTATTATGAGCTGACGAAAAACGATAAGGACAAAGACATTACAGTCAGCTGGTGTGTAATCGGCGGTAAGGATACGTATTATCAGCATTATTGGAAAGAGATGAAAGGACTTCAGGCAATTCAGGATATTACTGGAGTCAAGATTGAGTTCCAAGTAAAGACAGGTTACGAAGATTATCTTCCAATGTTTACAGCTAAGAATTATCCAGATGTTATTACAGCTAAGAATCTGGAGCAGTATCCAGGACGTCTCGGCGGAATGTATGCAGACAATGTATCTTTGAAATTGAATGATTACATGGATGAGTGGATGCCGAATTTCTCCAAACTGGTAAAAGATTATCCAGACATTGCCAGAGATTTGAGAATGGATGATGGAGCTTACACATTTGTCAGCGCCATCTATGATACCAATGATGAGGATGACAGAGCTGCGGCTTCTCAGTATGGTCTTGCGATCAGACAGGACTGGCTGGATACACTTGGAGAACAGGTGCCTACTACGATTGATGAGTGGCATAATGTATTATTATCTTTCAAGAATAATGACCCGAATGGTGATGGACAATCCAATGAAGAGCCGGTTTGTATGGCATCTTCTGGCTGGAAATATTTCCTGGCTGCTTATGGTATTGACGATGACCCGGTTATTCAAAGAGATGCAGACGGTAATGAAACAGTTATCTATGGATTTATTACAGATGCATACAAGCAGTGGCTGGAAGAGATGAGAAAATGGAACGAAGAAGGCCTGATCTACAATATGTTTGAGAACACATCTTTGGAAAAGAGAGAGGAAAAGGTTACCGGAAATCTTGCAGGTGCATGGAAGGGTGACGCACTCCACTTTGACGAAGAAGATTCAGGTTCTTATATTTCCAAATTAAGAGAAGTGGTTCCGGATGCAAAATTCACACCAGTACCATGGCCATATACAGCAGATGGTTCTTTGGATGAGGATGGTAATCCGAAGCAGTGGTGTTTCTCTGATATTGCTTCTTTTGACAGAGATACAACCGTTATTACTAATAAGGCAAAAGAAAATGGTACAGATAAGGCAGCTGCTTACGTGATTGACTATATGCTGGGTGAAAAAGGCTCCACATACCTGACATGGGGTATTGAAGGTGAGAGTTATGAAGTTAAGAACGGTGAGAAAAAGTTAATGTCTGGAATGGAAGAGACCGTAGAATTCTACGATACAAAGATTCCTAAGAAGTATACCTATGCAGATCCGATTACTGTTATGCTTCCTCAGTTTGGCGAGATGTCTTCTTATGTACTGGCTAATAAGAGCGAAGGTTATGTAGAAGCTTGTAAGACATGGGCAAAGGGCGATACCTCCTATAAGGTAAATGCAGCTTGTCAGTTAAGTGTTGAGCAGCAGAAGCAGGCTGAACAGGTAACAGACGGTATGAAAGAGTATATCACAAAGATGCGTAAGAGATTCATTGAAGGAACAGCTCCTTTAACTGAGTTTGATGCATATGTAGCACAGGTTAAGAGCAAAGGCGGCGATCAGTTTGCTGAAATCTGGGGTGCTGCTTATGAAAATTACAAGAAGAGATAAGCTGAAAAGCTGAATTGACAATAAAATAAAATTTATTGAAGAAAAATCCCTCTGGCACTTGGCTAGATGGGATTTTTCTTGTATACTGTAAGTATGAGTGGAAAATAGTATGAATGCATAGGAGGCAGCATGGAAGTTAATGAGAAATATATAACCAATGACTTTTTAGACACATTGTACAGGAAGATACAGCCAAAGCAAGATTTGTTGACCTGTGCAGAGGCGGAAATTTCTAAAGTGAGGGAGGAAGGAATTGGGAAATTGTGTTCGGTTCTTAAGGTAAAGGAGATCGAACAAATGTTTGCCAAGGAGCTGGAATATACGAAGGATGGCTCTATGGAGTCTATGGGAATTCAGATTGATAAATACCAGGTCAGTGCAGTAGAAGGATTGGATTTTCCAGTCTATCATATAAAACCGGAACATGCCAATCACAAAACAATACTTTATCTGCATGGACATGATGATCTTGGTGTTACAGGGGCGTTGCTTGACCGCAAGGATAAGGTGCGCTATCATAAGATTATTCCGGTAAAGCTGGCAAAGGAAGGCTATGATGTTATAGCACCGGAGCTGATCGGCTTGGGTGAAGCCGGTTTTTATGGATTTCCCAAAGGAGAACAGAAAGTAAGCGGGTGTTTTGTAAACGAAGCCTATTTATCTTTGGCAGGATTTTCCTTGGGAGGCTTTCGGGTGTTTCAGTCTATGAAAACCCTTGATTTTGCTGAGAAGCTGGGTCTGGCAGATCGGGTTACGGCATTTGGCATATCGGGCGGCGGTATGATCTGCCAATATGTATCGGTTCTGGAGAAACGGGTCAAACAGGTGCTGGTAGCCTGCTATGCAAATACATTTAAGAATAGTATCTTATACAAAGAACATTGTGTGGATAATTATATCCCAGGGTTGCTGCAGGTAGGGGACAGCTATAAGATTCTGTCTCTGGCGGCACCTAAGCCCATGCTTACGGTGAATGGTTTGATGGATCAGGGATTTCCTGAAGAAGGCAGCAAAACGGCATTTGCTTATCTGGAACAGGTATATGCACGGCTGGGGGCAGCCGAACAGTATGAAGGCAGACTATTTGAGGGAAGACATGAAATTAGAGAGGACATTATTATCGAATGGCTGAATAAAAATGCTTAGTAGGTAATTGCGAAAGTTTGAATCTAAGCGACGATTTTAGATAAAACATACAAAAACGCCGCTCAAAGACGTTTTGGATTCGCTCTGTTTTTGTATGTTTTGCCTAAAATCTGGTTACGAATCATGCGTTTTTGCAATTACCTAAAAATGCTTAGGCAGGAAAGGAGAGTATATGCTATATAAGAAAAATATGGCGTCTCAGTTAGATGAGGAGTTATTTCGGAATCCTACGGCTGAGTATCGGGGAACCCCGTTCTGGTCATGGAATACCAGACTGGAAAAGGGCATGTTAGAGCGTCAGATGAAGGCTTTGCAAGATATGGGTTTTGGCGGTTTTCATATTCATAGCCGGACAGGGTTAGACACGCCTTACTTGGGGGAAGAATTTATGGAGGCGGTAAAGTTCTGTACCGAATATGCCAAGGATCATGAGATGCTGTGCTGGGCATACGACGAGGATCGGTTTCCATCGGGCTTTGCGGGAGGCTTGGTGACAAAGGATAAGGAATATCGTTACCGGGAATTGTTCATGACTTTTGATGAGCGGAAAGAATATCTAAAAGAGCGCCCGGAGGGAAGGGCTATCGAAAGTTATCTGATTGCCAGGTATGATATTGTGCTGCAGCAGGATGGCACGTTAGAATCTTATCGGATTCTGTCAGAAAGTGAGGAGGCAGAAGGAGCGGCTTGGTATGTATATCTGCGCATTGCCAGTGAAGAACCGTGGTTTAATAATCAGACCTATGTAGATACCCTGGATAAGAGGTCGATGGAACGATTCTGTGAGGTGACCCATGAGCGTTATAAGGAAGTAGTGGGAGAATATTTTGGAGAAGTGATACCGTCATTTTTTACGGATGAGCCTAAGACTACATATAAGAAAACACTGCCTTATGCCGCAGAACACAGGAATTTAATTCTGCCATGGACGGATGATTTCCCGGATACATTCAAAAAACAGTATGGTTTTGATCTTATTTCCTATATACCAGAATTGGTATGGGAATTACCAGATGGAAAGGTATCGCAGGCAAGATATTATTATCACCGCCATGTAGCGGAACGATTTACAGAGAGCTATTCCCAGACGATCGCGGACTGGTGTGAACAGAATAATGTTTATCTGACGGGTCATATGATTAAGGAGCCCTCTTTAAAGAGTCAATCAACTGCAGTCGGAGAAACTATGCAGCCTCTAGGCCCTTTCGGACTTCCGGGAATTGATATGCTTTGTGATGAAAGGGAATATACAACGGCGAAACAGGCGCAGTCAATTGCTCATCAGTATGGGCGTGAGGGCGTTGTATCGGAATTATATGGTGTAACCAACTGGGACTTTGATTTTCGCGGACATATCCTGGGAGGCAACTGGCAGACAGCCTTGGGAGTGACGGTACGAGTACCGCATCTCTCCTGGATGACGATGGAGGGGGAAGCGAAAAGGGATTATCCGGCATCGATCCATTATCAGTCTCCTTGGTATAAGGAATACAAGCTGGTAGAAGATTATTTCTCCAGAATTCATACGGCTATGACAAGAGGAAACTGTGTTGTAAAAATCGGAGTTTTGCATCCGGTAGAAAGTTACTGGCTGTACTGGGCAGACGAGGAGCATACAGCCAATATCCGCAGGCAGTTGGATGAGAACTTTCAGAGATTGACTGAATGGCTCTTATTTGACCATCTGGATTTTGATTATATATCAGAGTCTGTGTTAGCAAAGAAGGGGACGGCAGATCAGGGCAGGCTTGTAGTAGGTTCCATGGCTTATGAGGTGATTCTGGTTCCGCCAGTACATACGATCCGTCGGACAACTCTGGAGTATTTAAAGCAGGTACGCAGCCAGGGGGGGACGGTGATATTTGCCGGCAGTCCGCCTGCCTGTATAGAGGCAGAGCCTTCCCAAGAAGGAGAAATGCTGGCAAAGCAGTGCATAAATATTACAATGGGACAGTCCGAAGTAACCAGAGAATTAGAGCCGTTTCGTACCGTGAAGCTAACAGATAAGAATGGCAGTCCTTGTAATAAAATGCTGTATCAGCTGCGTCAGGATGGAGACAATAAGTGGCTTTTTATTGTCTATGGGAAAAAGAAAGCCAGGTATGATATAGAGGGCAGTTCTACTATGATAATCCGTATTCCGGGTGAATATCAGCCGATACTCTATCATCCCATGAGTGGAGAGATTTCTCCCATGGATTGTACTTATGAACATGGAGAGACTGTAATCCGTCATGCATATTGTATTATGGATGGCATTCTCATTCAGCTGCGGCCGGGAAGAGTATCTAAGAACGAATATGCTGGAACGCAGGCTATGCCAGCCAGTGAACAGATACCGGCAGTTTGGAAGAATCCTTTTGATCCAGTGGAGATTACTTTGTCTGAGCCTAATGTCTATATGCTGGATTTGGCAGAATATGCTGTAGATGACAATGAATTTTCACCAATGGAGGAAGTGCTCCGCATTGGTACTGCTATGCGCGAACGATATGGCATTACGCCGCAGTCCGGTAAAATGGCCCAGCCCTGGGTACAGAAGAAAGTAGGCAGTACACATACGCTGAAGCTTCGTTATACGATTAATAGTGAGATTGAAGTCCGTGAGGTACTTTTGGCTCTGGAACATGCAGAAGAAACTAGAATTATTCTAAACGGAGAATTTGTTGAAACGAATATAAATGGCTGGTATGTAGATGAGAAGATACAGACGGTTATGCTTGGACCTATACAGAAAGGAACAAATCTACTACAACTGGAACTGCCGTTTGGTGAGGGAACCGATGTAGAGAATAGTTTTCTGTTAGGAGATTTTGGAGTTCGTGTACAAGGAACAAAGCAGACAATTACAGAGCCGGTGCGTTCACTGGCGTTTGGGGATATTACTCATCAGGGACTTCCCTTTTATGGTGGAAATATTACCTATAAGCTGCCAGTGGAGACAGAGCATGGTATCATCGTCCGTGTGCCTTACTATAAAGGTTCTTTAATCGGAGTTTCCATAGATGGAGAGAGAAAAGGAAGCATTGTGCTTCCGCCTTATCGGTTTGAGTCAGAGATCGACAGGGGAAGCCATACAATAGAATTGACTTTGTTTGGCAACCGCATCAATACATTTGGAACCCTGCATAACTGTAATGAGAATTGTACCTGGTTTGGGCCGGATGCCTGGAGGACAAAAGGAGATGGATACAGCTATGAATATCAGCTGCACCGGGTTGGTATTCTGAAAGCTCCAGAGATAAAATAACAATAGAAAGGAATTGTATCATGTTAGAGATTGATAAGATGCTAAAATATCCTTCCCGAAGCCTGCGGGCTTATACGGGAAAACTTCTGTTCGCACCGGTTGGTGACCGGCTGTTCTGTGACTGTCTGGATAAGCTTCCAGGCTTTTGCGGAAATATTGACTTTATTCATAAGATGAATATCGATCAGCTGTTTACGGTTACCTGCAGTTCCCAGCCAGATTTTATATCTGCGCATACCGTCTGGTATCCCAGCCGTCTGACGATGGAGTTTGAAGATGAGAATCTTCGCTTCCGGGAAGTGAAAATGATTACCAGCAATGATATTGCTTTTGTAGTACAGACCTGGGAAAACATTTCTGATCAGCCGCTGACGCTGAAGCTGGAATGTACACCGGCGTTGTGTCCGGTTGAGAAGGAAGCCGATTATATCTGGATGCAGATGCCGGAGGAACGCAACACCATTCAGGTTGGAGCCGCAATTATGTGGGATGCGTCCGATTCCGACACTTTGGTTCTGCAGCCAGGAGAAGAAGCGTCATTTACAGCGGCTGCAGCAACAGGTAATATTCTATTAGAAAGAAAAGAAAAGATTGTTGATAAAGTACAGGCATTTTTTGCTAGAAATCTGCAGCCAGAACAGTATTTGGAAGAAAATGAAAAGGAATTTGCACAGTTCTTTCAGCAGCTGCCAGAGTTTGACTGCAGTGATCCGGTGCTGAATAAGACCTGGTATTATCGTTGGTTTATTCTGCGTCATTGTACAGCAAGACCAGGACAGGGCTTTATTAAGCATGCGGCAGTCTATGAAGGGCGTGCGCATAAAACAAGCAAAATGGAGCCGTTAAAGGTCAGCGGATGGGAATTCAGCCGTTTGATCTGTCTGTCTACGCCGCTGCAGATGACGGATTATAAATGGTGCCCAGACAAGGAATTTCTGCATGAGGTGGTCCGCGGATATTTTGAGACTGCTGATGAAAATGGAATCTGCCAGTCTGTTTTTGTCCATCATAAGGGCAGCCCGTTTGCGAACTTTATGGTATGGGCGGTTTATCAGATGTATCTTTTAGATGGGGATCTGGATTTTGTGAAAGAAATGCTCCCCAGCCTGAAGAAATGTGTAGACGGCAATACAAAAGTCTATGGCGCCAAGAATGACTATTTGCAGATTGAGGTAAAGCATCAGAGAACTGGTAAGGAATATCAGCCTAGTTACTGGTATTTTAACAATTATCCGATAAACGGAAAAGATAAGTCTTTGATTACGCCGTTGAAGAGAATGGACACTTCCGTCTATCATTATCTCAATGTGAAAGGGCTTTATAAGATGATGGAGGCAGCTGGCGATACAGAAGCCAGCGTATATAAAGAATTTGCCGATACCTTGGCAAAGCAGATTAATGAGAAAACATGGGACCCGGAAACCAGATTTTATTATGATCTGCATCATGAGACGGACGAAAAGGCTATGGTAAAAAATATTGTAGGCTTTTATCCGTACTGGGCAGAGATTGCCGAAGAGGAGCAGCTTTCTGGAATCGAATATTTGTTCGATAAGGACTATTTTAACCTGGGCTGTGTATTTGCGACAACAGCCAAAGATTGTCCGGCGTTTACCGCACACGGCGGCTGGATGGGAGTTATGAGGAGCAGAGACAGCTGCGTCTGGGACGGCCCCTCCTGGCCTTATACAAATGGAATTATGCTGGATATGCTGGGTAAACAGACGAAGGCACAAAATCACAAATATGATAAAGAATTTGCAGAGTTTTTAAGAAAATACTCTATGCAGCATTATCGTATGGGTGATCTGGAACAGCCTTATCTGGTTGAGCAGTATCATGCAATTACCGGTGAACCGTTAAGTGATGAACCGGATTATAATCATTCTTATTATCTGGAGCTGATATTTGCCCATGTAGCCGGTCTGTCTGTAGAGAAGGATAAAATGGTTATTGATCCGGTGGATGTGGGGTTAACGTATTTCAAACTGGATCATGTTAAGGTCAAGGATAAGGAGATTAGCATTGCTTATTCAGATAAGGACCGCAGTGAAAAGGGACTTAAAAAAGGATTTACTATAACGGTAGATGGAAAAGCCGCTGTACAGATGGACCATCTGGGCAGGGTGGAAATAGAACTGTAATCAATAAGGGCTGCTGCGGCAGCCCTTTGAATCGTATGAAAGAACATAAGCTTAAGCATTATGCCTGCCCATGGTTTTTCCGATATTCCCGTGGAGTTTCTCCGGTAATTTTCTTAAACAGCTTAGAGAAGTAAAAGGAATCTTTCATTCCTACCAGCACAGAGATCTCCTTTACCTGCATTTTAGAGTCCTTCAGCAGATGAATGGCGTTCTGGACACGGATTTTATTGATATATTCTGGAATAGTCATGCTTGTTTCATTGCGAAATGTCCGCGATAGATAGGAACGGCTGTAATTAACGTGATCACAGAGCATATCCACGTCAATATCCAAGTAATAATTTTGTTCAATAAAACGGATGGCCTTCCAGACACAGGAGTCCTGTCGGATGGTTTCGGAATGCTGCAGACTTGCCTCTGTAATTTGTTTTAGATAGGCGAACAGAACATAGAAATGTCCTACTGCACATAGTCGATTCGTGTCTGCCGTGTCACCAAGGGCATTGATAATGGTCTGAACAGTACGTTGCACAGAATGGGTTAACATATTAGATAGGATATAGGAGTCTTTTGTAAGCCCGACATCCTGTAGAAGAGTTCCGGCCAGCGTTCCGTTAAAGAGAATCCACATAAGCTCCCAAGGATCTTCGGCATCTGCGTAGTAATGGTGCTTTTCCTTAGGAAACAGTACAAAGAGGTCACCGGGATTCAGAGTTTCCAGCTTATGGCCATTTGATTTTAGATATCCTTTGCCGCTGACCACAAAAGCGATGCAGTAAGTATCCAGAATTCTCGGTCCGACCGATTCTCCGCCCAAGCAGTGTTGATGGCTGGTCATGGTTATGTAAATGGAGGAATTTAGAAATTCTTTGGAGGGGGTATGGAAATACTGAGTAATGCAATTTGATTCTTTCATTTGCAAAATCCTTTCAGGTATGGGGCATAAAATTACAAACAAATACATAAAAAGTACCAAGGGTCTGTTGTCTATTATAATGGATTTGCACAAAAATACAATAAATAATGTATAAAGAAATGTCCTAAAATATAAAATTTATAAAAAATCTGGAAATAATATGGTGAAAAGTCCCATAAGCCCGTCTGTCTGTTCTCATGCCGTAAATGCAAAGTTATAAAAATGGGCTGGACAAATCCCGATATTTTTTATACAATGTAAAGTAGGGTTATAATACATTTATCAGGTTTTATATGATTATAATTATGTAAACTTTAAAACAGGCACAAAAAAGAAGGAGGAAATAAAAGTGCAGAATACCCAAGGTGAATTACCGCAGATATGCCATACTTATGTGGCAGCGGATGGAGGGGCTGACTATACATCGGTGCAGGCAGCGATCGATGCAGTTCCATTACATAATTCGGGGGATGTGATCATACATATCAGACCAGGCGTCTACGAGGAAAGAATTGAAGTATCTGGTGACAAGCCATGGATCACCCTGGCAGGCGAAGGCGACCGCCCAGAGGATACCATAATTTCTTTTGCAAAATATGCCGGTATGACAGAAGAAAACGGAGATATCACCACAACGTTTCGTACTGCAACCGTGAATGTATATGCCAATCATTTTAAGGCTGAGAATTTATCCATTGTGAATTCTTACGATGGTGTCAGCGGCGGAGGCGGCAGACAGGCGTTGGCTCTTTATGCGTCAGGCGAACAGATACAGTTTGAGAACTGTGTATTTCGGGGACTACAGGATACGGTCTATGCGAAAGATGGTTCCCAGCTGTACCACAATTGCTATATTGAAGGAGATGTGGATTTTATATTCGGCGGTGCAAGAGCTGTTTTTGAACAATGTGAGATCCATTCCATCAATGTGAATCCAGAGGATACCAATCGTGGCGGTTATATCGCAGCGCCCAGTACTCCAGCGGCACAAAAGTACGGTTTTCTGTTTGACCGTTGTGTTATGACGGGGAATAACAGTGATAATACCGTATTTCTGGGACGCCCCTGGCATCCGGGTTCTGATCCGATGGCACTGGGGAATTGTGTATTTATGCACTGTGAACTGGGCAGCCATATCCGTGAGGATGGCTGGAAATCCCACATGGGCGGTTTTTTATCTAAAAATGCTAGATTATATGAATTTGAGAACAAAGGTCCGGGTGCGGCAGCGCACGAGAACAGAAGGCAGCTGACACCAGAGCAGGCTCAGGAATATACGAAGAGCCGGGTGCTTGGCTGGTAATGGCCATTAAATGGCAGACATGGTTTTAAGGATGTACACAGGGATTACCTGTTTAAAATAAGGAGAAAAGAAATGAATTTTCAATATCAAAACAGCAGAGCAGAAATTGATGAGAATGATGTGAAGCTCTATTACAAAGAAAATGAATTGATGAACCTTTCAACAGCGGGATTGATGCAATATTCTACTACACGGCCGTTTCAAATGGATGCAAATGACTGGACATTCGTACAGAAAGTTGAGACGAAAGAGTCTGTTTGTTTCTCTTATCAGTGCGGTGATATTCTGGGAAGCCTGACTTTTTCCATAAGAGAGCAGGCCATGAATATGAAAGTGGAGTATACGAATACCGGAGAGGGCGAAATCCTGGATTTTGCCGGTAAGATTGTATTTCCGGTAATAGGAAGAGGCTGGAGTAAGATTACTCTTCCGCACATTATTTACAATGACAATCCATCGGCAGTTCCTGAGAAGATTGTTCCGCATATTGGAAAGGAACCGGGCGGCGGCACGATTGTTGAAGAGAACCGTCTTCCGATTCCTGGTATTAATGCGGAGTGGATGCAGGAGGAGCTGCCGTCTTATATCACGCTGTTATCTATTCCACAGGTAGTAACCGGAGATGATATGGATTATTGGTCCATGGGTGTCATTAAAGAAGAGGATGGCATGACACTGACGGCTTTAAGCGGCCCTCTGATGTTCAATGGTGTCAAGGATGTGTATTATGGCGGCCGGAATACCCCTCTTCCATGGCTGAAGGGATATCGGACAATCCGCGCAGGAGAAGGCATTTCCAAAGAATTCTGTCTGGCATGGGGACAGCTGGATGAGATCGTGGAAAAGAGCAAATATGATAATCATGGCAAGGCGTTCCGCAATCTTGTAGACCTGGGTTATGAAATTCTGCAGCCTAAGGCAGAGCGTTGCCATACGCTGGATGAAATGATCTATTATAAGAAACAGGTTTTGGATTCCCGTTATTATAAGGACGAAGATTGCTGTGGATATACTACATTCGGAGCTGCGAATCATTTTGGAAATATTTCTGGCAGGCCGGAGTATTTCCTGTATGGCTGGACTGGACAATGTATTAAACTGGCATGGTGCGAATGTTTTCTAGGATTGACGACAGAAGATACGTTCCGCTATGAGAGAGGTTTTGAGATTGTAGACTTTTTCGTAAGAAATGGCCAGCATAAGGAGATTCCAGGACTGTTCTATGGCTATTATATGATTGAAAAGCAGGAGTGGCGCAGTGTCTGGAACAAGCCGGAAGCGCCGATTGCTTCAAGAATAGAAGGAGAAAGCCTGTCTGATCTGATAGATGTAATCATGCTGATGAAGGAACATGGTAAGGAAATACCGGAACACTGGATAGAAGCTGTGAAGAATGGCTGTGCGTTCCTGATGGATGAAAAATACCAGACAGAAGATGGGATCTATCCTATGGGCTGGGAAAAGGACGGAAGCATTGGCAATTCGGATAAGAACGGTGCCGGTATGCCATGTGTGCTTGCGCTGATTAAGGCGAGTGAACTGTTTGATGATTATGTTCTGCTGGAATATGGCAAGAGTAAGTATAGTATTTATGCAGAACTGCATATGAAGAATTTTAAGATTCCATTTGCCTGGGCAACAATGGATGCCAAGTGTGAGGATAAAGAAGCCGGACTGTATTTCTTTGAGACAGCAGCAGAGATCTACCGCCTGACAGGGCTGGTGAAGTACATGAACTGGGCAGAGATAACCGGAGACTGGATTCTAACCTTTGTATTTTTCTGGGAAACTGGTTTCCAGAAGGATACTCTATGTGCCAAGAAGGACTTTAAGACAACAGGCTGGCCGGGAGTCAGCGTACAGAACCATCATCTGGATGTGTTCTTCCCTTCCTTTGAGATGTATCGATTCGGGGCATTGAGCGGTATTAAAAAATTCGAAGATATGGGTAAGAACGTATGTGCGGCTATGACTCATGGGGTCTGCACGGAAAAAGGCGAATGGGGCTTTGATGTTATAGGTGAGCAGGGAGAGCATTATTATCACACGAACTACTTCCAGCTGACCTATCCGAATGTTATGAAATATACGAGCCATTATCGGGGAGGTATGCAGAATTGGAATCCTTCCTGGATTACGGCACAGGTATTGTCGAATACATTGAAATTCAAAAAGGATGGACACAATTTTTAATAAGACGAAGGAACAGGTAATAGAGTCACTGCCTGAAAGATTAAGAAAGAGAAGAGGTCAGATATGAACAAACAATTTCCAACAGTAGAAGTTCCGGAATTCCCGGACAGAATCTATCAGATTACCGACTACGGCGCAGTTCCGGGTGGGGTTGTATCTAATACAAAGGCGTTTAAGGACGCGATTGAAAGTGCAAATCAAGCAGGCGGCGGTGTAGTGAACGTCCCTGCGGGAATCTGGCTGACTGGCCCGATTACATTGCTTTCCAATGTGAATTTACATACAGAGAACGGTGCATTTGTGCTGTTCTCCCATGACCAGCAGGAGTATCCGCTGATTAAGACCTCTTATGAAGGTGGTGACCGAATCCGTGCCGTTTCACCGATCAATGCCATGGAACAGGAGAATATTGCAATTACCGGGCAGGGAACCTTTGACGGCAATGGACATCTCTGGAGGCTTGTCAAACGTTCTAAGATGACTGATGAGCAGTGGCGGATTCTTCTTCGTCGTGGAGGGGTAACCAAGGGTGAAGGAGAGAGAATGGTATGGTTTCCTTCTCAGACCTCTTATGACGGACATATGAGCAAGGATATTAAGCCAGATGAAGAACATGCACTAGAAAGGGCGCAGAAATATTTTGACTACTATCGTCCGGTGCTGGTAAGCCTTGTAAAATGTAAGAGAGTCTTACTGGATGGCGTGACGTTCCAGAACTCTCCAGCATGGAATGTACACCCTCTGTTCTGCGAACATCTGACCTTATCCAATGCATTTATCCGCAATCCATGGAATGCTCAGAACGGTGATGGTCTGGATCTGGAATCCTGTAAATACTGTAATATCATCAATACCAAATTTGATGTGGGAGATGATGCGATCTGTATGAAGGCAGGCAAGAATGCAGAAGGAAGGAGAACACCAGTTCCGACGGAATATGTAACGGTTAAGGATTGTATTGTCTATCATGGACATGGTGGTTTTGTAGCTGGAAGTGAGATGTCAAGGGGGCTGCGTAACATTGTAGTATCCAACTGCATTTTTGCAGGAACCGATATTGGAATCCGCTTTAAAAGTACTTTGGGCCGTGGCGGTGTGGTAGAGGATATATTGCTGGAGGATATTCAGATGATTGATATTCCCAAGCAGGCAATGCTCTTTACAATGGCCTATAGCGGCGCTATGGATGATACACAGATTATTCCGGAGGATATCCCGGAATTTAAAAATATTACCTGTAAAAATATCGTATGTCAGGGCTGTGGCCAGGCCATTCAGGTAGATGGCTTAAAACAGCTGCCGATTCACGACCTGCATTTTGAGGATATCAACATTGTAGCAAGACAGGGCGTACGCTGTCAGATGGCGGATAATATTCATCTGAAAAATGTAACCATTACAAATGAGAATGATCCGAAGGTAAAGGTGCATTTTGACGATGAAGTTGTGGGTGAAGGATTTGAAGCCATGATATTGTAATTATTTAACCTGTGAAAAGCATTATTTTGCGGAGAATGAAAGAGGAGAAAAAAATGTTTGAAAAACCTTGGGACCATGGTTCCTTACATATATCTGATAACAAGCAGTTTTTCCAGAATGGTGAAAAGCCGTTCTTCTGGCTGGGAGATACCGCATGGCTGATGTTTTGTACCCTGACCAGAGAAGAGATTGATACTTATTTGAGGAACCGTGCAGAGAAAGGCTATAATGTCATTCAGATTACGGTTGCTCATAAGTGGCCGGTGGAAACGATTGAGGGAAAGAATGCATTTCTGGATGACGACTTTACTAAGCCGAATACAGAAGCCGGCGGTTTCTGGGATTTGGTAGATTATACTGTGCAAAAAGCAGAAGAGTATGGTTTATATCTAGGACTTCTTCCGATCTGGAGCGGCCAGTTTAAAGCCGGCCGGCTGAATGAGGACAATGTAGAAACCTATATTCAGTTTTTGACAGACCGCTATGGGCATTGTCCGAATATTATATGGATTACAGGCGGTGACTGTAAGGGAAGTGATGGGTTTGAATTCTGGTCGAAAATGGGCCGGAAATTAAAGAAAGAGAACCCGGATAAATTAGTAACCTTCCATCCATTTGGTAGAACCGTAACCTGTGATTATTTCCCGGATTCTGAATGGATTGACTTCTATATGTTCCAGTCGGGACACCGCCGTTATGACCAGAAGAGCCTGAAAAAATGGGACGACAGCATGACGATGGGTTATTATTATGGAGAGGATACGTTCCGTTATATTGAAAGGGTGCAAAACTGCGGCAATAAGAAACCAGTATTGGATGGAGAACCTTCTTATGAGCACATTCCGCATGGACTGCATGACCCTTCACAGCCATTCTGGCAGGATTATGATGTCAGACGTTTTGCTTACTGGTCCGTATTGGCCGGAGCAGCTGGCTTTACTTATGGCCACAGTTCCATTATGCAGTTTTATACAGGCGATGGTACAGAACCAGGCGCATATGGCTGTACTATTAATTGGAAATCCGCCATACATGCTCCAGCTTGTGACAATATGAGCAAAATGGCAGCTCTTATGCGTTCCATTCCTTATGAGAAGGGAAAAGCAGCCCAGCAGCTTCTAGCTTATAAGCAGGGACAGCGTTACAGCCGTATCAGCGCATTTGCAGGAGAAGATTTTGCATTGTTCTATGATTACAGCGGCCGTGATATAGAAGTGGTTTCGCATCCGCTGGAGGGAGAAGCGCTAGATGCCTGGTGGTTTGACCCGGTAAGTGGAACGGAAAGTTATCTGGGTAGATTTGCCATGACAGATGCGATTATGACCTTTAAAGTACCGGAAGGAACCTTTACACACAAGGATTGGGTATTAAAGTTAAAGACTGTGAAATAATTTAGAGGATTTTTATAAATGAAAAAGTGCTGTAAAATTTGTGTATCTGATTTTACAGCACTTTTTCATTTATAATTATATAGGTTTGGGGTTGTTTTACATAGCAAACATTTCAAGTTTTGGCAAAAATACCAGTCTCTGGAATAATTTTGATTGAAAAGCAGAGACTAATATGGTATAATCAACCATTATGGAGTATCATGTGCTTTAAAATGAATAAAAATTGATATAATACTAAAAGGAGATTACAAATGAAAGGTATTATTTTAGCAGGAGGATCAGGGACAAGGCTGTATCCTCTGACTATGGTTACTTCGAAACAATTGCTGCCGGTGTATGACAAGCCGATGATTTATTATCCACTGTCTACATTGATGCTGGCAGGAATCCGGGAGATTTTGATTATTTCCACTCCGCAGGACCTGCCTAATTTTGAACGGCTGTTAGGAGATGGTTCTAATTATGGAATCAGCTTAAGCTATGCGGAACAGCCGTCACCCGATGGACTGGCACAGGCGTTTATTATCGGAGAAGAATTCATTGACGGGGATAGCTGTGCAATGGTTCTGGGAGATAATATATTTTATGGAAGCGGTTTAAAGCGCCATTTGCGGGAAGCTGCCAGTCGTGAATCAGGGGCGACTGTATTCGGCTACTATGTAGATGATCCAGAGCGCTTTGGTATCGTGGAATTTGATGAAAATGGTAAAGCGATCTCTATTGAGGAAAAACCGAAGAACCCTAAGTCGAATTATTGTGTAACCGGATTGTATTTCTATGATAATCGGGTTTGCGAGATGGCCAAGAAGGTGAAGCCATCAGCCAGAGGGGAATTGGAGATTACAGATTTGAACCGGATGTATCTGGAAGAGGGAAGTTTAAATGTAGTTACTCTGGGCCGTGGTTATGCCTGGCTGGATACAGGTACTGTGGATTCGTTGTCAGAGGCGACCGAGTTTGTCAAAGTTATTGAGAATCGGCAGGGAATTAAGATATCTGCGATCGAAGAAATTGCTTATAAGAATGGTTGGATCAGCAAAGAGAAGCTGTCTGAATCTGCTGAGTTATATGGAAAATCCAGTTATGGAGCACATTTGCAGAAGGTTGCAGACGGTAAGATTAAATATTAATGGTACGGTTTTGAAAAGAAGATGGAAAGGGGAACTTAAGAGTGAATGTAATTAAAACAGATGTATTAGACGTATATATTCTGGAGCCTAAGGTATTTGGAGATCATAGAGGCTGGTTTATGGAAAGTTGGTCCAAGAAAGATATGGAACAAGCAGGACTGAGCTATGATTTTGTACAGGACAACCATTCATTTTCAGCAGTGAAGGGTACTTTAAGGGGCCTGCATTTCCAAAAAGGCGATGCAGCTCAAGCCAAACTGGTGCGCTGCTGTAAAGGAGCGGTTCTGGATGTGGCAGTGGATATGCGGGAAGGTTCCCCTACCTATAAAAAATGGGTATCTGTAGAGCTTTCAGCAGAGAATAAACGCCAGCTTCTGATACCAAGAGGTTTTCTGCATGGTTTTGTAACTTTGACAGATGATGTAGAGTTTTTATATAAGGCAGATAACCTATATTCTCCCGAAAACGACAGAGGTATCCGCTGGAATGACCCAGAGATTGGCGTAGACTGGGGAGTTGAGAATCCGATTGTATCAGAGAAGGATTCTCAGTCTCCGATGTTAAAAGACAGCGATATTGACTTTCAGTATCAGGGATAATAAAATACGGAACGTGTATAATAAAGGCATGAAACATTGGTCGGCAGCAGATAAGATTTCCCTGGCGCTGCGGACAGAAAGGAATCGATTATGAAGATTATTGTAACAGGTGGAGCGGGATTTATCGGAGGTAATTTTGTACATTTAATGGTAAATAAATATCCAGAAGATCAGATTATCTGTCTGGATGCGTTGACCTATGCTGGTAATATGGAGACTTTAGAGCCGGTTATGAACAAACCGAATTTTAAATTTGTAAAAGGAGATATTGCAGATAGAGAACTGGTGTTCCATCTATTCAAAGAGGAAAAGCCGGATGTAATTGTTAATTTTGCAGCAGAGAGCCATGTAGACCGCTCTATTACAGATCCAGGCATTTTCTTAAAGACGAATATTTTAGGAACCGGCGTACTGTTGGATGCATGTAAGGAATTTGGCATTCAGAGATATCATCAGGTATCGACAGATGAAGTATATGGCGATCTTCCTTTGGATCGGCCAGACCTATTCTTTACCGAAGAGACGCCGCTGCATACTTCCAGCCCCTATTCTGCCTCTAAGGCATCGGCAGATCTGCTGGTACTGGCTTATCATAGAACCTTCCAGATTCCGGTAACGATTTCTAGGTGTTCGAATAATTATGGCCCTTATCATTTCCCGGAGAAGCTGATTCCGTTAATCATTGCCAATGCACTGAATGATAAGCCGCTTCCAGTATATGGAAAGGGTGAGAATGTCCGTGACTGGCTGTATGTGGAGGATCACTGCTTAGCGATTGACCTGATTATCCGTAAAGGAAAAGTTGGTGAAGTCTATAATATCGGCGGACATAATGAAAAGACGAATTTAGAAGTAGTGAAGACGGTGATTCATGAACTTGGCAAGAGTGAAGATCTGATTGAATATGTAACAGACCGTCCGGGACATGATATGCGTTATGCCATTGATCCAGCCAAGATTCACAGAGAATTGGGCTGGCTTCCTGAGACGAAATTTGAAGATGGAATTAAAAAGACGATCCAGTGGTATCTGGATCATAAACATTGGTGGGAATCCATCATCAGCGGCGAATACCAGAATTATTATGAGAAGCAGTATGGCAATCGTTAGTTTGGACGAATGCCATAGGATCAATTGGATAGATAATCAGGAGGTAACACCGTGAAAGTATTGGTGACAGGTGTAAAGGGCCAGCTGGGTCATGATATTATGCTCAGCCTGGCTAAGAGAGAGATAGAAGCAGTAGGTGCAGATCTGGAGGAATTTGATATTACGGATCTGGACCAGACAAGGGCTTTTATTACGAAAGAAGCGCCGGACGTGGTCGTGCACTGTTCGGCTTATACGGCTGTGGACAAGGCAGAGGAGAATAAGGAGCTGTGTCATAATGTCAACGCTATTGGTCCGAGAAATATCGCTGCGGTCTGTAAGGAAATAAATGCAGTTATGATGTATTTCAGTACCGATTATGTATTTCCTGGTAAAGGAGAGTGTTTCTACGAGCCAGAGGATGAGACAGGGCCAACCAGCCAGTATGGCTTAACCAAGTTAGAGGGCGAACAGGCTGTGCAGGAATTGCTGGAGAAATATTTTATTATCCGCATTTCTTGGGTATTTGGAATTAATGGCAATAATTTTGTAAAGACTATGCTGCGGCTGGGAAAAGAACGAACAGAGGTGAATGTGGTCTGTGATGAGATCGGTTCTCCGACCTATACGGCTGACCTGGCAGAGCTGGTCTGCGACATGCTGGTGACGGATAAGTATGGGGTATATCATGCAACAAATGAAGGGGTTTGTTCCTGGGCTGATTTTACCAAGGAAATCTTTCGTATTGCTGGCTATCACACAAAGGTAAATCCGATTACACAGGCGGAATATGGGGCAAAGGCAGTACGGCCGCTGAATTCCAGAATGTCAAAAGAAAAACTGGTAGAGAATGGATTTTATAAGCTGCCGTCCTGGCAGAATGCTTTGAATCGCTATATCAGGGAATATTTAGGAGAATAGAATATGCAAAAGTTGACCAAAAGTGAATGGAAAAAGCATATTGCAGTGCTTGCGGTCATTGTGATTGTATTTTTGCTCTTTGCCGGCAATATCTACCACAGGTTTATCGGCCAAGGAACGACTATGAATATCAATACAGACCGCAGTTCCATTACCCGGCAGCTAAAAGAAGGTGAAAAGCTGGTACAGCCGTTTGAACCTGTCCATAAGAAGTTGTCAGAACTAAATGTTTATTTTGCCACTAATGGAAATTCCCAAAATGGAGAGGGAACCATTCACATGCAGCTGATTGATTATGATACCAAGGAGGTTTTGGCTGAATCAGATATTAATACGGCTGCCGTTTATGATCAGCAGCGTTATCAGTTTCAATTTTCATCGGTAGATGTGACGGACCGGCATCCGGCTCTGGTAATAGAAATGAAGGAACTTTCCAACCAGGCAACCATCGGTTTTTATTTATCTGGACAAACGAAGCAGGTTAAGGAAACATGTGTGCTTGATGAGGAGAATCTGGAGTATAGTCTGCTGATGGAGTATTCTTACAGAGAGTTTGGATATACAGAATGCTTAATCTTGTTTGCACTGGCTGCTATGTTGTTCATTCTGGTGGGAATTTATTTCTTTTTAGTGATCTGGAAACAGCAGCTTCATCGGGTTTACCTTGCAGCAGTCATATTGTTGGGAATTGTTTATATATTTCTGCTTCCTTCTCTGGTTGCTCCAGATGAAGGAACGCATATCTATAAGGCGATTGAGTTTTCCAATAGTCTGTTGGGGTATGATAATTCACCAGATCATTTTGAATTGAGAAATTGTGAGAAGAAAGGACTTGACCTGCATGCTCCAATGCTGGCGTTAAGCAAGGCCAGTTATGATGAATATTATTCTATGTTTTTGCATGGAGATGATTCAGATGAGCGGACGGCAATTGAATATGAGACCTATGTGACGCCTCAATATCAGTATTTTCTGCCGGGAATTGGGATTACACTGGGACGGTTGCTGGGACTGAACGGACTAAAGACATTTGCTTTGGGTATGTTGTTTAATTTTATCTTTTATGTAGCGCTTACCTGGCTGGCGATTCGAATACTGCCATTTGGAAAAGCAGCAGCAGCGATTATCTGCCTGCTGCCGATTTCCATACAGCAGGCTACGTCATATTCTTATGATTGTATGATTATAGCTACAGCAATTTTGTTTTTTGCAGCCTTTATGCAGCTGATGTATGATCGAGAGTGTACAAAATATACTTATATCATGTTTGCAGTTTCAGGAATGCTGTTTCTTCCTACCAAAGGTCTGGCTTATGTGCCGGCTGTAGTGCTTGCAGGTTATGCAGCGCTTTCAAGGCGGAAGACAGATCAAAAGGCTATGTGGAAATTATTTGGAATTATGGGGGTCATGCTGGTATTTACACTGGTGATTAAGCTGTTTTTTACCAATGGAAATGCAGAAGTTGTGAAATCGGCTTCTTCGGTGCCATTTGTAAAGTGGGCCCAGCAGCCGGGGTATTCTTTGAAAATGCTGTTGGAACATCCCTTAAAAACCATGGATATGATCTGGAATACGATATATCTGAAAGGGGAATTTATATTTACTTCAGCATTCGGCGGCAAGCTGGGCTGGGTAAATCTGGATGTCTCAATACTAGTAGTTTGTGTATATCTGATTACAGCTGTTCTGGCGGTGATGCCGACAGAGAAAAATATAGGCGTGCAGATGAAGGGAAGTACCAGGATTCTCTTATTGCTGGTGTTCTTTGCCTGTATAGCCTGTGTATTTGCAGGAATGTTGTTAAGCTGGACTACAATTTCTATGGATTATATTGAGGGAGTCCAGGGAAGATATTTTCTTCCGGTGATTTTGCTGGCACTTTTTGCGTTCCGAGGAAAGGGTGTAAGGATTACAGAATCACTGGAGAGAACCTGTCTGATGGCGGCTATTGTTGTCCAGCCATTTACTCTGGCAGGAATTCTGTATTCCATCTAGCATACGAATCACTTGTATGGTGTCTGAAAGAATTGAAAGTAAAACAACAGGAAGGATAGACTATGAAGAAAGTATTAGTTACAGGAGCCAATGGATATATAGGAAGACATGTAGTCGGCAGGCTATTGGATCTAGGCTGTGATGTATTGGCGGCGGATGTAAGGTTTGACGGCATTGACGAGCGTGCCAGAAGAATAGAAGCCTCATTGTTTTCTGGCGATAAAGATATTTTTAAGCAGATGGGAGAGCCAGATGCATGTATTCATATGGCTTGGAGAAATGGATTTGTACACAATGCAGACAGCCATATTGAGGATCTTCCTCTGCACTATCGTTTTATTGACGATATGATTGAGGGCGGTTTAAAGCAGATTGCAGTCATGGGGTCTATGCATGAAGTCGGTTATCATGAGGGCGCCATTGACGAGCATACGCCAACCAATCCCTTGTCAAAATATGCGATTTCCAAAAATGCCTTAAGACAGCTGATAGAGCTGCGTACAAAGGATACGCCGGTTTGTTTTCAGTGGATACGTGGTTATTATATCTATGGGGATGACAGCAAGAGCAGTTCGATTTTCAGTAAGATTGTTCAGGCGGCTCAGGAAGGCAAGAAGGAGTTCCCATTTACTATGGGAAAAAATCAGTATGATTTTATTCATGTGGATGAGATGGCAGATCAGATTGCAGCCATTGTGACTCAGACGGAAGTGGATGGAATTATTAACAGCTGTACAGGGAAGCCTATGACCCTAGCTGAGAAGATTGAGAGTTTTATTAAGGAAAATGGTTTTGATATTCAGCTCCAGTATGGGGCTTTTCCAGACAGGCCATATGATTCGCCAGGCGTCTGGGGAGATACGAAGAAGATAGACCGGATAATGACTGCCAGATAAGAAAGGAATGAATGGAATGAACATTGCAGGGCTAAAAAGATACATGCCCTTATTAAAGGAATTAATAAGGAGAGATGTTAAGATTAAATACCGCCGTTCCTTTCTGGGCTTTCTATGGTCCGTGCTGAATCCGCTTGGTACCATGGTCATACTGACGATTGTATTTTCGACAGTATTTCGTCAGAGCATTGAGAATTTCTCAGTATATCTGATGTGCGGCCAGCTGATTTTTAACTTTTTTAATGAAGCTACAAGTATGTCTATGTCGTCCATAGTGGGAAATGCCGGACTGATTACCAAAGTATATGTGCCTAAGTATTTCTTTCCGATTTCCAGAGTGTGTTCTAGTTTCGTGAATCTGCTGACCTCCTTTGTGGCGTTGGTGATTGTTATTGTCGTTACACGGACGCCAGTCAGCTGGACCGTGATTTTTGCAATTTTTCCGGTATTGTACGTACTGCTCTTTTCTATAGGGATTGGTATGGTTTTGTCAGCAGTGACCGTATCTTTTCGGGATATGATGCATTTATATGGAGTAGTGGTAACTGCTCTGATGTATCTGACGCCGATCTTTTATCCTATGGATATGCTGAAGAATGCAGATGTTTCCTATGCCAGATATGCATATGCCATTGTAAGCGCCAATCCGATTACCAAATATGTGCAGATGCTGCGCTGTACGGTATTAGACCAGCAGATTCCATCCATACAGGATCATTTGGATTGTCTGCTTCCCTGTGTCATTGCATTGGTACTGGGCGCAGTGGTATTTAAGAAGCTGCAGGATAAATTTATACTAAGATTGTAAAATGAGGTAAAAGAATGAACGAGCAGGATGTAATTGTTGAAGTAAATGACGTATCAATGATGTTCCGGTTATATAAAGAGAAAGTCAACGACCTGAAAAATTTTGTAATTAAGAAGATTAAAAGGGAGCTTTCCTATCATGAGTTTTATGCTCTAAAACATATTTCCTTCCAGGTACGAAGAGGGGAATCCTTTGGAATGGTAGGAGTGAACGGTTCAGGAAAAAGTACGCTGCTTAAGATTATTGCCGGCGTTATGAAGCCGACCGAGGGAAATGTCCAGATCCACGGGACCGTGGCACCGATGATTGAACTGGGAGCTGGATTTGATTTTGATTTGACTGCTAGGGAAAATGTATTTTTAAATGGGGCCATTCTGGGGTATGATAAACATATGCTGGAAGAAAAGTTTGATGAGATTATTCAGTTTGCAGAGCTGGAAAAGTTCGTAGATGTGCCGATTAAGAACTTTTCTTCTGGTATGATTACTCGGCTTGGTTTTTCTATAGCAACGATTGAGAAGCCGGATATTCTGATTGTGGACGAGATTCTGGCAGTGGGAGATTTCCGTTTCCAGGAGAAGTGTGAGGAACGAATCAATTCCATGCTGGACTCAGGGACAACGCTTTTGCTGGTATCCCATAATATGGACCAGGTCAAGAGGCTCTGTAAAAACGGTATTTTATTATCCCATGGAGAGAATCTGGTCTGCGGGCCAATGGAAGAAGTATGTGAACAGTATGAGAACCTTTAGGAGGTATCAATGGGAATGAAGGAACCGCTTGTCAGTATCATAATGACCAATTATAATCATGAGGACTGCATAAGAGAAAGTGTGGAGGCCGTTTTAAACCAGACCTATTCGAATTTTCAGTTTATTATTGTAGATGATGGTTCTACGGATGATTCGGTAAAGATTCTGCAGAGTTTTACAGATGAAAGGATTGAACTGTATACACGTAAAGAGAATGTGCATATTAGTGCTGCTACGAATTATGCCATGCAGTTTGTAAAAGGTGAATATGCAGCGATTGCAGATAGTGATGACCTGTGGACACCAGATAAGCTTAAGAAGCAGGTAGAGTTCCTACAAAAGAATCCCCAATACGAGGCCTGCTTTACTTGGGTTGATATCATTGATGAGAATGGGAAAATCGTTAATGAGAAAGAAAAGGACGTTAGGGAGATCTTTAACTGCTCTACCGATACAAGAGAAGAGTGGCTGCGGTTTTTCTTTTTTATTGGAAATCGGACAGCAAATCCGACATCTATTGTGACTACAAAAGCTCTTAAGGAAATTGGAGAGCATAATCCAGCTTTTGTTCAGGGACATGATTTTGACTGGTGGGTAAGATTTACCAAGAAATATCAGTTCGCAGTGATCGAAGAGCCGCTGCTGAGATACCGAAGATATAGTTTGGGCGGAGGCAGCAATACCAGCGCCCGCAATGATGAGAATGATATCCGCTTTTATAATGAGTATATGCTGATTCGCAAGCATTTCTTTGAAGATATGGATCAGGAGACCTTTATTGCTGCTTTTTCGGAACAGTTTCGCAATCCCAATTCCAGAACGGCGCTGGAACTGGAGTGTGAGAAAGCGTTTCTGATGTGTAAAGAATTCAATGGTTCGTCGGTTTATTCTGCCTGTGGAATGGAACGTCTGGCCGGGCTTTTAGCAGATCGGGAGACGGCGGCTGTACTCAAAGAAACCTTTCATTTTGACCAAAAGGATTTCTATAAGATGAATGGTGTATCGATCTATATGGATAAGATCAGTCAGGGAAACCGTCAGGCAGCCAGACAGAAGCTGGAGATTGCCGAAGCAGAGATTGGGAACCTGAAGAAAACAGCTAGTGATCTGAATACTTTGCTGGAGGGTAAGAATCAGGAAACAGAGAGTCTGAATGAGCTGTTGGATGCGATGAAGCTGCAGTATGCAGATTTGGAACTGAAGCTGGAACAGCAGCGGCAACAGTTAGAGGAACGACAGCAGCAGCTGGAAGAGAAACAGCGGCAGCTGGAAGAACGGGATATTACAATAGAGACTATGCTAAACAGCTTAAGCTGGAAAGTTACTAAGCCCATGCGGAACGTAAAAAGAATGCTGAAAACTGGAGATAAGAATGATGAGTAAGGATATGAAACGAGTAATACTGTATTTTATGTTTGATAAGGATGGAATCGTAGATGATTATGTCATTTATATGCTGAACAGCCTTAAGAAGGTTTCAGAAGAGATTCTGGTAGTGTTTAACGGAACGATTGCAGATGAGGGAAGAAAGAAGATTGAGGATGCGGGGATTGCCCTGAAGGAACGGCCTAATGAAGGATTTGACGTCTGGGCATATAAGTGCGGAATTGAACACTACGGATTTGAGAAGCTCTTACAGTATGATGAGCTGATTATGATGAATCATACGATTATGGGGCCGGTCTATCCGATTGAGGAAATGTTTGATTCGATGGCAGAGCGGGACCTGGATTTCTGGGGTATTACCAAGTTTCATGAATATGCGGCCGGAGATCCATTTGGAACGATTAGTTATGGTTATATACCGGAGCATATTCAGTCTCATTTTATAGCTGTAAGAAAAAGTCTGATGCAGTCGGAGGAATTTCAGGAATATTGGCGGACTATGCCTATGATTCATAATTATATGGAAGCCATTGGTTACCATGAGGCGATTTTTACGAAGAAATTTGCGGATATGGGGTATACTTGGGATGTATACAGTGAATTGCCGGATAATTATAGCCATAATCCGGTTCTGTGTGCGCCGAAGGAGCTTCTGGAGCAGACTCGCTGTCCCATCTTTAAACGCAGGTCCTTTATGCAGAATTACTCTAGTGTAATCAGCGAAACGTATGGTCAGCCGACGATGGAATTGTACCGCTTTTTGGAGGAACATACGGATTATGATACCGATTTGATCTGGGATAATATTCTTCGCCTGGAAAATCTGGCGATTATTAAGAAAAATATGCAGTTTAATTTTATTCTCCCGTCAGACTGGAGCCGGTCGGCGGATGAGATTGTGAAGAAGAGAAAGATTGCGTTAGTGATGCATATTTATTATGAGGATCAGATCGAACTCTGTCTTCATTATGCTAGATCGATGCCGGAAGAGACAGATGTGTATATTACAACGGATACGGATGCCAAGGCAGAGAAGATCCGTACAGCCTTTCAAGCCATGCCCTATGGGAAACTGGAAGTGCGTAAGAGGAATAATGTCGGTCGGGACTTAAGTACCTTAATCGTAGAATTTCGTCAGGAAATCAAACAGTATGATTATGTCTGCTATGCCCATGATAAAAAAGTCAAGCAGTTAGAGCCGCGTACGATTGGCAGTGGATTTGCTTATAAATGTCTGGAAAATGTTCTGGCCAGCCGGGATTTTGTGAACAATATATTGATTCTTTTTGAACAACATAAAAGACTTGGTATGATTGCACCACCGCCGCCAAACCATGGAGAATATTTCTTTATATTGGGACAGGAGTGGGGACAGAATTATCAGGTAACAAAGAAGCTGGCGGAAAAACTGAAACTAAATGTTCCGATATCAGAGCAGTATGAGCCGGTGTCTGCTCTAGGAAGCATGTTCTGGTTCCGGCCCAAAGCGTTAAAGAAGCTTCTGGATTATCCCTGGACCTATGAAGAACTGCCGAAAGAGCCGGTGGCTGAGGATGGAACGATTCTGCATGCAGTAGAGAGAATACATGGTTTTGCTGCTCAGTCTGAAGGGTATTATTCCGGCCACATCCTATGTGATAAATCAGCAGCGATTGAAATTACCAATCTAAGCTATATGGTACAGACCTTAAATGATACCCTGTTCAGCCATGGATGTGCGTCTGGCACGCTGTATGGAGTGAATCAGAACCTGTATCATTCCTTAGAGAACTTAAAGGAGCAGTCGAGGGTTCTGGAAGAACTGCATAATGAAGGAGTCGTTCATATGTTTTATCGTGGCAGCAAAAAGGCTGCTGGTAAAGTGAAATGTGGTGTAAAGAAAATTATACGCAGAAAATAGAGCAATTGGAAGTGCGCGGATGCGCATGTATAAAAGCGCTGTCGATGACAGCGCTTTTATGATGTGTAGGAAAAAGCTTTTATGGCTGACTGATAGACGTTTCTGCTGAGACTGGCTTTGAACGTTTCAGTATCTTTTGAAACAACGGAAGTATAAATTGCTTGTTCACCTTGTTGGCAGCAATAGAAAGTACAATGGTCAGAGCGCCGCAGCTTATATACAGAATCAGAACATCGGTTGCATGATAAGACATTCCGACAAAGTGCCGCAGAAATGTAATCTGCAATACATGGTGAATGAGGAAGATCGGATAATTGTAGTTACTGATAAATTGGCTGATGCCTGTAATCACTGGATTCTTAACCGAGGAGAACAGATAGGCTAGAACCAGGAAGGTGGATATACCGACCAGGTAAGTTCGGACTAACAGGTTCCATTCTCCAATATCATAAGCGATGGCGAAGAGCACCAGACAGGCGGCACTAGGTATCAGATGAAGCAAACGCACCTTTTTTATATATTTTACAAACAGCATACCGAACATAAATTCTGGAATTCTGGTTAATACAATGCATTCAACAGGAAAGGTTCCTTTATATAGAAAGCCGATTACCAGTGCTACAGCAAGAAATCCCAGATACGAAATGACAGGGAACTTTCTCACGCAGATCCGCAGAAGCGGGAACAGCGCATATAAAGCAATTATGACACCAAGAAACCATTCGCCGACCTGATAAAAGGTAGGAGTAATCCAACTCATGGTTCCATCTATGCCAATCAGGCTGTAAAGCAGTTTCCATTTGGGAATGCTGTGGTCATATCCCCGGTTTACATAAAAATTCAGTAAAAAGGAGAGAATAAATAAAAACCAAAATAGAGGATAAATTCCAAGGAATCGCTTTTTAAAATACGTTTTTAGTTCCAGCTTTTCATCATAGACATACATGAGAGAAGCACCGCTGATGATAAAGAACAAGGTTACACCATAGGAACCCAGATACAGGCTGAGCAGGGAGTCGGGTAGAACCTTAAAGTCAAAGTTAATCCCCCAGTATTCCAGCGATCGGGTAAAATGGCAGGTAAATACAAAAATAACGGCAAGAAATTTCATTACATCAAAGTATAGAATACGTTCTTTCTTCATATTATATAGATCCTTTCTGAAAAATTGCTTAATAAACTTTTAACATCATAAAGGATTCAAAAAGAGATGTCAATAGCAGTGTGAATTTTTCAGTTGCTATTTTATAACAGACAGTGTATAATCAAGTATTGATAATTAAAATTAAAGGAGTCCGCAGATTTATGGGGAAACTATTTTTGTTTTTAAAGAAAATATATAATAAAATTCCAGTAGATAGAGAAAGCAAATTAAAGTTAAAGGGTAAATTCTACCGTACGTTTGGCAGATTCTTTCAGAATACGACTTCATATATCCAATGGAAAGCCTATCAAAATTGGATGGAACAGAGGGAGTGGCTGGAAAAGCATGCTAAGAATGCAAAACAGGGAGCGTTGGAGATCGATTGGAGACAGGCAGAAACATTTGAATGTTCCGGAAGTATTGCCATTCATCTTCATTTGTTCTATCCAGATCTAATGGAGGAGTTTGCACAATATTTTTCCCATATGCCCTATACGTTTGACTTGTATATTTCTATTATAGATGACCGAGTAAGAGAAGAGGTGCTGCGAAAAGCGTCTGGGATTCCCAAGGTGGGACAGGTTGTAGTCAGAAAAGTGGAGAACAGAGGAAGAGATGTAGCCCCCTTGTTGGCAACCTTTGGCAAAGAACTGCTGAATTATGATTATTTCTGTCATGTGCATAGTAAGAAATCGTTGTATACAGGTGGGGAACAGCTGGACTGGAGACAGTATTTGTTAGAACATCTGTTTGGCAGTGAGGAGTTAATCCGAGCAGTCTTTTATGGATTTGAACAGGGAGAAAAAGTCGGCATGATTTATCCAGAGACATTTCCAGATATGCCTTATTGGGGACATGCGTGGCTGCAGAATGAAAAAAGCCGCGATGAACTGCTGGCTAAGACCGGCCTTTCTTGTCCTCCGGGAAAGAAATATATTGATTTTCCCATGGGAACTATGTTCTGGGCCAGGACACAAGCACTCCGCCAGTTTTTTGAGGCTGGACTTCGTACAGAAGATTTTCCAGAAGAGAATGGACAGACTGACGGTACGATTGCGCATGCATTTGAGAGATGTACCGTGCTGGCGTGCCGCTATAATGAGTATAATACATTAATTTATAATGGAAAAACCAGGGAATTTATCTATAATGAGGGTCGGAAGAATTTCGAACAATATTATATTAAGAGTTTTGAGCGTTTGAAGGAAGAAGCGAACCAGTGTGAGATTGTTTCCTTCGATATTTTTGATACGCTGGTATCCAGGGCAGTGGCAAGGCCGGATGATGCCTTTGATCTGCTGGAACTTCAGCTAAGGAAGAATGGATTTTCACGGCTGCAGTTTAAGGAATTAAGAAAAGAGGCAGAAGGTAACTGTCGAAAGAAAAATCCAGACCGGGATTGTGATTTGGATGATATTTACCAGGAATTTTCTGTACTTTCTAAACTGTCTGCGGAGGACTGTGAACGGATCAAACAGGCAGAAGTGAATCAGGAGCTGCGGCTGATTGAGCCTAAGAAAGAGATGGCAGCATTCTATCATGAGATTTTGGCACAGAACAAGCATGTATTTCTGGTCAGTGATATGTATCTTCGTAGGAAGGATATTGAAAAAATCCTGGAAAAATGCGGAATTACCGGTTATGAAAAGTTGTTTTTATCCTGTGAAACAAATCTTCGCAAGGATGATGGCAGTTTCTGGAAAACCTACAGCGAGAAATATCATGCCCCCAATTGGCTTCATATTGGTGATAATGAGAAGTCCGATATGCAGATTCCGAGTGATTACAAATTCAGAGCCAGCCATATTCTGTCGATACAGGATTTATATGAATGTTCGGATTTGGGCGAGGTCTATCCACTTCGTAACATACCGAATCCGATTATGTCTGTGGCAGTGGGGCTTTCATTAAAGCGGCTTTTTAATCATCCTTATGCTCTGAATCAGGACTTGCTGGATCTTCGAATCCGTAAGGAAGAGGATTTCGGCTATGCAGTCATTGCTCCTGTGATTATGGGGTATATGAATCATTTATGCAGAAAGGTGCTGGAACAGAAAGCAGAAAAAATTTTCTTTTTTGCCCGTGAAGGTTATTTGTTAAAAGAATTGTTTGATATTATGAAAGACATGCTGCCGGCTTTGTCTTCTGTGGGAAGTGAGTATTTATATGTTTCAAGAAGAGCGTTATCTATGGCATCGGTGAAGACATGGGCAGATATTAAAGAACTTTTGTCCATACAGTATCGCGGTACGTTTTCAGACCTTCTTCATACCCGTTTTGGTATGGAAAGCAGCGAAGGCCGTGAGGATTCAATTGCGCTGCCGGAGGAAATGGATAAGGTTGCGGTCAGGGTTGAAAAGTACCAAGAAAAAATTCTTAAGAGGGCTGAGCAGGAGAGGAACAATTATCTGAACTATTATCATACGAAAAAGATAGGGAAGGAACACCGAATCTTTGTCTCGGATATCGGATACAGCGGTACGATACAATATTATTTGTCTAAGCTGACAGGGGATACCTTTGATGGTTACTATTTTGCGACGGATTTTAGGGAAAAGCCGCTGGCAATTGAGGGCAATTCCATTCACGGCTATTATGCGGAAAAAGATAGCTATCAGGGATGTTCCCGGTCATTTGTCCACAGATATCATTTACTATTGGAAAGTATATTGATTGCACCGGATGGTCAGCTCGTCTGTATGGATGAAGAGGGTGCCTGTATGTTTGCAGAAACAGGTACGAAGTATTATACGGATGAAATCATTCGCTGTCAGGAGGGGATAAAACAGTATTTTCGTGACTTTTACGGAATATGTGCGGAGTATGCGTTATCGGCAGAGATTGATAAGGAATTCCCAGAAGGGCTTATGCGTGCTGCCGTAGAAGACGGTATTTTGCATGAGGATTTGGAGCAAAGTTTTGTAGTGGAGGATTTTTACTGTTCGGATCTGGAAATATCGGTGCTGCAGCATTATCGGGAAAAAGGGCTGGAAGAACCAGGGATATAATTTTACGAGGTAAAAGAACTTGAAAGAATACATTGTAGTAAAAACATCTGAATCAAGAAACCGTTTTCCATTTTCTATAAAGAGACCAGAGGCTTTCTGGAATAGAAAAAGAGTTCTGGTATTAAAATCTGTGATCACATGTTTTCTGGTACTGTTTTTTGGAATCGCACTTTATACACACTGGGAAGATTTATATTACACAGAACAGATCGGAGATTATGAGCATGAATCGCCGGTGGTTTTTACCGGAATGACCCAGAAAGAGCCGCTGGATCAGGAGATATGGATTGATAAGGGGCAGCTGCAGTCGGTTGGTATTATGTTTTCGACGTATGGAGATACACTAGAAAAGGGAAAAGTACATTTTCAGTTTCTCAATGAGTATGGCCATATTCTATACCGGGAGAGTGTAGATGTGAAAGAACTCCGGGATATGGGGTATTACGAATTTGAAGTGGATACGAATGTAAAAGAGGGATATTATACATTGGAGGTCTACGCGACTGGTTATGGGGAGACCACCAGTCCGGCGGTATGGGCAGGAGAGCAAAAAAGTAAAACAAATACGCTTGTTTTTAGCGGAGAAAAGAGAAAACAGGAGCTATTGTATCAATTGTCCTATTCCCGCTTTCAGGTTTCTCTGTTGATTTTCTGTCTCTCAATGCTGACGGTGACGATCGTGTTCTTGTTTTTGTCTTTTGAGCTGGAAGGACTTTGGGGTAGAATTGCCGGACTTGCAGGTATGCTGATTTATCCTCTGCTGGCGCTGTTTTTGGTAGAAAGTCTCTATCAGAATCCATTTGAACAGGGATTTATCATGATATTTTTTAATTATTTAATATACTTCGGAATTTATCTGATTTGTTTTTTTATCACCGGACGTTTTCGGAGTACATTTATTATTGGCAATACCCTTACCTTTCTGTTTGGGCTGGTGAATTATTTTGTAATGGAATTCAGGGGCATTCCGGTCTGTCCGTGGGATCTATTTTCTCTGGGTACAGCAGGAAATGTTGCCGGAGGTTACAGCTATCAGCTGAATCTGCCGTTGATTGGGCGTATCTTATGTGTATGCGCCATGAATGTTTCTGTGATACATATGTGTAAGCAGAAAATAAGCCGTCCGATGAGAGTAACAGCTTTTGGCGGAGCATTGGTATATACCTGGATGCTGCTGTATCTGTTTACACAGACTTCTTTGCTGGAGAATGCTGGCTTCCAGGCAGATTTGTGGCAGCAGAGTGCAGGATATAAGCGAAATGGTTTTTATTTAAGCTTTATTATGAATACCCGGTATCTACAGACGGAAAAACCAGATCATTACAGTGTGGGGAAAGTAGAAAAAATCCTGGAAGATTATGGGGAAACGACAGCCGGCCAGGAGGCAGAGGTTCGGCCGAATATTATTATGGTGATGAATGAGGCATATTCTGATCCTCGGATAGTCGGAGATTTTAAAACTAATATCGATTATGCTCCATTTGTAAACAGTTTGGAAGAAAATACCATCAAAGGGAATCTGTATGTATCTATATTTGGCGGCAGCACATGCAATACAGAATATGAGGTATTGACAGGGAATTCCATGGCTTATCTGCCCCGTGGTTCCATTGCGTATCAGCAGTATATTAACAAATCCCAGGAAACGGGAGGACTTGCTATGACGCTTAAGGAACAGGACTATCGATGTTATGCGATTCATCCATTTGATGCGGAAGGATGGAATCGGCCTGTAGTGTATGAGACGATGGGATTTGAGAAATTTTATGATATGGCTTCGTTTCCTTCTGATTCGGAAATGGTTCGTGATTTTATCAGCGATTTGGAATCCTATAAGAAGATCATTAATTTGTATGAGGAAAAAGAAAAAGACGAACGTATATTCGTGTTTGATGTGACAATTCAGAATCATGGAGGATACAAAACAGGGGCCGATTTTGAGGAGCCAGTCATCTTAGAGGGAATGAAGGAGGATTATCCGGCGGCAGAAGAGTATCTATCACTGTTAAAGGTATCGGATGATGCATTTGCTTATCTGGTCTGGTATTTCAGCCAGGTAGAGGAACCTGTCATGCTGGTTCTGTTTGGAGACCATCAGGCGGCTATCGAGGAAGAATTCTATGAAGAACTATATGGAAAGAGCCTGGAGGAGCTGGATCTGGAAGAATTGCAGAGACGCTATGCCGTTCCATTTCTGATATGGACCAATTATGACATAGAAGAGACTTGGGTCGAAGCAATGAGTGCCAATTATCTTGCAGGAACGGTATTGTCGTATGCAGGATTGGAGATTCCCAGTTATTTTGCATATCAAAATGAGATGTACCAGAAGCTGCCGGTCCTGAATGCGAATGGCTATATGGATGCAGAAGGGAATTGTTATTCTTTAGACCAGAAGAGTCAATATAATCAATTACTAGAGGAATATCGAATTCTGCATTATAACAGTGCAGCAGATCGAGGGAATACATGCTTTTCCATGTATAAAGTTTCCGAATGATCTTAGAGTATGTGTTGAAATTGTATTATGTCAACCACTCTGGGGACATAATGCGGAAAATGCAGCATATGTTACTTTAGGAGAACAAAATATCTAATGAAATTATTACAGAAAATAATGGGAAATGTTAAAAAAATAATACATTTCATAAAAATTTATGTTATAATGGTGATGAATTATGAAAATTAAAAAAGATAGAAAGAAGGAAGGATAAAAGAGTGACTAAGAAAAGGATTGGAACAGGTGTTGTTTCTATTCTGGTGCTTATAGCATGCTTGTGGACATTTATGTCTGGAAAGGAGTCAGAAGCATCTGGAGAACTGGTTATTGTGCTGGATGCAGGACATGACGATTCTCATACAGGCGCTTTTGGCAATGGGTTGCGGGAAGAATACCTGAATCTTCAGATTGCAATGGCATGTAAGCACGAATTGGAAACATATGAGGGAGTCAGAGTTTATATGATTCGCGAGACAGGTCCCTGTCCTTATGGCGGACCCAATGTAGTTGGAAGTTCTGCCAAATGTAATTTAAAGAGGGTGGAGTATGCAAAGAGTGTGGGAGCCCATGCATATGTCAGCATACATAATAATTCCTCCTCGAATAGTTCTGCAAAAGGTGCAGGCGTATATTATCCGAGTAGAAACTATAATGCTGCAATTGGAGCAGCTGGCGGCGGACTGGCACAGTCAGTATTAGACCAGCTTGTGGCATTAGGTCTGCAGGACCGAAAGATTACAGTCAGATATTCAGAAGATAATTCCAGATATCCAGACGGTTCTCTGGCGGACTACTATGGTGTAATTAAGAATAGTAAGTTAAGAGGATTTCCAGGTATTATAATTGAACATGCGTTTGTGAGCAACTATGATGATGCGACACAGTATCTGAATTCTCTGGAGAAGCTATGGAAATTGGGAAGTGCAGATGCAACCGGAATTGCCCGGTATTATGGCCTAAAGAAGAAGGATACGCTGGATTATTCTCAGGCAGTGATTTCTAATAATCCGATTCAGAATCAGACCATCTGGCATTTACAAGCTTCCGGTATTAAAAATGCAGATAAGATTCAGTTTGCAGTCTGGAGTGATATCGGAGGTTTTGACGATCTGATCTGGTATGATGGCCGCCAGGATGCAAGCGGCAGCTGGACAGCAGATGTACCGATATCAAATCATAAGACAGAAGGAATCTATCGAGTGGATGTATATGCCAATGGAAATATCTGTGTTGGAAGCAGCAGTTTTACTGTACAGGGGCCTTCTGTGGAAAGTGTCCAGATGGTCAGCAGGGATAATCAGAAGGGTACATTTGATATAGAACTGCGGAATGTCGTTTCAGGAACAGATATCAGCAGTGTGCAGGTAGCCGTATGGCCCAAACAGGATGTCGGGAACTATCTTAGATGGATCAATCCGGTTTCCATAGGAAATCAGTCTTACCGCCTGCAGATTGATATCAGTGATTATGGATATATGTATGGAGAGTATTATGTAGATGTCTATGCTTCCGATAGAAATGGGCTGTCAAAATGTGTTTCCAGCCAGCTGTTTTCCCTAACTCGTCCAGAGGGCAATCTGGAGGTGAATGGAAGTGAGGCAGGAGCAGTCTTTGAGGTTCGGGCATGGAATCTGCCATATGGAAATGCTTTCAGTCAGGTGAGCTGTTCGGTCTGGGTAAATGATGAAAATAAAAACGGAACGCCATTGGTATATTCAATGGAAGAAGACAGCTATCATCAGTGGAGAACCTGTATATATCCAGCTGAGCTGGGAATGGATGGAACCTATACGATCCAGCTTAAGGGGACTTTGCCTGACGGTCAGACCGTTATACTTGGTGAAGCTGCTTATACGACTGAGAGAGAGGTATATGAGATTCTGGGTGGACCAGGAGAGGGAAACCATACAGTATATAACTGGAAGGATATTTACGTAATGTCTCAGGCAGCGCCTTATCAGCTCAGGGTTCAGCCTTGGTGTGATTATGGCCAGATCCGCAGTGCCTTGGAGGCTTCAGCGATCCCTTACAAAGAGCTGCTTGCTTTTCATATGCAGAGAGACTGGTTAGACCAGCCGACGGACGCCAAAGAAGTAAATGCTGTTTCTTTTGAAGCAGTTACCGGAGACGGAGCAGTAAGGGAAGCATTACCGCAAACAGAGTCCATTACAATTACGATTCCCCCATTTATGCGTGACCGGGAAGTCCGGGTATATACTGCTAAGGGAGATTCTATGGAGTTTGGCTTAACGGAAGCGGAATTTTCAGAAGATGGAAGCCGGGTTACCATAAAAGCGGAGCCGGAAGGATACTTTGTATTGGCAGCAGAAAAGCCCCGAATGAAAGGGGATGCCAATACGGATGGGAAGATTACCTTTACAGATGCCAGAATGATTCTACGGGCAGTTCTGAAGATTGAAGCACTGGATGATAAAGTTAAGAAGTATTGTGATATTAATGAAGATGGCCAGATAACATTAGAGGATGTCCAGTCTGTTTTGAAAACAGCTCTTGGCATTCAGTAACGGATTTTGGGAGGGATGTTGACATGCAGAAAAATATTGCAAGACTTACAATCGGAGGAGCCGGGGTTGTTTTATTGGCAGCCCTGTGGATGGGAGGCATTACCACTACAGAGGAAAAAGCGGCAGAACATATAGCAAATGGACAAATCAAAGAAGTAGAGCAGCAGTACCTGTATTTTGGAGCCGGGTTTGGACGGGAGAGTTACCGTTTGCCGAATAAAAAGGTGGAGAATACCGTCCGTGCAGTTTCCGGTGCTGCAGCAGTATCCAGGACAAATGTAATTCAAAAAACAGAAGAAGTTTCTCCGTCGGGAGTGCAGCCGGAAGTGATTCAGCCAGAGCCGGAGCCGAATGTCCCGGCAGTAGTTTCAATGCCGGAGCCTTCTCCGGAGCCCGCGGCAGCCGAAGAACCTACACCGGGACCGGTAGAACTGCCGGTAACTTCCAGTGTGGAAGCACCGGGAGCAGCTAAACTGGATCATATTACGGTAGTTCCCCCGGAACCTGAGGAGCCCACGCCGACACCTTCTGTACAGCCTTCCTCGCCAGGGATGACTCAGGAGGATCAGATGGCGTCTATCCAAGGCGGCTGTACGATTATGGGAAATTCTTATACTTATCTGGAACAGATGGTACGGTATTACAATGTCAATCAGACCTATCCTGCCTATTATGCCAACAGCGACGCACCTACCATTGAGGCGTTCTGCCAGATCTATATAGAAGAGGCCAAAGCTGAAGGGGTAAGGGCAGAGGTAGCGTTCTGTCAGGCAATGAAAGAAACAGGATTTCTCAGATATTTGGGTGATGTTAGAATTGAACAGTATAATTTTGCCGGAATTGGTGCAACAGGAAATGGGGTAGCTGGAGATTCCTTTGCAAGTGTAAGGGATGGCATCCGGGCGCAGATTCAGCATCTTAAGGCATATGCATCAACAGAGAGTCTGAACAATCCCTGTGTGGATCCTAGATTCCATTATGTCAACCGTGGAACAACGCCATATGTAGAATGGCTTGGGATTCATGAGAATCCTATGGGAGGCGGCTGGGCGGCAGCGGTTAACTATGGCAGCAGTATTATTAATGATTATATTGTCAAACTGTTTTCTAATTAGGAGATTGGCCGGGAAACAGGATTTCTACAGACATACGGCATAAAAGCACATATTTTTGTACATAGTATACAAAAGACAATCTATGATTAAGAGACAGGAGGCAGTATGGAACGGATAGTATTGTTAGCAGGAGGAGCTGGATATATAGGAAGTCATACAGCGGTTGAGCTGGTGAAGAAGGGATATCAGGTAGTCATTGCAGATTGCCATTACAACAGCAGTCCTCTTGTATATAAGCGGCTGAAGCAGATTACTGGCAGGGATATCTGTCATTATAATGTAGACGTTTGCGATGAAGAGGCTTTGGAGCAGGTTTTTGAAGAAAATCAAATAGATGTAGTGATTAACTTTGCCGGTTATAAGGCCGTAGGAGAATCGGTCAGGAAGCCAATGAAATACTATAGAAATAACCTGAATTCTACGTTTGCTTTGCTCAGCCAGATGAAAAAGCATGGAGTGGACCGAATCATATTCAGCTCTTCGGCGACGGTGTATGGCATGAACAATCCTTCTCCGCTGACAGAGGAGAATCCGCTGGGTCCCTGTACCAATCCCTATGGATGGACGAAATTTATGAATGAGCAGATTCTGCGGGATACAGCACAGACCTGGGATACCATGTCTGTTGTATTGCTGCGGTATTTTAATCCAGCAGGCGCTCATGAGTCTGGGCTGATTGGCGAAGATCCAAAGGATATTCCCAATAATCTAATGCCCTATATTTCACAGGTTGCCTGCGGCAGGCTGAAAGAGCTGAGTGTGTTTGGGGATGATTATGACACCCATGACGGAACTGGGGTCAGAGATTATATTCATGTAGTAGATCTGGCCAAAGCGCATGTCTGTGCGACAGACTATTCATTGAATCATAGTGGAGTCGAGGCGTTCAATATAGGAACCGGTACGGGATACAGTGTGCTAGATATGGTGAAAGCTTTTGAGAAAGTTAACGGTGTACCGGTTCCATATCAGATTACGCCAAGACGTCCTGGAGATGTGGCTGTTTGCTATGCAGACAGCAGTAAGGCGCAGCAGATCCTTGGATGGAAGGCACAGAAGAATTTGGAGGATATGTGTCGGGATTCCTGGAACTGGCAGAGCCAAAATCCTAATGGATACGACTCTGGTGCCTAAAGATACAAAAGGAGAAAATGGAGGAGAGCAATGAAAATATTGGTGATTATTCCTGCTTATAATGAAGAGGAAAATATTGAGCGGGTAGTGGACAAGCTGCAGAAAGACTGTCCATTTGCAGACTATGTCATAATTAATGACTGTTCTAAGGATAGAACCGCTCATATCTGTGAGGAAAAAGGATTTAATTATATTTCTCTTCCGAGTAATTTGGGAATTGGCGGCGGTGTGCAGACAGGGTATATCTATGCAAAGGAGCATGATTACGATGTTGCAGTTCAGTTTGATGGGGATGGCCAGCATAATGCAGAATACATTAAAGATCTGATAGAACCTCTGAAGAATGGAGAAGCAGATATGACCATTGGTTCCCGTTTTATTGAGAAGGAAGGATTTCAGACTTCCGCTATGCGCAGAACGGGAATTGTTGTGCTGAAATGGGTGATTCGAGTTTGTTCCGGTGTGACTGTGACCGATGCAACTAGTGGATTCCGCGCAGTGAATAAGAGGCTGATTCACTTTTTTGCAGAGAATTATGCACAGGATTATCCCGAACCAGAAGCGATTGTAGCTGCAAAGAGAAGCGGTTTTCGGATTATGGATGTTCCGGTAGTGATGAACGAACGTTCAGGCGGAGTATCGTCTATTGGCGGACTGGATTCTATTTATTATATGATAAAGGTAATTCTGGCAATTTTTGCCTGCCGGATTGTATACAAGAAGAGAAAGGAACGGTAGGGAATGTCATTAAAGTTAACAATAACTCTGGTTATCGGTATTTTGTTCTTTTTAGGCGTCATTTTGATGATGATTAAGAAGGAGTGGCTAAATTTAAAATATACGCTGTTATGGCTGCTTACATGTTTGGTATTGCTGGTGCTTGCGATCGTGCCCCAGGTGGCTCGATGGATTTCCAAACTGATGGGCGTTGAGACGCCGGCAAATGCGGTATTTGTAATGGAAGGTCTGTTTGTATTACTAATTCTTTTATCGCTGACTTCTATTGTATCCAGTCAGATGCTTCGAATCCGCAGGCTGACGCAGACACAGGCTATATTGGAGAAGCGGGTTCGTGAACTGGAGCATTTGACCAGTGAGAATTCTAAGACGAATGATGGGCATATATCCGTCCAGGGAGATAAAGGTGGAAACTAAAAAATTATCAATTAAGCAAAATATGTTATATAACTCGGTAGGATTTATTGTCTACCTGTTCTGTCAATGGCTGATTACGATTGTTGTTGTGCGTCTTTCCAATTATGAGGATGCAGGCATTTTGTCATTGGCAATGTCAATTAACAATATTCTGTATGCGATCAGTACATTTGGACTGCGTAATTATCAGGTATCCGATATTGAGAACAAATATTCGGATTACGAATATATCATAGTCAGGGGGGTTACCTGCTGCTTTAGTACGATCTGCTGTTTTATATTTTTGCTCTTAAACAGTACGCATTATTCTATGAACCAGATGGGCTGTATTCTGCTATATTTTATATTCAAGGTAACAGAGGCTCTGATTGATGTCATTCAGGGGATTCAGCAGAAAAAGTACCGAATGGATTATGTGGGCAAATCCTTTGTAATCCGAGGGATTTTGACTTTATCCGGTTTTACGATTGTATTTAAAGTAACTTCAAGCCTTGCGGCCAGTATTGCTGCGATGATTCTTCTTAGTGCATCCGTAGCATTTTTTTATGATTATGTAAACTGTAAAAAATTGACAAAACTTCCAAGTGAGCTGGAATGGAGCAAGGTAAAAGCTGTAATTATGGAAAATATGCCGCTGATGTTTAATGAATTATTTATGACTGGAGTGGTATCGGTAGCCAGATATTTTCTGGAATTTTATGAAGGAAATGAAGTGCTGGGAATCTATGCTTCGATTGCAACACCGACCGTCATTATACAGGCAGCCTGCAATATGATTTACAGTCCGTTAATCAGTGAATATGCCGTGCATTATAATAAAAAGGATTATAAGGCTTATAAGAAGCTGATTGTCGGCGTGTTAGAGGCATTTGTACTGATTCTTGCACTTGTGCTGGCAGGAGTATTCGTACTTGGTGACTGGGGACTTCAGTTATTATTCGGCAGTGAGATACTGGAATATTCCTATCTGCTTTCGCAGACGGTTCTGGTTACATTTTTGGTAGCTTTTATGTATTGGCTGAGTGCTCTGATGGTAGTGGCAAGGAAACAGAAAAGTGTCATGCTGATTAATGGTGCGGCTATTATTTTGGTAATCATCTTTTCCGTTCAGATGATTCCGCAAATGGGAATTAATGGAATAAATTACGCTTTATTTGCCACTTTTGCTGTTGATATCGTATTACTGGCAGTGTTGGCATTCCGAACGGTCAGAGAGAATTTTGCGGCAGATACTTCAAAATAGAAGGGAAGGAACACGGATATGGGAATCAAAGGCCGGTGGGGAAGAATTCAATATATTTGCAAGGTAGTGATTAAGGGAGGGCCGCTTTCCTTTCTGCATTTAGCTTTTACTACACTTAAGGGATTGCACTCTGACCAGTGGAACTATCGTTATTGGCAGAAGAAGCATGAGGGAATCCGCAAGAACATACCTGTCGGCAAAGAGCCCTTTTTTTCGATAGTTTTGATCGGAAACGGAGAGGAGACAGGCAGTATTGATTCATTGAAACGGCAGGATTATGCCGGACAGGAGCTGATTCAGGCAGAGCCCCATACCTTATGGGGAGAGATTGTGGACAAAGCAAAGGGCGGATATATCGGGATTCTATGTAGAGGAGACCAGTTGGCAGATGACGCCCTCAAACAGCTTTCCTGGATGATGGCCCAAGACTGTTGTCAGAATCCGTATTTATTATATTCCGACGAGGACCGGATCACTGATCAGGGGAAACGGCAGGAGCCTTTCTTTAAGCCGGATTATTCCCCGGATACACTGCGGTCCTTTTTTTATATGGGTGGTTTTCTGGTTTTGAATAAGGAATTGGCTGGGAAACTGGAATACAATCGTAAGCTGCCGGTTTTATACGGCGGCTATCTGCTGGCGCTGGAAGCTTCCTTTCTAATTGGGAAGGAACAGGTATGCCATATTCCGGCTGTATTGTATCACAGGCAAAGAATCACTAAGACAGATCCACTGCGTCTGGGGGCAGATAAGGAGCAGTTGTTCCGCTGGTATGGCATTGCTGTCAAAATGGAGGAAGTAAAGGACTGCAGGGAGGCTAGAGTCCTTTATGAACTTTCAGACAGGCCGAAGGTAAGTGTGATTATTCCATCGAAAGATAATCCGGGTTTGTTAAAGGTTTGTCTGGATAGTATCCGTGCCTGTACGTATTATGATAATTATGAAATACTTGTAATTGACAATGGAAGCAGTGAAGAGAATCAGGCACAATATAGACAGCTGTGCCAGGTATGGGAAGGCTTATGCACTTATCATTATGAACCTATGAAATTTAATTTCTCAAAAATGTGTAATCTAGGTGCCCAAAAAGCAGCAGGGGATTATTATTTATTTTTGAATGATGATATTGAGATTCTGCCGGCAAAAGGGGTGGATTGGCTGGAGAGGCTTCTTGGTCAGGCAGTGCAGCCTCATATAGGTGCAGTGGGCGCAAAACTGCTATATCCCTCTTCCAATAAAATTCAGCATATTGGGGCTGTGAATTATGAAAGCGGCCCAGCCCATATCCTGCGTCGTTTTAGTGATGATAAGCCGCTGCTTTTTGGAAGAAACCGGCTGGATTATAATTACAGTATTGTAAGTGGTGCATGTTTCTTGATTCAGAAAGAGAAGTTCTGGCAGGCAGGCGGATTTGCAGAAGAACTGGCGGTTACATTTAATGATGTAGACTTGTGTTTTCAGCTGCTGGAAGCGGGGTACTATCATGTTGTACGCAATGATGTTGTGCTTTATCATCATGAATCCATATCCAGAGGGGTAGATTCTCTGGATTCCCAGAAATTTATTAATCATATAAAGGAACGGGAACGGCTATATCTTCGTCATCCGTCTCTGGTCAAGCGTGATCCCTTTTACAGCAGAAATCTGGCACAGAGGAAATATGACGGCTCAATTAATATTGAGAACCGGCCGGAGTATTTTGAGATTTTTTCAGAGCAAGGCAAAATCGGCAGGGTGAAAGAGTCTTTATTTCCAGTAGATTGTATGATTGAGTATGCGCAGGTGGAAGAGGACCGTGTCTGTATCCGCGGCTTTGCATATTCGGAACACATTCGTTATAATAATCTGAACCGGCTGTATATTGTGTTAAAAGGAGAGAAAGAAACGCTTTATATAAAGACGATGAAGTTGTATAACCATACGATTTCTGTGCAGCGAGAGGTGAATAAAAATCTGTGTTTTGTGGAATTTTATACCAGATTTTCGCAAAAAAGTCTGAAAGAAGCAGAATATCAAATAGGTGTGGTAATAAAGCCGTTTGGCAGAAAAGAGGCTTGTCTGCATATGACAGAGCAGATATTAGGACGTTCTATGTGATGGACAGGTGAAAGGATTTGTTCATAGATTCATCATACAAAAACAAATTTTATTAAAAGAAAGTACACATAATCTTCACAGAAGGCTGGTAGACTTGTTTTAAGTTAAAAATATAAAAGATAGATATTAACAGTTAGTGCTGAAGTGAATTTTTATTTATGGCGACGAGCTTGGGCAAATCATATAGCAGCAAAGCTCAAAGACGTTTTGGATTCGCTCTGCTGCTATATGATTTGCCCAAGCTCTGACTGTGAAAAAAGAGTTTTGTTAAGGTCTAATGTAGATGGTGTGTGAAAGGAGTTTTTTATATGTTTGATGGAAATAAGAACAATGGACAGGAAGAGATTGTTAATGATTCAGAATTAAAGGCTGTCCGGGAGGAAACTGTGACGGATCTGGATGTAAGAGAAGTTCAGGGTGAAAATGTAGTTGAGATGGAACCAGGATATGGACAGGAAGAAACTGTTGTAGAAACAGGAGGAGATTTTGCTGGGGAAACAATGAGAACAGATGGGGAAATCAATGCTGTTCAGGAAGAAAGCATGACAGATATAGAAGCAGGAGAGGGTCAGGAAGAACAAATAGTTGATGCGAAAGCGGAAGAGATTCAAGAGGATCGTGCAGGAAATGCAGGGTCAGAGACAAGTTTTGTATCGGATGCTCAGGCTGGTAATAAGGTAGAAAGTGAAGAAGCGCAGAATAGTCAGGATCATCAGTATCGATATGGTAGAAGTTATTACCAGAATCAGCAGGATAGTGTTTATCATACAAATGGAGCAGGGAATCAGGAGAATAACCAGAATCAGGGAAATATGTATCACTATAGTAATGGTTATGCTCAAAGTACGAATCAGAGTCAGGGATATCAGGCAGGCGGTATGAATCAGGGCGGTGCAGGGAATGCAGGCGGCATGAATATGCATAATAATATAAATCAGGGATATACGCAGGCTGGAAATGGTTCGGTTCATCAGAATTATCAGGCAGGACCGTTTGCGAATCAGGCGCAGCAGCAGCCGAAGAAAAAGAAGTCGGACGGCCATACCTTTAAGAAAGTTCTGAAAATGGCTGCTTGTGTAGTGATTATGGCTGCAGTGGGAGCTGGAAGCGCAGTGGGAACAACTATGTGGTTGGATGCAAGGAATGAAGGAAGGACAGAGAATTCATCAGTAACAGCAGGAAACCGCAAGAATAATACGGTTCCGGTATCTACTATTTCAGCGAATACGGCAGTGGTGACAGATGTATCCAATGTGGTTGAGAATACCATGCCGTCTGTTGTAAAGATTACCAATGTAGGAACACAGACTTATAATGGATTTTTTGGGGGCACATATGAATATGAAAGCAATGGTTCTGGAATTATTATCGGACAGACAGAAGAAGAACTGTTAGTGGTGACTAATCAGCATGTGGTAGCTGGTGCCAATACTCTGCAGGTAATTTTTATAGATGAGACGTCTTGTGAAGCAAATGTAAAAGGAACCGATGCGGAGAAGGATCTGGCAGTGATTGCAGTTCCTATCAAATCCCTTAAGGAGGATACACTGAATAAGATTAAGGTTGCAACTATGGGGGATTCCGAATCTGTTAAGGTAGGAGAGCCAGCAATTGCCATTGGAAATGCGCTTGGATACGGACAGTCAGTGACGCTGGGAGTCATCAGCGCTAAGGACCGTGAGGTGAAAACAGAAGAGTATACGAATAAGCTGATTCAGACAGATGCAGCTATTAATCCTGGTAACAGCGGTGGTGCGCTTCTGAATATTGCGGGGGAAGTTATTGGAATTAATTCGGTTAAGTATAGTTCTACAGAAGTAGAAGGTATGGGATATGCCATTCCGATCTCGGATGCTATGCCGATTATCAATGAATTGATGAATAAAGAAACCAAGACTAAGGTAGATGAGGCTAAAAAGTCTTATATGGGAATTTCTGGTGTGGATATAACCAGTGATGTGGCGCAGGCGTATAATATGCCGAAAGGTGTTTATGTGGCTCAGGTAACAAAGGACAGCCCAGCAGATAAAGCAGGTCTTAAGAAAGGCGATATTATTACGAAGATCGCAGATGTTTCAGTTACTTCATTTGATGAGCTGAAAGCAGAACTGGAATATCATGAGGCAGGGTCAACCGTTAAAGTGGATATATTGACACAGTCTAAGAATTCTTATGGATATGAAAGCAAGAGTGTAGATGTGACTCTTGCGAAGAGAGAAGATTAGGAGCAATTGTTATAAGTTATAGGGGGGAATAAAACAGCGTTTTTCTTTTTCATATATTTTTTCCTTTGGAAACCACCGGCTAAGCGGTGGTTTCTTTTATGGTGCGCCCAGTATGGGCGCAATCTAATCGGTGAAAGTCCGTAACACGCCCTAGTAGTGGGAAGTGCATAGCCAAGAGCAAGGGTGTCCATCGTGAGGTGGAATCTGAAGAAAGCTGGAGGCAAAGCTCTGGTCTGACGAA
>JAAVZI010000010.1 GCA_022791575.1 Lachnospiraceae bacterium
ATGGGCGGCACATAAAGTAGCAAATACAGGAAACAGGATAGCCCACATGTGCCATAACGGCTGGGTACAAAAGGCAATAAGCAACAAGAGATTAGCCGAATATGGGCTAATCTCTATGCTGGACTATTACACCGCAAGATGTGTTACATGTTAAGTTGATTGAACCGCCGTGTACCGAACGGTACGCACGGTGGTGTGAGAGGTCGGAAATTTCTCAATTAGAGAAATTTCCTCCTACTCGATCACTATTATTATACCGCAAAATCCACAAAATTTCAAGACTGGTAATGCTCTTATAGTGGTGTTATAATCATTTTCCAAATACAAACAAGGGAGGAATGCGTGTGAGTACAGATTGGATGGCTGTATTACAGCAGCAAAACCAGCTGGAGAAAGTTCTTGAAACCAATCAGGCCTCGTCCAGCTTTGGGCTTGTCCTGTCCCAGGCGGACGCCGAGTTGCTTTTAGAGGAACGGAAAATGACGCTGTCACAGCAGAAGAGGGTAGAGTTCGGCGGGGGGATTGTGCCGAAAATCATTTATGAATTCTGCGATTCCGACTTTATCAACCAGAATAATTATGTCAGCACGATTGTGCGCCTGCAGGAAATCTTCTACCTCTTTAAAAATGAAATGCAGGACGAAATCACCGATGATGAGCTGCTGCACTTAATGAAAGAGCAGTTTGAACTTCTGTGCTTCGGCGATCTTGACTATCTGGAGAGCACCTGCCTGGCCAATTTCGCCCAGGCCATCCGCGCAGGCTACAGCGGCTATCAGGAAAGAGACGGCTATGGGGAATATTCCAGATTCGACGAGGTGCAGCGGTGGGATTACAGCCTTTATCTTCAGGCGTTAAAAGATCTTTGCTGAAGCTGATAATCAGGCAGTTTTAACAGATCAAATGAAGTGGTTATAATCAAGCCAAACACCCAGACAGAGCGGCAGATTAGCAAAGGGCAGAAGCAGATTACATGGAGGGAAGCAGATATGAACAATCTTAATCATTATAAAATGGAAGAATTAGTGCCGATTGTCGGAAAATTAGCTGAAAAATATACGGCCGGTGAAAGCACATCCATCTCATACGAAAAGGCAGAGCAGCTAATGGGCGCTGTTGTATACTGTATACAGGAAGCCGGCCAGTCGTGGGAGGAGTCGGCGGAAAATATAGTAGAAAAAGTCACTGTAAGAAAAACAGCAGTAGAACCCGCAGCCGATCAATCGCCAACAGAACCTATGGCCGTTCAATCGTCAGCAGAAAAAACTAAGTCTACAAAATCCATTTTTGCGGTTTCTATAACAAAAACACCTGAGACCAAAGAAATCTCCGCCCAGCAAGCTTATGAGACTGGCATCGCCAAAGTGCGCGAAAAAACCCGTAGAGCCCTGCAGGTATATAATCAACTGCTGCCAGAGTTCAACTGCTATGGCAGTCACTGCCTCTATGATACCGTAATAAAAGGCCTGCCAGAATTTTTTAAATGGTATGATATATCTTTCAACCCGCAGGATACCATTTTAACGCTGGATTATCCAGTACTGAAAGATCAGCCGAATCTGACAGGAATCGACAGAATCTACGAATACATTCGCTGCATCGGAATCGAACAAATGTTTCTAAACCATATGCCAGAAGAATATGTAACAACCATTCTGCGCAGCTACCATGCAGAATACGAAGAGCTGTTGGAAAATATCAGCGAAATCGTATTTCAGTCCGCAGTCGGGCATATCTTGGCAGAAAAGCCTCTCTCCGAGCCAGATTTGACAAAAGATGATTACCGGATCATCCAGAACCATTTTGCACATCCCGATTCCTCTGAACCAGAAAAACAGCTGAAACAAACCATCCAATTATTTTTAGAGCAATACTACGGAGCCAGTGCAAGCACACTGCTTGACTATTTTCAAGGAGCCATCGATTCATGGATCATCCGCCTGAAAAACACGACTAATATTCATTAAAAAACAGCTTTCACATCCTTTAAAATAAGAGCATAATCACATCGTCTCATCACCCGACACCCACACATTTCATAAAACATAAAAGGCCCCTCCGCACCCCACCCATACATCCATGCCCATGCTGTAGATCTCAAAAAATGCTGGCGCACGCTCTGGAAAATTCCCTGTCCATATGATATAATATTGACTGATACGATACCAGCGCTGAATAAAATGCACATGCACCCCTCAGCGGTTATTCTATGCACAGCTCATGTGAGCATATCAACTAATATAAGACAGCACCAAATGAAAATGCTGCTGCATCCCTCAGAGAGTATCCCATGCGCAGCACATGCAATCATAAAACAAAACCGCGCGTGCGCTCCAGCTGCTAAGCAGCCGGACAGTACCTAAAAAGAAAGGGCACAGACTATGGAAAATGAAAATAAAAAGAAAAGAAACCATTCCACTTCCCCCAGTCAATCCGAAGAAAACTATAGCTTCCAAGTAGACCTAAAAGGCATTATCCGCCTGCTCAGCGAAAATCTCTACTCCAGCGCAGACGTATTCCTGCGTGAACTCCTGCAGAATGCTGTCGATGCCATCCAGGCACGGCGCAGCGAAGAACCAGACTTCACAGGCAGCCGAATCTATATCCATTACCAGCCCGCCGGCCGTGGTCAAGCAGAACTGATGTTCGAGGACAATGGAATCGGCCTTACCTGCGAGGAAATTCACACGTTCCTCTCTGTGATCGGCCAATCCTCCAAACGCGGAGAAATGAAACGCACCGGCTTCATTGGCCAGTTTGGAATCGGTCTCCTGTCCTGTTTTCTTGTCACCGATGAAATTCTAGTGCAAAGCCGTTCCATCCGCGAAGAAAAAGGCTGGCGCTGGCTGGGAAAAAGCGACGGCACCTACCAGGTCAGCGCAGAGAGCGAACCGCTGGCGCCGGGAACGAAAGTCACCCTGATTCTGAGCGGCGGCATGGCCGCACGCTACCGCGAAGAACGGATAATCAAGCTGCTCAGAGAATACGGCTTTCTGATTCAGATTCCGGTCGAATTCGAGGGCAGCAGCCAATGCCGTATCAACGACGGCTTTATTCCCTGGCGGCAGCCCTTTTGCAGCGGGGAGGAAATACGAAAATTCGGAGAACTGATGTTCGGCGAGCAATTTTTCGGCGTCGTGCCTATTGTCGGTGAAGGGCTCAAAGGCTACGCATTTATCTCACAGCGCCAGACCAGCGCGGCAGCCGCAGGGCGGCACAAAATTTATCTCAAAGATATGCTGATCACCGAAGAGGGCAAAGAACTGATCCCCCAATGGGCATTTTTTACCCGCTGTATCCTCAATGCGGAACATTTGACGCCCATGGCCTCCAGAGAAGGCTTTGCAGCCGATCATCAGCTGGCAAGGGCGCGCAGCGATATTGAAAAATCCCTCTTCGACTATTTTACCACCCTTTCCCAATACGACGTGGACCAGCTCAAACAGCTGACCAAAATCCACAACGTAGCCATCAAATCGCTTGCGGTGGAAAATGAACAGATTTACCGGCTCTTTATCCCCTTTTTGCTCTTTTCCACCAACCAGGGCGAATTAACCGGCTTTCAGGTCATAGAGGCCGCCAAAAAACTGCCGGTCTACTACTGCGCCCAAGTAGACGACTACCGGCGCGCCTGTCCGCTCGTGGGGTCGGCAAGGCTTCTCATCAATGCCGGTTACATTTACGACGCCAAACTTCTGCGCCTGCTGCGGCTCTATTATCCGGGAATCCATATTGAGCTTTTTGACGAGGCTTCCTACGGAGAGCTTTTAGAACTGCCGACCGTACAGATGGAGGCAGAACTGTCCAGGCTGTTATCGGCTGCCCAGAACGCACTGAAACCATTTCGCTGCGAAGTGGTGTTAAACCAGTTTGACCCCGTCAAGGTCCCGGCACTCTACATAGCGCTTGAGGAAGGATTTTTAAAAAGCCTCATTGGCAACAACGGTTTTTCCAGCTTTATGGAAGGCTTTGATACCGGCGGGCTGACCGGCGGCTATGCTTCCCGGCTCTGTCTTAACGCCCGCAATCCGCTGATTGGCCGGCTGGCCCAGCAAAAGGAAGAAACCATTATGGAAACTATGACACGCGTACTCTATGTACACGCCATGCTGTCCGGGCATTATACGCTGGGGGAACAGGAATTGGAAATACTCAATAACGGGCTGATCCAACTGATCGAATATGGGTTGGCCGAAGAGCCATAATCCGAGGAGTAAGCAAACTGCCATTGGCAGCAGAACAAACACAATGGGAGGTAGCATATGATTTTAAATGCGCTTGGAAAGAAAAATATCTCAGATGAGAAATTATTGCAGCTGATTGAACAGGCCAACCATCTCACCCAGGGCGGCTACAATGACTGGGACAACAACGCCGAAACGCTGACGCCGGTGCTGCAGAAGATTCTGCTGCGTTCTAGGGAAGTGCAGGATTGGCAGGCTTATTTCTACACCATGTCAAGACTGCAATGGTATGTCCTGCGCAGCGGCGTGAATCAGCCCAGCATTGCATTTCAGATTGCAGAACTATTTCATCAGGATTACCAGCAGCATATTGGAGAAAATATCAGCCGCTTTGCCGGAGAGTTCCGTGTCAATATTGCCGCTGAAATTCTTGATTTCTACGCCTGCTATCCGCAGATTGACGATGCCAAGCTCACGCAGATGCTGGAGATTTATCGGGACTGCGCAGCCCGCTTCGGCAGCAATTGGAACAATGGAGATTATACAGCGCTTATGACTCTGGCGCTGCTTCATAAGGACCAAGCGATGGCTGAGGAGGCGGCAGAGCGGCTGCAGCATGTACCATATCAGAACTGGTGTTACATCTGTACTTATGTCTGGCCCATGCTGGGATACTATGTTTTGGAGGACGATTTCGAGTCGGCCAAGACGCTGGCGCTGCAGGCCGCAAAACGTCAGATCCCTGTCAAATACCAGTGGTGCTACCAAAAATGCCAGCAGGCAGACGAAAAGAGCCTGCTGGGAAGAATCCTGCAGTGCTGCATGAAGCTGGGAAATGCAGAGCAGTTTCACCAGTTTTTCCAAGAATGGAAGTGGATCTACCAGGACCCGCAGGAACGGGAAATAGACGAAACGTATGATGAACTTTTTCACGCCTTGGCGGGCGAATGGTCCCACTTAGAAAAACAGCTTGCACTGGCCCAGCAGGACGACAGAAAACGCCGCGACCAGAGAGATACGCCTCTGGACAGCCTTTACTGGTCGCTGTGCTGGTTCTGCTTTTTTCAGCTGCTGGAACGAAACGGCGTGGAACATGTGCATTTGGAATTGGACGAAGCACGCGAGTGGAGCTGCAAAGAGGCGGCTGCCTATTTTGAGCGGCAGGCAGATGAGATCGGCGCGCAGATGGACCGCGCGCGGGCACGATTCGGGTATGCAGATCGAAAGAACGGATATATTGCCTGTATATTAGAGGGAGCAACAGAATGAAGAAGAAAATAGAAATCGGCGATATGTTTACCATTCCGCTGTATCTGCCCGATTATCAGGAGTGGACAGACTTAGAAGACCTGAGAGATTATAAATCCTACACCTTTCGCGAAGACGACCCCTACGCATTTGGGCGGCTGATTGATGTGGATATGGGAAACTGCAAACTGGTTGAGGTATTTCGCTATGTGGGGAAAATTCCCCCAAACCCGCAGGTTCTTATTGATTCGGGACGTATGTTTCGGCCGATCTGGATCGTACATGTCTTTGAGAGAAGCCGCTGGCGTTTCCTATTCGACAATCCGCAATACGATAAATGGGCGGATTCGGATTATGAAAATATTTCTTTTCTGCTGCACACGGATCTGTGGAAATGTGGAAAATCAATTCCCATCACTATGCAGCAGCGCGAAGAATATGCAAAGTCCGGCGTGCTTCCGGCAATTATACATGGCGGCGTCAGCATAGAACGCGACATCCGCGCCTGGCTGACACAGCAGGGAATGGAGCTGAATTACGGACAGACCGTGGAGGCCCGCAGGACGGAATACCCGCAACCGCGCGATATCGACAAAAAGCTGAAAGAGACGATTGCGCCGTTTCGCTGGCTGTCGGAACGGAACCGGTATTCGCTGTACCTGGAGGCGGGACGTCTCAATCAGGACTGTTTTGACAGAAACGGCCTGTCCGGCAATGGATACGACTGGGAAAAGGCTGCCCGCGCATTTATAGAAACTAAGCGGCCGGCGGAAAACGCACGGTTTAGCTTTGACTGCGAAGCAGACACATTTTCCATGCAGTCGATTAAGAAAAAGCCGCTGAAAGAATTTGCGCTGGCTTTTCATCAATTTGTAATGGATACGAAGGCTTTTGAGGAGCTGCTGAGAATGCTGTAGAGTATGTTGGATAAATGCATTATGTCAACCGGATTCTCTCCTCTTTGCGGAACACAGACTGATACCGCTTGAGTCCAAACCGCCGTACAAACAATTCACATTTACACAAAAATAGATAATAAGGGTTAACACCTGCCCCAAGAGCGCCGTTTCCATTTCACATGCAGGTTACAAGCCCGGTCAGCCCAACTTCTTCGGCGTCCGCCGGACAACGCTGCGGGGGGCGATTCGCAGCCTGGCGGCTGGCGGGGTAGTAGAAATCCAGCGTGGGAAAAAGAACGTTTGTTCGAAAAGAGCTTGCCGAACAATCCTTGGAAGACTTACAGCCGCTTACTATGCCACACTGCGCGCAACTGAAAGTGAGCTGCACAGAATCCTTACGCTTGGCAGGGCGATCGAACAGCAGATTCAAAACGGCTAGGACTGTACAGATGAAGAGCAGGCATTTCACCGGGCGATTGCCAAAGCAACCCACAATGAATTTATGAACCAGCTGATGCCGACCATCGAATGCTGATGGAGTTTATGCGCAGTAGAAACGCAGGACTGTCCGGTTAATCCGTTGTATCGCGCCGCATTAAAATAGGCGTAATATTCTTATGTACTAGAGTTTCCTGAGGGGTGGGACGGCGTTTTTTCCGCTCGTTCATTTGTTCCACTAACAGAGACACCGCTTCATAGGCAATTTTATCAATCTGCTGCCCAACCGTACTGATCGGAATAATGGCTTCCTCCGCAATTGGTGAATCATCAAAGCCGATTAGGCGGTATTCTTCGGGTAAAGTTCCATATTTACGAAAAATCATATTTAATATAATATTTGCATGTGTATCGTTGGACAGAAACAGTCCTTTTCTCTGGCCGGGGTACGTTTCTTCTATATAATCAAATACTTCCCGCAGACAGTTAACCGCTTCTCGGTACGAATTTCCCAAGCGGCGCAGAATCAGCTCATGTCTCATCCCATATTCCCGGCAGATATCCTGGAAGCCAAGAATACGGCCATAAGAGGGTGTATTCTTGGGAACATCAGAATTAATATGCAGCAAAAGATCACAATGATTTTTAGCCAGCAGGCTTGTTGCTTGTACAGCTCCCATATAATTATCTGTATTTACGCTGTTGACAAAGGCATCTTCCCGCTCAATCGTAACGAGCGGAATTTGATAGGAAGCCAGTTCTTGTGATGGGATCGTGTGGCTTAAGATAATCATTCCTTCAATCTTGTAGGCCAGCAGCTCCTGAATGTATTTGCGTTCAGCTTCTTCATGGTCTGTACTGATAAATACAAGAAATTTATAGCCGAATGTTTCATAGGATTTCAAAATCTGGTTTAACATTTCGGCATAATAATGCAGAAAAAGATTGGGGATGATAATGCCGATAAATTCGCTTTTTCCGTTTGCCAGCACCTTTGCCAGCTTATTTTCCTGATAATCCAGATCAATCAGTGCCTGGGCGATGATTTCCTGATTTTTAACCGTCAGTGAGTCCGGATTGTTAAAGTACCGGGAAATGGTAGTTTTAGAAAAATTTGTATACTTTGCAATATCGTCAAAGGTTACCTTTTTGCTCATTTCATGAGTTCCTCCCTGAACTTATTTAACAACAAGTATAACAGTTTCTGCATAAAAAATCAATGAAAAAATAACTGGTTACGTAACTGGTTATTTTTATGTAAAAAAGTGTTGACATTTCCCATGCAGAGTGATAAGATATATTTATAAAGTAACCGGTTACTTAACTGGCAACATAACCGGTTATAATATTGTGTATACACAGATTACAGGATTAGGTCGAAAAACAGGATTTACAAAGAAAGGGGATGCGAAAAAAGATGAGAAAATTACTCACGGCCATAGGGGCTGGCTTGCTGCTTGTAAGTACTCTGACCGGCTGTCAGGGGAAGAAGCCGCAGCCGGGAGAGATCGACGGTTACGACCAAGGAGAGCAGTATCTATCCATCTGGGTACATTCGATCGAGGATACTGAAGAGGGAAGATGCTACCGCAGGTCGGTAGAGGCATTTAACAAGAAATATAACGGCACCTATTATGCGGATATTGAGTTTATTCCCAGAAATGACAGTGGAGGCGGGTATTCGGATAAGATTAATGCCTCCGTTATGTCCGGTGATCTGCCGGATGTACTAACCGTGGATGGGCCGAATATTGCGGCCTATGCTTCCAATGGGATTATTCAGCCGCTGAAAGAGCTGACAGAGGAAGAAAAAAGCATTTATCTGGAGTCCATTCTGGAACAGGGGACCTATCAGGGTAAATTATATGCGCTGGGAGCGATGGAATCTAGCGTAGGCCTCTATTACAACAAAGAGATTCTAAAGGAGGCCGGCATTGAAGTACCCAAAGCAGAACAGCCGTGGACCCACTCGGAATTTCTGGAAGTTCTGGAGAAAGTAAAGCCGGTTGTAGAGAAAAGGAATGGATATGCCTTAGATCTGACCTTTCCGGCCGGCGAAAGCACAATCTATTACTATGCCCCGTTTTTCTGGGCAAACGGAGGGAATCTAGTGGATGAAAGCGGAATGCAGGTGGACCATATATTGAATTCACCGGAAAATGTAGATACTATCCGATATTTTAAAACCATTTTGGAACAAGGCTATATGTCAAAGGTGCCGGTGGAACATCTGTTCGAAAGCGGCCGGGCAGCATTTAAGTTTGACGGAGCCTGGGAAGTCAATACTATCTATAACAGTTACCCGGATATTGAACTGGGAGTTGCGCCCTATATTGTCGGCGACAGCTGGGACGGAGAGCGGTATACGCCGACAGGCTCTTGGGCCTATGCGGCTTCTGCGAAGACAGAGAACCTGGAGGGGGCAACCGAACTGGTAAAATGGATGAGCGGTGTAGAAAGCGGAACCATGCTCTGGGAAGAGGCAAAATGTTTCCCCTCTACCTATCAGGCATTTGAGTCCATAGATATATTTAAGACAGATGAGAATTACCGGGCATTGTACGAACAGCTCAGCAGCTACGGGCATCCGAGACCCAAGACTCCTGTGTATCCACAGGTCAGCATTTCCTTTCAGCAGGTACTGGAAAATTGCGTACTGACCGGACGAGAACCACAGGCAGAGCTGGAAAAGGCAATAGAAAGGATTAACGCTAAGTTAAAGCGTTATAGGGTGAATGAATGATGAAGAAAAAATCAGATTCTATTTTAGGCATGGCATTTTTCGGACCGGCGCTGGTACTGCTTACCATCTTTTTATTCCTGCCCATGATCCTGACCCTGATATTCAGTTTTACGGATTTCTTTGCTTTGAATCCCGATTTAACACATTTTGTGGGGTTGGATAATTTCTTGCAGATTTTTAAAGATGATGAATTTCGCAAAGCATTTGCCAATACGGTATGTTTCGTCTTGATTATTGTGCCGCTGCAGGGTTTGGGTTCCTTGGGTCTGGCTCTGTTAATCAACCGAGTGGCACATTGTAAAAAATATTTCAAAGTGGCATTTTTCCTTCCAGTGGTGATGTCGCTGGCAGTGGTATCTACTTTGTGGGTACAGATTTACAGCCCGGAAGGGATTTTGAATTCCATATTGGGTCATTTGGGCATATCAGCGCAGCCATTTATCAACAGCGCTTCCCAGGCGCTGCCGTCCATAGCGGTTATGAGTGCCTGGCAGGGGGTGGGCTATCAGATGATCATCTTTCTCGGCGGGCTGCAGGCCATTAACCCGGCGCTCTATGAAGCAGCGGATATGGATCATGCAACCCCTTGGCAGAAATTCAAAGATATTACTCTGCCGGAATTGAAACCATTGTGCATTTTCGTATTTATTACCATTACGATCGGGGCGTTCCGTATGCTGGTGCAGCCAATGGTAATGACAGGCGGAGGGCCGTCCCATTCTACATACACGATGGTCTATGATATTTATGAAACTGGTACGGTAAACTGGGAGATCGGGCTGGCGTCTACAATGGCGATTGTATTTGCCGTATTTGTCATGATACTGACTGTGATCCAGACGATTGCGACCAGAGATAAGGAGGAGAAACATGCTGACAAAAAAACAAAAAAGAAATAATTGGATCTTAACGGTTGTATTACTTGTATTGTCTTTGTTTTTCCTGTTTCCGGTCATCTGGATGCTGGCAAATTCATTCAAACCGGACGCGGCAATTACAGAGGATATGAATTCACTGGCAGCATTTGTACCGCCTGCCCTAAACGGGAATTTTTTTGAAAATTATATCAAAATCCTGACTGATACATCTTTTGTAAGATATATGTTAAATACGCTGTTTTATGCAGCCGTGCTGATCGTGCTTGGGATTGTGGTCAATGGGCTTGCCGGGTATGCGCTGGCCAAGATCAAGTTTCCGTTCCGGGAACGCTGGCTGATGATTATTATGCTGCTGATGATTGTGCCGATGGAGACGATTATTACGATCCACTTTCTGTTTATTGCTAAACTGGGGCTGTTAAATACCGTAATTGGATACATCCTGCCTATGGTGGTCAATCCGTTTAATATCTTTTTATTCCGGCAGGTATTCGTCAGCCTCCCGGATGATGTGTATGAAGCTGCGCAGCTCGACCACTGCAGCCCGCTCAAATATTTCTTTACGATGGTGCTGCCGATGTCGAAAAGTGTCGTTGCTACGGTCAGTGTATTTACGTTTTTGAATGTCTGGAATGACTATCTGTGGCCGTCGCTTGTGTTTACATCCGGCGATCTGCTTACGGCACAGATTGGCCTGAATGCCATTACGTCCAATGATAATACCACGCTGGGGCAGAAATTGGCAGTGATTACCATGGTGACCATACCCGTAATCATTATTTACTCGCTGTTTTCCAGGCAGATTGTAGAAGGTGTTGTATCCACAGGTTCAAAGGAGGGCTAAAGCTATGAGTTTTATACAATTGAAACATGTCTATAAGAAATATGATAAGACTGATAAATATGCAGTTACTGATTTTAATCTGGAAATTAAAGAAAAAGAATTTATCGCCTTTGTCGGGCCATCTGGGTGCGGAAAGTCAACGACGCTGCGCATGATCGCTGGCTTTGAGGAAATCAGCGGCGGGGAATTGTATATTGATGGGAAAAAAATGAATGAGATCGCGCCGATGGATCGGGGGATTTCTATGGTATTTCAAAATTATGCCCTCTATCCCCATATGACAGTGGAAAAGAACATTTCGTATGGACTAAAAAATATGAAAGTACCAGAAAACGAGATTAAGGAAAAAGTAGACTGGGCAGTGAAAGTTCTTGGTTTGGAAGAGTACCGCACCCGCAAACCAAAGAATCTGTCCGGCGGACAGCGGCAGAGAGTGGCTCTGGGCCGGGCCATTGTCAAGAACCAGAAAGTATTCCTGATGGATGAACCGCTCTCCAATCTGGATGCGAAGCTGCGTGTCAGCATGAGAAATGAGATCAGCAGACTGCATCGGGAACTGGGCAGTACGACCATTTATGTGACGCATGACCAGGTAGAGGCAATGACTATGGCAGATCGAATAGTGATCATGAAAGATGGCGTGGTGCAGCAGACGGGAGAACCGATGGAATTGTATGAACATCCCTGCAACCTGTTTGTGGCAGGATTTATCGGTTCCCCGCAGATGAATTTTTATGATGTGAGGGTGGAGAAGGATGGCCTTACATTTGCAGATGGAAAGAAAGTACGGCTTCCAGAAGCGATGAGCCAGAAGCTGCAGCCATATCCGCATTTAATTATGGGAATACGTGGGGAGGATATGAAGTTTGACAGCCAGAATCTGGATATTTATGCAGATACAAAGCAACAGTCGGTCATTGAGAATACGGAAATTATGGGGAATGAGAATAATCTTTATTTTGCATTCGGCGGAATTACAACAGTGGCAAGGGTATCCAAATATGAGGTAAGCCAGACCGGCGATGCGGTAGAATTTGTGATGCTGCCGCATAAAATGCATTTCTTTGAACCAGAGACAGAGCGAGCCATTAACCTAGAAGCAAATTAATAGTTCAGAAGTGATTGAGCAGGAGGAAGAAAATGTTTGATTTAGCAAAAGCGGCGGACTATCAGGAACAGCATCGAATTGACAAAAGAAAAAAGCCTCTGTTTCATGTAACCCCGCCAGTGGGCTGGATGAACGATCCCAATGGATTTTCGGTCTATCAGGGAACCGTTCATCTGTTTTACCAATATTATCCCTATAATGACCGCTGGGGAACCATGCATTGGGGACATTGTATATCGGAGGATTTTATCAAATGGCAGGAGCTGCCGCCGGCGCTGGCGCCAGATATGGAATATGATAAGGACGGATGTTTTTCTGGCAGCGCCATAGAGACACCAGAGGGACATGTATTAATCTATACCGGGGTTATAGAAGAGACCCTGCAGGATGGAACGAAAACCATTGTGCAGCAGCAGTGCCTGGCAGTGGGGGACGGTGTCTGTTACCACAAGGCGGAGCAGAATCCGATTATTGCGGCAGAGCAACTGCCGCAGGGATTCTCCCGGGAAGATTTCAGAGACCCGAAAGTATGGCAAGAAAACGGAACTTATTATCTGGTGGCAGGTAATAAGAACGAACAGCAGCAAGGGCAGGTGGTACTGTTCGAGTCAAAGGATCTGCGAACTTGGAACTATCTGTCTGTGCTGGCGGATAACGGAGGAATCTATGGAAATATGTGGGAATGCCCGGATTTCTTCTCTCTGGGCGGAAAGGATATTCTGCTGGTATCTCCGCAGGATATGCGGGCAGACGGCGTAGAATTTCACAATGGAAATCAGACGGCAGCTTTGATTGGGACCTATGACAATCAGACGCATCAGCTAAATGAGGAACAGGTGGTTTCCCTTGATTATGGAACAGATTTTTATGCAGCTCAGACTTTGGAGACAGACGATGGACGCAGAATTATGATTGCTTGGATGCAGTCATGGGATATGGATATTAAGCCAACAGATCAAAAATGGAATGGCATGATGACCATTCCAAGGCAATTAGAATACCGGGAGGGGGTATTGTGTCAAAGCCCAGTTAGGGAACTGGAGCAGTATCGTACAGAAGAAGTGGTATACAAAGGGAAGATCATCTCCGGGGAGTGCCGTCTGCCAGGTGTACAGGGGCGGGAACTGGATTTGACCATTGAGCTGGAGCCTGGAGACTATCAATGGTTCCGCATATCATTTGCCCACAATGAAAGCTATTCCACCAGCTTTTGCTATGACCGTGCTGCACAGACACTTACGTTTGACCGTACCTATTGCGGAATGATCCGGGACGCAGTCTGTGAACGAAGCATGAAAATCAAGAGGCCGCAGCCGGTTTTGAAGCTCCGCTTGATTTTGGACCGCTTTTCAGCGGAATTGTTTGTAAATGATGGAGCACAGGCATTTTCTGCAACCTTTTATACTCCGCTTCACGCAGAAGACCTTGTGTTTGCCTGCGATCAATCCGTGAAAGTAAATCTTGTGAAGTATAAAATCGCATTGGAGGAGGGGAACGCCAATGAAAACATATGATGTAACGGCATTGGGGGAACTGTTGGTAGATTTTACGGAACACGGAGTCAGCTCTCAGGGCAATCCGCTCTATGAGGCCAATCCAGGAGGTGCGCCCTGCAACGTTCTATCCATGCTGCAAAAGCTTGGTAGAAAAACCGCCTTTATAGGAAAAATAGGAAAAGACCCGCTGGGAGCAATGCTGCGGGAAGTTGTGGCAAAGCAGGGGATTGCGGTACAGAACTTGATGACGGACTCCAAGACGCCGACGACACTGGCATTTGTACATACGGCTTCAGACGGAGAGCGAAGTTTTTCTTTCTACCGGAATCCGGGAGCCGATCAGATGCTTAAGGAGCAGGAAATCGATACTGCGCTGCTGAACCATACCCGGCTCTTTCATTTCGGCAGCCTGTCGATGACGACTCCCGAATCAGAGGCGGCTACCCGGCTGGCGGTAGAGACAGCCAAACATGCAGGCGCTTTGGTTTCCTTTGACCCGAATCTGCGGATTGCCTTGTGGGAATGCCCAGAGTTGGCCAGAGAGAAGATTGCATATGGAATCAGTCAGTGCCAGATATTAAAAATCTCCGATGACGAACTCTCCTTTTTCACAGGAACAAAAGATATGGATAAAGGTGTGGAACAGATCCAGGAACAGTATCATACCCCTATGATCTGTACGACGATGGGCAAGAGGGGCAGCAGGGTATATTATGCGCAAATGTGTGTCGAATGCGGGCCGTTTCTGAATGAGAAAACTGTGGAAACTACAGGGGCTGGAGATACGTTTATGGCATGTGTGCTGCACTGGATTTTAACATATGGATTAGAAGGGCTAGATCAACAAAGGCTATTGGAAATGCTGGAATTTGCCAATGCAGCTTCTTCTATTATCACAACAAGAAAGGGAGCTTTGAACGTAATGCCAGAGGAGTGCGATGTATGGAGTTTCCTGCAGCAGCGAAAGAAATCAATCATTGGAATAAATTAAAAAACGGGGCGGACCCGTTTAGCTGCCGCCGCTTCATTGGCAGACAGTTTGCAGAACAACCGTTGAAATAGGTCTGTACATTTTCCATAAAAAGTGATATAATCCTATATAATGGCATAACTATCCGCCAATTCTATGCAGACGTACTGGCTGCATTGACAATCCAATCCGTTTCGCATATGATAAATATAACTACAAAAGATGTAAAATAACAGTTAAAAATATGGTGATTGTGTATGAAAGAAAAAACAGCAAAACAGCAGAACAACCAAACCGACCGAAAAGCAGGACTGCTGCTTTCCATAATATTAATATTCTGTATATTTGGAGTTATTGTATTTTTCGTCTCAAGAAGAATCTCAAATGAAATGTCCAGCTCGGCCATTCAAAATCTCAATGAAAATCTGGACTTAATCAAATGTACCATAGAATCCATGATTATAAAAGATGCAGACTATCAGAAACTAATGGCCAAAGATCTTGCCACGAGAGACAATTATGAAGCCATCATTCGTAATTACCGCAAGAATCACACCATGGTAAAAATATCCATGATTCCTGCCGGAGAAACCACAGGTATTTCCAGTTCTGGAGAAGTATTTTCCGAGGGAGACATGGAATTTACTCCCAGTGAGATGATTGAGGGCATAGAAATTTCCCAATCCTACCTCAATTATATGGGAACATGGGCCTATACGCTGAAATGCCCCATAGAAGATGGACATAGAGAAATCGGTTCCCTCTACGTGGAGTATACATTTGACACCATTGACAAGCTTCTTCCCGAAGGATTTTACAACAAACAGGCCATGCTCTACGTGATGGACACCAAAACCGAACGGTTTGTACTGAAACCAAAGGGCATGGGGGAGCGCAACGCCGGACACCTCAATTTACAGGATTTTTACCGTGCAAACAATATCCATGAAAAAGCATTTCGCAGCCAGATTGAACAATGTCTGCAAAACAAAGAAAATATGATGTTTTACCATAATATACGCGGAAACAGCGCGCTCAACTTTATCTGGATGACAAACGACGGCACAATCTGCCTCACCGGCTACGTACCGACCGACGCCATACAGCAGGAAGGAAAATCTGTAACCTATAATATCTGTATTGTAGTGCTCGCAATGCTGACAGCCTTTTTCCTCTGCTGTCTGCTGTATTATGTAAACCAAAGACAGCAGCGCAGATTAATGTGGGAGCGGGCGGCCGAACGCGAGCAGCATAACCGTCAGTTGAAAGAGGCGCTGCACGCCGCGCAGCTGGCAAGCAATGCCAAGACGACCTTCCTCTCCAACATGTCCCACGACATCCGTACGCCGATGAACGCCGTACTCGGCTTTACCACCCTGCTGTCCAAAGACGCGGGAAATGTAGAGAAAGTGCGCGAATACACCAAAAAGATCAAGGCCTCCGGCCAGCATTTAATCAGCTTAATCAACGATATCCTCGAAGTTTCCAAAATCGAGAGCGGCAAAGTGGTACTGACCGAAGAAGAATTTGCCCTCAACGACCTCGTATCCTCTCTCGATGCGATTATCCGTCCCATGGCCGCTGCCAAAGCACAGAACTTCCACGTAGAAGTGACAAATCTGCAGCATGAATACCTGCGGGGCGACGAGACAAGAATCAACCAGATCCTTATTAACCTGCTCTCCAATGCCGTCAAATACACGCAGGAAGGCGGAAATATCTGGTTCCGCATGATCGGGCTCAAGCAAAGCTCTCAGAACTACGAGCGTATCCGCATTGAGGTCGAAGACGACGGCTACGGAATGACCCAGGAATATTTAAAAACCATTTTCGACGTCTTTACAAGAGCCGAAAACAGCACCACCAATAAAGTCCAGGGAACCGGACTAGGCATGGCCATCACCAAAAACATTGTTGAGCTGATGGGTGGAACCATTGAAGTATTCAGCGAAGTTGACAAGGGCAGCCTGTTTCGGGTCGAGATGGAGCTGCGCATATCCGAAAGCCAGGCAGACCGGCGTTTCTGGGAGCAGAGCGGCATCCTGCGAATTCTCTCCGTCGATCGAAATGTACAAGAAATTCATAACATACAGACCATTATGGAAGATATGGGCATTTCCCTTGACCTCGCTCTGGAGGCAGAGGACGCCCTGCGTCGTATAGAAACTGCCAGCAGAACAAGAGAGCAGTATCAGATGGTGCTGCTTGACTGGGATACCTTAGAAACGGCAGGCGGCGTGCGGATGGCAGAAAAGATCCGCAAAACCATGCCCGAATCCGCATTTTTGCTGTTTATGTCTGACAATGATACCGACGATATGGAGGAAATGCTGCGCTTCGGCTACACAGGAGCGCTGCTCAAACCAGTCTTTGTATCCGCATTAAAGGAAAAAGTGATCGAGATACAAGCAGAAGAATCCGGAGCCGTCAGCAGCGAGGCCGAGTCCGAACACAGCCTGCAGGGCCTGCATTTTCTGGCCGCAGAGGACAACGAGATCAATGCAGAAATTCTGTGCGAAATCCTATCATCAGAAGGTGCAGACTGCGAGATCACCGAAAACGGCCAGCTGGCAGTGGAACGGTTCAAAGCCTCTGCCGAGGGCGAATTTGACGCGATTTTAATGGATGTGCAAATGCCTGTTATGAATGGCTACGACGCAACCAGAGCCATCCGCGCGCTGCCGCGTGCAGACGCAGCAGCAATCCCCATTTTCGCCATGACCGCCAATGCATTTGCGGAGGACGAAAAGGACGCGCTTAATGCCGGCATGAACGTCCATCTGGCAAAGCCTGTCGACGTGGCTTTACTAAAGAAAGTGATTCATCAGTATGTACACAAAAATCAGTAAAACCAAGAAGGAGTAAAGGCATTCAATATGAAAAACAACAAATACAGCAATTACAAAAGAGCCGCCCTGGGCTGTCTGGCAGGAGCACTCTTGCTGGCAGCTGCCGCATGCGGAGGCAGCCAAGAACCCGATCTCAACCTGGTAAAGCCTAAAAAAGAGCAAAAAAGAATTGTCACACTATACAGCCCGATGGAAAAAATCGACCCGGATGCGGAAAATGTAGCCAGAAGCGCCGCAGATAAAACCATCCGCATGGCGGAGGAAAAACTGGGCGTAACCGTCAATTACAATACCTACACCGCCGAAGACTATCAGGATAAGACGTATGACGAAGTCGCGCTTGACCGGGCGCGAAACGATATGGACGATCTCTATCTTCTGAATCCCGATACCATCCGCCTTTTGGGAGAAGAAGGCAAGCTCAGAGACCTCTCCGGGCTGGACTGCGTCAAAAACCTGCGCGACGTCGTTAAAACAGCCAATACGATTGATGGAAAATTAGTGGGGATACCGCAGGAAGTGGTTGCCTATGGCTTGTTTATTAACAAAGACCTTTTTGACAAATACAAACTAGAGCTGCCGGAAACGCCCGAAGAATTTCTCGAATGCTGCCGGGTATTTAAGGAAAATGGAATCGAGACGCCGGTAGGTGCCAATCGCTGGTGGCTGGAGACCTTCGTCCTGGCACAGGCCTATGCGGACCTGTACAATGGTGGAAATACACAGGCAGAAATCGACGCGCTTAACAGCGGCGCTAAGAAATACAGCGACTATATGCGCCCCGGCTTTGAATTTCTGAAGAAAATGATCGACCTGGGCTACATTGACGCCAAAAAGGCCTATGTCAGTGAGGCCATTGAAGGAGAAGGCGCAGATTTCCTGGCGCAGAAAACGCCGATTGTTATGGCCTACTGGGGCGCCGCCAACACCGATACCGCCTACGGCAACCCAGACTTTCAAATGCTGGTCATCGGCTTTCCCAGCAGCCGCGGACAGATGCCGGTTATACCAATGACCGGTTATGGCCTGGGTACCAATGCAGAGCACGCGGAAGACGCAGAGAAAGTGCTGGATGTGATACTTTCGGACGAAGCGCTCAAAGTTTACGCAGAGACCAACAAAGTCATTTCCCCTTCTAAAAATGTCAAGGTTGACTGCATTCCAGCCCTCAAGCCGCTCAACGACCGGATTGAGGAAAACGTCTATGTATTAGGCGCCAACGCAGGAATGAAGGTCGAGCAGTGGGGCAACACCTGCCTGATTGTGCGGGAACTGTTAAACGGCGCGACGGTCGACGAATGCATGGCAGAATTCGACCGGCTTCAAGAGGAATCTTTGGCGCAGTAAAGGAAGAAATAACCGATTTCATCAACCAATTCCATACAGCCGGCTGATTTTCAAAAGGAGAATCAGCCGGCTGAAAATTTAAGTTTACATAATTGATTGGATAGATGTTGAGGCAGTTGACATAGCAAAACGACAGTGATAGGATAAAAAGAGAACATTCAGAGAGGAGATATAGAAATGACAGAATTTAGTATCAAATAGCACTGGCTATTGCAGTTAAGAAGAACTTGTTATAGCCAATGCTGACCCTGGAAATCTAATCTTAGGAGGCATACATGGGCTATATAAGAGCAGAAGAGATTCTGCCTGATGAAGTGATCGAGCTGATACAACGCTATGTAGACGGAACAAACCTGTATATTCCAAGAAAGCAGGAAAATCGGCAGGGCTGGGGCACCAAGACCCCTTATCGGTGGGAGCTGGAATGCAGGAATCAAAGCATTTACAAGGAATATCTGTCCGGCCGGACGATAAACGAGCTGGCTCATATTTTAAAAGAAAAAAATACAGCCATTCTCTAAAATGGAAACAGTCGCTTACATAAATGCAGACGCCAGCAAGAAAAAGTAAGAGAAATAAAATGTGAAATAACAGGAGGGAAACTCTATGGACCGAAAAGCAACTGCCAGACAAACCGTGGCCATTATGGAACAGGGATATTATGAAATAGACAATAAAAAGGTAGCAATCCGCGACCAATTAGAACATTCAGTAAAAGGAAGCAGGTTACTGACGCCAGAACAGGGCGCAGCGCTTTTGCAGGCTTACCAGCAGCCAAACCACACCCCCAAAGAAGAACTGCCCGAAGACTATTGCCGCGTCTGGAATGGTTCAACGGTTGACGCGATACTAAAACTGTCCGCAGAAGGCAAGCAGGAGATTGCCGTATTAAATTTCGCCAGCGCCAAAAATCCGGGCGGCGGCTTTTTAAACGGCGCAATGGCACAGGAAGAAAGTCTTGCCGCCTCAAGCTGCCTCTATAAAACACTGACCGTTCATAAAGAATATTATGAAAACAATCGCCTCTGCCAGACAATGATGTATACCGACCATGCGATTTACTCCCCGGATGTGGCCTTTTTCCGCGACGGCAGATTCCAGCTGCTGGCCGAGCCGGTGACCGCTTCGGTACTAACACTTCCCGCAGTCAACATGGGCCAGGTTCGGTTAAAAGGGGAAAATGTACAAGAAGCAGAGCGGATTATGAAACGCCGCATGAAGCTGTCGCTGGTGATTTTTGCCGAACAAAAATGCAAACATTTAATTTTGGGCGCATACGGCTGCGGCGTATTCCGCAATGACCCAAAGCAGATTGCGGCATGGTGGAAAGAACTGTTGGAAACGGATTTCAGCCATACATTTGACCAAATCATTTTCGCAGTCCTCGACCGTTCCTCTTCACAGAGCTGTATCCGGGCGTTTGAAGAACTTTTTTAAAGCAGAGAACCTCTGTATTGTCGAAATGGTTTCCATTTACAGGCCAAACAAAAGAATTGTGCTCCTGCGGTCAATGATTTGCGTCATTATGATGGTAAATAGGATAACCAATCAAATGTAAAAAAGGGAGGCAATTTAGATAGGAAGGAGGAGAGCGCTATGCCAAGAATAACCGATTACAGTTTTTTATTTCAGAGTATGTTTGGCATGCCAAAGAAAAATATAACGGACAGCAGGCGGCGTTATAAACGCCGCTTCAGCGGTTTTGTTCTCTTACCTTGCTTCGGCTGTCAGCCCTATCCGGTTGTTCTGCAGATTGTTCTCTGACGAAATATGCCTAAAAATCGGTCAAATATGCCAAACCACTGTTTTTGTGGTTTTTTTTATTATATAATATTGCCGTACGGAAGCAGCAGGACTTGCGGCAATCCGGCGGTTAAAAGATAAAAAGGAAAGGAACGTCTGCCTAAGCAGAACGATAGGAGGATTCAAATGGAAAAACCGAATTTTATAGGATTATCACATGTATGTATTTTTGTGGATGATGTAGAAAAAGCATTTGCGTATTACGAAAGGATTTTAGGTGCAGTTGCCGTTCAGTATATTCCCCACTGGAAGAACAAGGGCTTCTTTCAGGCAGGAGGGTTTATTGAGGAAGCAGAGGAGGGCGATGTTTCCATCGGCTTTATGGATGTGCCGGGAACCCGCCTTACGCTGGAACTTATGTGTTACCACAACCCACAGGGGCGGAAAGAGCCAGTGATCTTTGCGGCAAATGATATCAGCGGTGCAAGACATGTTGCGCTGAAAATCACGAATATCGAAGAAGCCTTTGCATATATAAAGGCGCAGCCGGACGTTACGCTGATCAATACGACAAATGATTATCAGGTATTTCAGATCAGTAAAACAGAGCCTTCTGATTTTCATTATTTGGACCAGGAGAAAGAAAAGGATTTACAGGCAAAACAGAAAGCGGCGGATATTTTAGGAAATACAAAATATTTTTATTTTATCGATCAATATGGCCTGCAGTGGGAGTTTGAGCAGGGCCATACGGATATTGGCGATTGAGAAAAGGATAGAGAGACGGCTTCTCATGCCCTGTAAAATGCAATGGAATATGCCGGAGAAGTTGCGGAGAAATATACCAGAGAGCTGGAAGCTGAGGTGAAAGGCAGAACATTTGTTCTGGCGTTTGGCTGATGGCAGAGAGACAGGAAAAATATCTAACCAGTCTATTTAAAAATTCATTTTATGTGTGATTGTCCTCCATCTGGTTCTATGCTACAATAAAATAAAAGTTAGAGTTGAAACATTTTATTGGATCATGGATTGAGAAAGGATGGAGGCAATGCTTACACTATCATTATGTAAGATTCCAATACAGTATAAAGAGGGGATATACAAGATTGATGAGCTGCCTGACACGGATCAGGACGCGATTGAATTTGATCACGATACCTATGGCGATGTACTTACCTATTATGTACCAGTTGGAGAGGAGCAGCGCGAATTTAATTTATATGGAATCCCGAAAGAGGAATTTTTGGAAACCGTACATGCGGTATACGACAAAACGGGGCAGTTGAAAAAGATTTCCGCCCAGATTGCGGACGATCCAGTTTTAGTGTATATCCATTATACGGATGATGAGGATGCTAGACAGAAAATCAGAAGCTTCGCTTTGGAAACGGCGGATACCATGGTTGAAAACATCTGTAAATGCACAGATACAATCGCCAGACTTTTTGTGGAATATTACTATGAGCGGGACGCTATGGATATTCATGCAAAGCTCGGTACAGCTGCGCAGAGAGAGCAGATTGAGAAAGATTATCCCAGATATAAGGATAGCGGTGATTATCCGGGGAATTATCCATGTGATATGATGGTTGAGGGAGATAATACTACCTTGATTGTCATGGTAAAATGTATCGTTGGTGAGGATTTGTTTCAGTATTTCCAATATGCATTGAACAGCATAGAAGAGCGGATCAAAGAACAAGCCATTGACCGCTTGAATAAAACCGATGATTTTCAATTTATAAGTATGGAATATGACTAATCCAGCACCTGGGAGGAAATAGCATGGCGCAGGGGGCCAATCTGAATTTCCGCGATGGTTATGGGCAGACGCCGTTATTTTATGTGGGCAGAACGGACGGGGATGTGAAGGACGGCGTGATTTGGAGGCTCTGCTATAGTGCAGATTGCAGCAAAATGGCTTTTGGGGAAATGTGCGGATTTTGCAGTAGATTTTAAAATGGTTGGCGTTGAAAAAGAAGGTAGAGAATGATGGTAAATGGAATAGCCGGCTGGGGGTTCTAGGACAGAGGGGAATGGAATTGAGAAATATTTTTGAAAGGTGCAGAACAAATGTTTGTTTGGTCTGTACTTTTTTTGCATGATTTATTATAATGAATAATATAGGCAGCGATTCATTTTTGTAAGTTAAGTATTTAATTGGTTAACCACTATGTATGAAAGTGATGAACAACGTTTGCAATATGACTTTGGTTTGTGGGAGAAAATATAGTATAATAATATAATAAAATTCGAAACCAGTAGTTTAAGTGTATTAATTTATTGCGGAGCATAATAACAGAGAGCATAATAGGAGGGGAAAATGGAATTAATTTTTGCTTACATAAAAAAATTTGGAGATTACATATATGAACAGAGTATACCTTTGTCAAATAATTTTGCAGTCCGTTTAGAAAATAAAATTCTCACAGTGCAGGAAAAAAAGAATTATTTCCACGATTTTTATGGAAATGGAATAAAGAATCTTTCTGTTTTTGTCGGTAAAAATGGTTCAGGAAAAACCACTGTATTAGATATTTTTGGAATGAAGAGGCGGGACAGGCTTATAAGTTCGGCTGATAAAAATAAAGTAACTGATGAATATTTATTGTTATATTATATTGGAAAGGATGACGAGGGGCAGGGAATATTTGGAATTGAGGTATTAGGCTCGAATGTATTTTATGATATGTTTACCAATTATGATCGAGGCGGTGATGATGATAGATATGATAAGGAAAAAACATCAATAGGCCTTGTATTTAAATATAATGATGGACATTTTATCAGTATTGGAAAACATTTTTTTAATTATATATCAAACGGAGAAAAGTTAAGTGATATGATGGGATATGCCTATCTTAATGAAAGTTATAGGTATAGTTCGCGAAATGAGCGATATGGAATTTATAATCACAATAAAGAAGATTATATTGCTGAAAGAAAAATGTATCCGTATTCTAATGTTTATACCAAGTATTTGAGTATATGCCAGTGTATAAAAAATGAAATTGAGGGTTTTGATCTGGATAAGGTAAAAGTGATTCTATATGATGAAATAGATTATAATTATTTAGAACGATCGGATGAGTACTATAGAGATCAGTATGAGGATACAGTAGAGGAGATCCAGAAAATGCTGCCTCTATGGGTAAGAATTAATATATTTTCCAATCAGAATACCCAGGTAAAGGAAACATCAAGAAAAGAGAAGTATATCATAGATTTATATGCAAGATATATACTGGATATGCTCGTAAATGACTTATATCCTTTGTGCAAGGATGAGAGGAGAACCAAAAGAGGCCGAACAGAGCGTGTTGAAGCTGATGTAATGCGTGATATAGAATATATTATGAATCTGCAGTCAAGTGATAGTTCTTATGAGCGATTGGGGGAGCCGGCAGATTTTGGTGAAGAATTATCACGGGTAAAAAAAGTGATTTTATATCTGAAAGAAAAATTTGGGGAAATCAATCGATCTTGTTTAAAAATATTAGCAAGGTATGTGGGGAGCAGGATACATGAAGTAGAAGAGAATACAGATTTTGGTTATGTGGATATATTGGAGCAAATGATCGGGGAAATGTTTGGCATACCTGAGCAATATTTTCAAAAGGACGGAATTGAATTTCTTGTAAATGAGAGTCCAAACCCTTATTTGGAAAAATATCTGGAGAAATTTAGTCATTGGGAACAAATAAAAGAGGACTGGCATTCAGATATTGGCAATAAATTTAAAGTAGACTTTGCTCAACTCTCAGAGGGAGAAGAACGCTTTATAGATATCATTGCCAAAATAAGAGACAGTATCATCGGAAATAAAGAAAAGGAATTGTTGATTTTAATTATGGATGAACCAGATCAGGCTTTGCATCCGGAATGGTCAAGGAGATTTATAGAAATCATGGTGCAGGCGTTAGAACACCAGGAATTTGCAGGTGATATTCAATTAATGCTGTCTACCCATTCTCCCTATTTGTTGTCAGATATTTTGCCATCGAATGTTTTTTTGTTGAAGAGGCTGGGTTCAGATAGGCGGCTGATGATACAAAGGATGGATATGAGTAACGGAACCAGTTGTTTAGGAGCCAATATCTATGATTTGATGAAAAATCAGTTTTTTATGGAAAATACAGTTGGTGAATTTATAACAAGGAAGTTGAATAATCTGGCAAATGAAATCGATCAATTGGCTGCTTATGATAATGAAAACATTGCAAAAATAGAAGCGTTGATTGACCAGATCGGTGAAGCTGTCATTCGGAGCGTGCTAAAAAAGAATTTGAATGAAAAAAAGGAAAAACTAAAATTACTAAATAATAAACAGAATATTCTGGAAATGATCACAAATCACAATGATAAACAAAAGGTACAAGAATTTTTGGATCAGTTAGAGGGGCGTTCATATGATAGGAATCAGAATTAGTCATCATTCATTAAACGAGATAAAACAGCTTTGGTGCAAATGGTTTTTTAGAAAAGACAGAATTTATGAATTGGTGGAGGTTCTGGAACATGATCTTGTGTTTCGGCAAATGATATTTTTATCAGATACGGAATATGATAACTGGAAAAAGGCTTTCAAAACAGATCCTTCGATTATGAAAAGTAACTTATGGAGAGAGCCGATTACAACATTTATTTTTGATGATTTGTCAGATGAAACTTATGTGATTTCTACTTATAAGAAAAAGATCCAGCAACGTACAAAAGATTTTCTATTCAAAAATTATGAACGCTATCGTCAGACAATTAAGCTGGCTAAAATTATTCAATTAATTGGAGTTGAAGTTTGTCCTTACTGCAACCGCAATTTTATAGAAAATTATGTTGTCAGGCAGGAGAAGGGACAGCAGGCGTATTTTAAAGGAGATTTGGATCATCATTACGCAAAGGAAGAAATACCGGCACTTGCTCTATCCTTTTTTAATCTTGTACCAAGTTGCAAGGTATGTAATCATGAGAAATCGGATTCTATAAAGAGAACTTTTTATCCATTTTATGACCAGGAAGAAAACGAATATCAGTTTCGGATAGAAATGTATGATAATAGTGATACGCATGATCTTGTATTTGAGGAACCCATTGAGGATATAGAGAAAAAAAGATTCGATTCAACTGTCTGGCAGGGGATATCCGATCATTTCAAAATTAAATTATGTGCCAGAAACGGGAAAGCATTAAGTGAAAGAATGGAGAATTCTAAGGAAATCTTTCACTTAGAAAAGAAATATAATCATTCGAAAGAATATGTAAAAGAACTAATACGAAAAAGGTATATTTATGCAGAAACACATAAAGAAAATTTATTAAAAAATTTTGCAGCAATTTTTACCGATGAAAAACAGATAGCGGAAACATTATATTCCTATTCTGATCGTGAAGAGTATGTTCGTAACAGACCATTATCCAAGCTTACAAAAGATCTATTGATTCAACTGGGTGCCTGGGTGGAGTAGTTTATGATAATTGCAAATTACATAAGGGAATAAGGAAATACGGATATACGAAGTTCAGTGGTATAAGTATGTCTGGTATGCAATAGTAGAAGTATAAGAATATGATCTGTTTTGGGATATATAAATATAAGGGATTTTTAAGGTAATATGCTGTTATACTTATTCCAGTATGGGAATTGGGGGTTAACGATTCTAAAAGTATATTTAGACTACGGTTGTTACAATCATTTGTTTGATGATTAGTCAAATATAAAAAATAAAGAGTTATGAAAAGAAAAAGAGAGTTGCAAGAGTTTATCATGTGCGGAATATGGATAGGATAAAAGTGTCTGATGAAATAGAGAAAAAAGCCATCCGAATAAGAAAACAGTCAAATGTAGATGCCTTTGTCATCCTGCATTTAGCGAGTGTAGAAATTGTGGCGGATGTTTTAGTGGCTAAACAGAGACTTTGCATGAGGTGTTAGGTACTGTTGGGATGGCAAGGGATCTGGAAGGATAGGATGATGGCGGACAGGGTGACTATACAAAAGAAAAGTATGAGCAGTCAGATTATTCTATGGAAGAGATTTTAGCTATGAAGAGGAAGGTATGTAAGAATATCGGAAGTGGATATATAAAAGAAGTGATAAAAAACAAGGGAGTATTCTGTTATATCGGAATGCTCCTGTTTTCGTGTACAAAGAGATAAATAAAAAGAACATATGTTCAATAGCCTCTGTACATTTTATAATGGTTGTGGTATAATGTTGACATTAGAGATTTGCTGTCATATGTCGAATCAATGTCTTTTAAAATGAGAAAAAATATTTTGATGTGATACGATTTTTATCTGGCTTTATCAAGTTTTTTTATGTCCTGTAATATGAAATAGGTAACCAGTATTCGTCGTGAGAGATTTTGGATGAAAAACAGAGAATGTGCCACAACGAGACTTTACCTTATAGGCGAACTTTTGTTACTATATCTTGACGGACGTAGTCTACCTGCACGCAGAACATGTGTTGTGGGATGTCCGAATGGGTATAACATTTGGAGGTGAATTGCTCCCATGGAGTTTAGATTACACAGTGAATACAAGCCCACTGGCGACCAGCCGCAGGCAATCGAAACCTTAGTGAAAGGTTTTAAAGAAGGCAACCTATTCCAGACTTTGCTGGGCGTTACAGGTTCGGGTAAGACCTTTACACTGGTCACTATCATTCAGCAGATTTAGAAATCAACCCTTATCATTGCACATAATAAGACATTGGCGGCCCAGTTATAGGAGAGTTTAAAGAGTTCTTCTCTGAGAATGCAGTGGAGTATTTTGTCTCCTAATTTGAGGACAGGGTGAAAACTGCATTATTTAGTGTTATTTGGTGTTGATTGTACCGTATTATGTGGACAAGATGGGGGATTATGGACGAAATAACACTAGGCGGATGGGGGAGTTTGTGACCTGGATTCATGTAATGGGCTATATAACATCATATGGATGAGAGTTATTATTTGTTGTTCGGAAATATTATGTTATATAATTTAGAGAGGTGGGTGTCTATGCAGGAGCATGAGATTATTTTATATCAGATAGAGGATACAAATGTTTATGTAAATGTTATTTTTAAAGAAGAAACATTCTGGATGACGCAAAGAGCAATGGCAGAATTATTTGATTGTACAGCAGATAATATTTCATTGCATTTAAAAAATATTTATAAAGAAGAGGAATTAGACGCAGAAGTAACTACCGAGTTTTTCTCGGTAGTTCAAAATGAAGGAGGAAGAAATGTTAGCCGAAAACTAAAATGTTTTAATTTGGATGCGATTATTGCTGTAGGGTATCGTGTAAATTCAAAAAAGGCTACCAGGTTTCGGCAGTGGGCAACAAAAACATTAAAAGAATATATTATTAAGGGTTTTGTATTAAATGATGATATGTTGAAAAATAGCAAACCCTTTGGAAAAGACTATTTTGATGAATTATTGGAACGTATCCGGGAAATCAGGGCAAGTGAACGCAGAGCCTATCAAAAAATCACGGATATATTTGAGCAGTGTAGTTATGATTATGATAAAAACAGTGAAATCACAAAGAATTTTTATGCATTTGTTCAGAATAAGCTTCACTTTGCAGTTACAGGAAAGACAGCGGCTGAATTGATATATGAACGCGTAAGACTCAGAAAAGCCGGCTATGGGGCTAACAACCTGGAAGGATGCACCAAATGGTAAAGTGTTAAAACGAGATATAGGTATTGCCAAAAATTATTTAAATGAAAAGGAATTGTCCCATTTAAACAGGCTGGTAACGATGTTTATTGATTATGCTGAGCTGATGGCAGAAGATGAGATTTTAATGAGTATGCAGGACTGGGTGGAACAAACGAATCAGTTTTTGGTGAATAATCGACGGGAAGTGCTGGCCGGAAAGGGGCAGATATCACATGAAACAGCCATGAAAAAGGCGGAACAGGAATATGAGGCATTTCGTGTAAAACAGGATAGACAGTATATTTCGGAGTTTGATCGGGAAGTAGAGAGATACTTGAAGGGAAAAGTATGAAACAATGAACTTGAAATAAAAATTATGGGAGAGGTAGAACATGAAGAAAGAAAAGCCGGATATAGTTTATCATTATTGTACGCTTCAAGGATTTTTGGGTATTATACAGAATGCATCTTTGTGGATGTCAGATATTAGTAAATCAAATGATGATTTTGAATGTATTTATGCTAGGAATCAGATTAAACAAAGAATTGAGCAAGAAATAGAAGCCGATACAGAGGCGATGCATGCATGGGAAATGGGATATGAAATGAATTCTGATATGCATGATTCGATGTTGACATATGTTGCTTGCTTTTCAGAAAAAGAAGACTGTCTTAGTCAATGGAGAGGGTATGCGGACGATGGAAAAGGGATAGCTATAGGATTTAATAAAAAAGTGCTTGAGCAATTAGTTAAACTAAAGAATTATAATTTGGGATTTGCTAAAGTGATTTATGATAAGAATGAACAAGAAAGGTGTGTAGAACGAGTTGTAAAAGAAAATTTGAAGAGAATGGAAGAAACAGGAGTTGGACATACGGCATTAGAGTTAAATACTAATTACAGAACGGAATTTTCTCGCTACAAACATCCCAGCTTTGCAGAGGAAGAAGAATGGCGATTGGTATTAAATTCATACCCATTTGGTCGCGAATTGAAAGTTGGAAGTATGATATTTGCAGAACCTAAATATAGGATAGCTAATGGAAAATTAATTTCCTATAGAGAATTATGTTTTTCAAATATTAAAGAAAATTTTGTGAGAGAAATATGGATTGGACCGAAAGCAGATGTTGAATTGCGGGATATTATGCAGGTTTTGAGACGGTATCAATACTATGACAATGCAGAGAGTGGTTATAGTTTTTCAGAACCAATATTGATTACGAGGTCATCAAGCTCTTATAGATAAACCACTATTGTCTTTGAGGAGATTGTTTTTATGAATCATTTTGAATTAGTATCGCAATACGCCCCCACAGGCGACCAGCCCCAGGCCATCGCCGAATTGGTCAAAGGCTTCAAAGAAGGCAACCAGGTCCAGACCCTTCTGGGTGTCACTGGTTCAGGTAAAACATTTACGATGGCAAATGTCATCCAGCAATTAAATAAACCAACGCTTGTTATAGCACATAACAAGACATTAGCGGCTCAGTTATACGGAGAATTTAAGGAATTTTTTCCTAA
>JAAVZI010000011.1 GCA_022791575.1 Lachnospiraceae bacterium
ATCAGCCATCTTTATCGCCCTTTCTATTTTGAAATGCCAGATTGGAACTTCAAAACTATGAGTAACTTGAAATCACAATTTGCGACTTCAAGTTCTGCTGCTTCATATATCCTTAAACTTGTAATTCTAAATCGGAATACCAAGTTTTATGTACGCTTATTGTTTGCTTTTACAGTATATCACACATTTTTCTATGGAGATAGCTATAATCTCATCTCGCCTGTATTTTTAAGCAGTCAAAACACTAATGAATATTGCTGCAATCGAAATGATAATGGTAAGTATCATAAGTCTCTGATTATTTTTCGTATAATTTATTTCAGACAATACTTTTAGGTAGGAAAAATTATTTTCATAAATTTTCTTATACTTGGCTATATCGTTCTTATGATACTCTTTCAAGTCCTGCCTTTTCACGAGCATTTCCGCAACCGTCTTAGGCAGGAAAATCTTTCGGATACTGGTCTTTGTCTTTGACTCTTTCAGTACCAGAGCGGTATGAGTGCTTGCCACCGTAGGCGGGAACTTGAACATTACGCCCTTTTCACCTAACTGCTCCAAAGCATTACAGTTGACACGTTGCAGCTCCTTATTTACAAAAATGTAAGCACAATCGTTCTTGATGCTCTTTTCTGAAATATCAATGCAATCCCAAGTCAGACCAAGCATCTCGCCCATATGCAGGGAACAGGAAAAAGCAAGGTTTAATGCCAGTGACAGATTATCATCACAAACCTCCAATGCCTTAAACAAGGGTTTCGACTGCCCAGATGTCACGCTCCTTGTGTTCTTCTTTCAGGAGAGTAGCATTTTGTACGGGATTCCTTGACATCAGCTCCCATTTTAGGCCATTTTCATCCGTATAGGTTTAGACTACGGAATAGAGGGTTTTTCACTTTACGATTGATGCCATGCTTTTTCATCTCCTAGTATAATAATGATGTAGTCAATAAGACTACTTGGTTAACAAGTCTCCAAATATTTTGTAACGGCATCTAATTTCATTTCAAAAGAGTATTTGTTATGAGTTCAAATTTATTTGGAAAATGAGAAACGCCGAAAACCTTGAAAAATCAATGTTTTCGGCGATGTTTTCAGCGTCGCTAAGAGGATTTGAACCTCCGACCTACCGCTTAGGAGGCGGTCGCTCTATCCAGCTGAGCTATAGCGACAACTATCATAGTATCTCTATCACTTATAGTGCAGAATAAAATAAGTATAGCAAAAAAAAACTAAATTGTCAAATTTTCTATTGAATTTTTCACAAATTTTCCATACTGATTTTACAGCATTCTTTCTATAATAACAACTGCTGCTAATGTCCATCCATCAGCAGCAGCCTAATAACGAAACGGGCTTTCTATTCAATTGGCAGAAACATTTTCTAATTAAAAACGGCTACTGTTATATGCATGTGCAAGTGCATTCATATTCTTGCATAAAATATGAATTGCTACAAATATACCAATACCACAACAACAGCTTCCTAAAACCAGCCACATCAGAATTGTAGTTCCATTTTCTGAAAATGTCAGTCCATAACGCGGTGCATTCTCTGCCATTCTATTTCCAATTCCATAATACCAGATCCATGAATAAATACCGCAAGTGATAAAGGACAATAATATAAATTGTACCATACCACCAGTTTGTTTTCCATCGCCTTCACATACCACATTCATATCTCGTGCAATGCTATACAAGAAATAGTAATTGTAAAGACCACAAGTAACAATCGTCAGTAAAATAACTGTCAATAGGTTTCTATTCTCTTCTACTCTCATATTAACCTCCCAAATTTTTGAAAAAATTAAAAATGCCGGCTATTAATCCGTCTTTAATATCAATCGTAACAACTGTATTATTAGGATTAAGCAGGCGGATAATATATATGCCCATAAGAGCAATAACCATTATCCAGGTAATTCCATATTTTATTTTCCCGGGTATCTTTTCCCAAAATATATAAAATATAAGAATTACTGGCAGCATCCAGAACAGCGGATGATAATAAAAGGCTTCCCTGAAATCTAACTGCAAGGCCGATAATACAGCTCTTGTCATGCCGCAGCCTGCACAGGAAACCCCGGTGATCCACTTTATCAGACAGCCTATTCCGGTTATGTATAATACCAGAATAGCAACTCCCAGTCCGACTACTAGTAGCGCCTTTTCACTTACTTTTTTCATGATTTATCCACCAACCAATAAAACCTTTTGCTCGTCTAGTTAATAATACCATATTTACCATTCTTTATCTACTATTTTTTACAATTTTCTACATTTTTGTAAATTAACATTAATTAATTTACTAGCTGTAATGTCCCCTGAAGCCAGATATTCGCTTTTAGTCTTCGCCCAATCTCTGGTTCTCCCATCAAATCCAGCTGATTGATGCAGACATCAAATATCATTTCATTACAATTGACTGTAATAATATAGATCTTTTCTTTGGTAAAACGGTTCTGCTCAAGGCGGAAGTCAAGAATCTCTCCTAGAATCGTATATTGGTCACACTCAATTCCTTTCGGCATAAAATAGGATTCTACGATTGACAATACATCTTCATTGACTATCCGTCTTCCTACCATACTGAAAATATCCAATTCTTCTAATGTCAAGCTTTCTATTGCACTTTCATCGCCCTGTCTAGCTGCCATAAGCAGCTGACTTCGCTGCTGAACGGCATCTTTTTCAGCCTTTTTCTGCTTTTCTGTTTTATTAATGGGAAGCAAAATTCTTCCTTTTGTAGAAAGTCCGGTTAATGTTACTGCATTGATCTCTGTTTTATTCTGGCTCCTCTTATATTCTGCTGTATTGTTTACATAAAAAATAATCGAGATTCCTACACGAAAATCATCGCATAAACCGGCATAGGATTCTTTATCTGCATGCCTTTCTACAATTGGCTGCTCATATGTAGTGATACCATATCCATAACAGAATGGATAATAGTAATCCATTTTGAAATTCCCATTTTCATCATATTCTCCACAGATGCTGATTCCAAAATCTTCTCCGCAGCATTTTTCTAATTGAGAAAATACGGTTTCTTCTCCACCATCTATAATTTTCCGATCAGGTCCGTCTATTATGGCTTCTAATATTTCTTCCAGAACATGTTTTTTGGTAATTTTACTAAATCCTACTGCCCGCAGGTATCTATGCATATAGTCCCACCTCTTTTCTATTTGTTATTGAGGGAAACTGACTCATCTATTCCATCATATAATTATCGGATTTGACGGCTTCCTCTAAAGCCTGCTGCTCTTCATCAGCAAGCGGTATATAAGATTCACCTTTTACTATTTCTTTTACATATGTATAACAGGCTTCCCGGCTATGTACGGCATTTAGAATAAAACCATCATTTTCTTTGGTTAAAAGTGCCAGTACGAAACTTAATTTTCCACCCATCTCATTAAATGCATCATACTTGATAATACCCACTTTCTGGTATGCTGAATCCAGATTCTCTATAATATCATTTAATGCCTTTGTCTTTTTTACATCCGATCGTTTCAATTTGTCAATCTCATCAAACCGGGTCAGTATCACAGATTCTAAGGATTCTCCGTCTTTTCCCCGCATAAATGCTTCGTACTTCTCTTCGATTTTCTTAATACGTGATTTTGATTTTATTAATAATACAAATAAAATGATAATTAGTATAATTAACCCAATCAGTATAAAGACCGGGTCTACTCCTATATCGGCCATTTTGGCCAATAAACTGTTTTCCATGATCTTTTTCCCCTTTATCTTATGGACATTATTAATTGCATAATTCTGTCCAGTTCATTATCGGAATAATAATCGATTTCTATCTTTCCTTTGCCTTTTGATTTATTATTAATATGAACCTTGGTTCCTATGACAAAAGCCATCTTTTCCTCAAGATCCTTGTATATAAATCCATAGTCTTCTTCTTTCTGATTCTTTGCTGGCTCTTCTTTTGGTTCTTTCTGCAGCTTTTTCACAATTTTTTCAATATCCCGTACACTTAGCTTCTCATCAAAGACCCGGCCCGCTACTTCGAACTGCTGTTCTTTGTCTTCGATTGCTAGTAATGCACGCGCATGACCCATCGAAATCATATCATCAATCAGCATCTGTTGAACCCGCTCATCCAATTTCAGAAGGCGCATAGTATTGGTAACGGTAGTTCTGCTCTTACCTACCTGCTCTGCTACTTCATCCTGTTTTAATTGGTATTCATCTATTAGAGACTTATAGGCCTGCGCTTCTTCAATGGGGTTCAACCCTTCTCTTTGTATATTCTCAATCAGAGCTGTTACTAAGGTTTCCTGTTGGTCCATATCTTTGACTACAACCGGAACCTCCTTTAAGCCAGCCAGTTTCGATGCCCTCCATCTGCGCTCTCCGGCTATTATTTCATAATAATCGCCTTTTTTCTGTACCAAAAGAGGACAGATAATTCCTACTCTTTTAATTGATTCAGATAATTCAATTAATGAATCCTCATCAAAATATTTTCTTGGCTGCTGGCGGTTTGGTTCCAGCATTGCCAGCTTCACCATGGTTGGACCGCCTGCCTTCTGTCCTTCTTTTGCTTCTGCCTTTTTATTATCTGAGGCAGAACCACCTATCAGTCCATCCAGTCCTTTTCCCAGACCTCGCTTTACTGCCATTCAGAGTCCTCCTTCCCTTTATTCACTACTTCTTCTGCCAGAAAACGGTAACTCTCAGTTCCAGCTGATTTGGGATCATATAAGTTAATTGGGAGTCCATGGCTTGGTGCTTCTGCTAACCGGACATTTCTTGGTATGATAGTTTTATAAATGGCCTGCTTCAAATTACTTTTGACATCCTCTACCACCTGCAGGGAAAGATTAGTCCGGGCATCATACATGGTAAATACAACGCCTTCTATTTCTAATTCAGAATTCAGGCGTTCTTGTACCAGCTCTACTGTATGAATCAGCTGGCTTAAACCCTCCAGAGCATAATATTCACACTGAATCGGCACGATTACGGAAGTAGCTGTGGTCAGTGCATTAATTGTCAGCATATTGAGAGAAGGCGGACAGTCAATGATAATATAATCATAGTCATCTTTAATCTGATCCACTTCTTTTTTTAGTATGTACTCTTTATCCTGAATACCTATCAGTTCAATTTCTGCTGCCGCCAGATCTACATTGGAAGCAATCAGCGTAATATTATCGATGCTGCCTGTATTCAAACAGTCCTCTACCTTACACTCGCCGATCATCAGTTCATATACCGTATTCTCGATCTCTTCTTTGTTAAATCCCAGTCCACTTGTCGTATTTCCCTGAGGGTCCATATCTATCGTCAGGACTTTTTTCCCCATTTCAGCCAGTGCAGCGGATAAATTAATAGCTGTTGTTGTCTTGCCTACTCCGCCCTTCTGGTTTGTTATTGCAATTATTCTCTCCATGTGATATTCCTTTCACATTGCTGCATGTATACTTTCCGTTCTCTGGTTCTTAATACTATCTACTTTCATTTTCTACATAGACAGTTTTCAGTATCTCATTATATCACTTTTTTATTGAATAATCTATATGTAATCTTATATTTAAAGATTTTTATGTAGAATGTTCTACATACTCTTTAGTTCCTGGATGATACTCTGCAGCTCCAGACTGCACCTTTCTTTGTCTAGTTGCAGAATTCCTAAACAGAATTCCAGACGGTCAGCCAGATCGGCATATTGATTCTTTTGTTCTGGTTGTTCTTTTGCCATGTGATTGTGTTTATTCTTTTCGCCTTTTCGACTACTGCTGTGTTGCTCTGAAAACTGTTTGACAAGTATTTGATTCGAGATGATCTGTTCATTAACCTGATTAAATTCTTTCTGCAAAGCATCCAGCAGTATTCCGAATTTGTTCTTCTCTACATTCATTTCTGCTATTTTACCAGCTAAAATTTTGCGCTCTTCTGCATATTTATTGGTTGTATCATAGAGATTAAAAATATTGGTTTCCTGCTGTTCTTTCTGGTTTTCTAATTCCATGTAAGTTTCCTGTTCCTGAATCTCCGTGTTTATATTTTCCAGATTCTGTCTGGTCTGCTCAATCTGATGAAATAAATAGTTCTTTCTTTCACGCAGATAATGCAGTGTTTGATTTAATTTTTTTATGATTTCATGGTTATTCATAGTGGCTGTCCTTTGCTGTTCATAATTATACGAGAATCCTATTTGTTCATTTTACCATTCTATAAGAAATCCTTCAACCCTTCTATACATTTTTCTTAATTCGTCCTTATAAATTCTTACGTTCCATCCGGTCTAAAATACCATCTACATCTACTCCCGGATGGGTTACATATATCCGGCAAATCTGTTCGGCTAATTCTTCATTAATCTGATTGCGTAAGGCAATGTCTGCAATTTGTTTACCGGCATCTGTGTCTTTTATAACCTTCTTTATTAATTTATGCATATCTTTTTGAGGAAATGGTCCATCTTGTATTGGTGCCGTTGGAGTGCAATCTATTTTCTCAATACAGAACTGATGTTTGTTTTCGTAGAGAGTAAGCAGCATCATAGTAACTGGCTGACGGAATCTCCTTGGTCCGCAGCTTCCTGGATTTAAAAATGTAATCGGTTCCTGTTTTCTCTCTTCATACTTGTGGGAATGTCCATAGATTACAAAATCTAAATCTGACAGATTCTTTTTCATGCTTTTTTTATTATGTATCATATAGATCTGAAAACCAAAAATTTCTATCTGTATTTCTTCCGGCAGCCTGTCTGCCAGTTCCTTATCTGCATTGCCGCATACTGCATATATATTGGTAATCTCCTGCAGCTGTGACAAAGTTTCGTTCTTTCCGACATCGCCGGCATGGAGAATTATTTCGCAAGTTTTTAATCTATTGACAATTTCTGGGCGCAGCAAACCATGTGTATCAGATATCACAGCAATTCTATGCTCTTCCATCAGGTATCGCTCCTTGTTTTATTATTTCTGTTATTAGACGCATTTTCTTTATTAAAACTAATTATCTGTATTATAGCATTAAATCAATTCATCTGCAATAAAGTGAAAATACATTGTTTTTAATCCTATCTGATTCATATTATGATTTTTATTCGATTGCATAAAAAATATCTTTTGGGTTATTTTATGATTAAACAGATCATTTACTTAAGGAGAATTTTTATGGCAAAAGATCGTTCTTTTTCAACAATGATTAAAATAGTACCTGGATTTTTATTTGCATTAGCAATTGCAGCAATTTCTGTATTTCTGGAGCATCTACTTCCGATTCATTTAATTGGTGCTTCGGTAATCGCTTTATTTATTGGTATGTTTCTTAATGGCCTTCTTCCTAAATCAGCTATTACAGAACCTGGCCTTTTCTTTACTTCCAGAAGTGTACTAAAGTTCGGCATTATTCTTCTTGGTGCCTCTCTTAGTATCCATACCATTCTGGAGGTTGGAAAACTATCATTAATTGTTATGCTTTTTACATTGATTACCTGCTTTGGCGGCGGTTATTTCATAGGCAAAGCGTTGGGACTGGATTGGAAATTATCCAACCTCATTTCTGCTGGCACTGGTATCTGCGGCGGTTCGGCCATTGCTGCTATTGCTCCGGTAATCGATGCTAAGGATCATGATATTGCCTATTCCATGTCTGCAACTTTTCTCTTTGATATGGTCATGATTCTTATGTTTCCAATTATCGGAAGGTGGATGGGATTATCTGATATGGCCTATGGGCTCTGGACTGGTACGGCAGTCAATGATACTTCCAGCGTGGTTGCTGCAGGATATGCCTATACGGAACAGGCAGGGGATTTTGCAACTATGGTTAAACTTACCAGAACTCTAACCATTATTCCTACAGTAATTGTATTCGCATTGACAAATATTCATGTGAAGAGAAAAGCAGGTATTAATGCAAATGCGGAAGATGCAGTAACAGATTTTCATATGTCTGCTGTATTTCCATGGTTTATCATTGGTTTCATAGCTTTATCTATTCTTAATAGTGTAGGCTGGATTCCAATTGCCTGGTCGGAGACCGCGAAAGAAGTCAGTAAATTCCTTATGATCGCAGCGCTTGCAGCGATCGGGCTAAATACCAGCTTTGATGAAATGAAAAGTTCTGGTATTGCTCCAATGATTCATGGTTTTATTATTTCGGCTTTAGTCGTAATTGTAGCTATTGGAGTTGAATATTTTATGGGGATTGTCTAAAATCCCCATAAGTATTTTTCATATAATACTTTATCTAATTGTGACAATAACGGCAGAATCTAAATTCATCAACAATTCAAATCAAAGTATCAAATCGTAGTTCGTAATTTATTAAAAATAAATACAAGTACTTATTTTGATTAATTACGAACTATGATAAATTTTTCTCCGCTATATGAAAGCAGCTTCTATAAGATCTATCCAAATTATGGTTCATCAGATTATTAATATTATCCATAGAACGTTCCTAACTGAATTATTATTTTACCTATTGACTGTACAGTTACTGTATGGTTTATGATAAATGAAACAGACAGCCTAAGGCTGCCTAAAAATAAAAACAAAGGAGAAGAAACTATGGAGACTAATGCTTATAATAAGCCAGTAACATTAATTAATGTATTAAAATTTGCTGTACCAACTATTGTTATGTCACTTTTTATGTCTTTCTATACTATGGTTGACGGTTTATTTGTATCCAATCTGATTGGCACGGAGGCGCTCTCTGCTGTGAACCTGGCCGCTCCTGTCATTCAGCTTGTAACTGCTATATCCACTATGCTGGCTACCGGCGGAAGTGCAGTAATTATGAAAAAGACCGGAGAACAAAAAAATGAAGAAGCAAGAGAAGATTTTACATTTTTGATCCTGGTAAATGTAGTCGTTGGACTGATTATGTGTTTTGTTGGTTATTTGACTATGGGGTTTTTATTTAACCATATGAATCTGTCACCTGAAGTTGCTGGCTATTGCCATGAGTACTTAAGCCACTATCTTTTATTTACTGTACCGATCCTTTTAATGAATAATTTTACTTTATACATGATTGCTGCCGGTAAATCTACCTTATCTCTGTTTTGCTCAATTTCCGGTGGTATTACGAATATGGTATTGGATTATCTGCTGATTGCTGTTTTGAATCTTGGCATTGGTGGTGCAGCAATTGCAACTGGGCTTGGCTATTCAATTACTGCTGTCGTTGGATTGATTGTATTCAGCAATAAAAAGAATTTGATTCATTTTAAGAAACCTAAATGCCGAATAAAGGTTTTAATTAATGCTGCTTCTAACGGATGCTCAGAAATGGCAGCTGCATTGGTAACCGGTATTATTACTTTGTTTTTCAATTGGACAATGTTAAAATATGTGGGAGAGGATGGAGTTGCTGCTATTACTATTATTATGTATGTACTGATGTTTGCAAGTTCTTTATATACAGGGTATTCTTATGGTACTGCTCCTATGGCGAGTTATTACTTTGGAGAGCAAAATCATGACAAGTTAAAAAAATTAATTACAATCAGCCTAAAGGTTATTGCTTTCATTTCCATTACAACATTAATTCTTTCCTTTGTAATTACCAAACCGTTAGTATCTATATTTGCCCATCCAGATCATCCTGTCTTTCAACTTGCAGTTACTGGTAATTATTTCTGCACGATTGCATTACTATTTATTGGATTTAATATTTTTACAAGCGGGTTGTTTACTGCACTTTCTAATGGTATTATTTCTGCAGTTCTTGCCTTTTCACGTTCCTTTGTCTTTATGCTGATTACAATGCTGATTCTACCTGCTCTCTTTGGAGTAAATGGAATTTGGATGGCGACTCCTGTAGCAGAATTTATGGCACTTCTTTTATCCTTTCATATGTTAATAAAGTATAAAAAACAATACCACTATTTATAATTGAAATGTTTCTATATACAGTTGATACCAAACTATCTGTATATAGAAATTTTTTATATGTTACAATAAATGTAAATATTTCTAATTAGAATGGAGGTTTAATCATGTCATCATCTTACATTACAGACTGCTCAGGTCATCCCATTTATAAACCATTATCTGACCAGCATGCAGAATATATTAAGTCTCTAGTTAAAATAGCTGCTGAAAAAGACCCTGAATTTCATATATTTGGTTCGTCATCATTTGCATCCCTATGGGTATTATAGTCTGAATACAGAAAAAGAATTACGCCATGATTATCAACATGCAAATTCTTTGGAAGAAAAAACGGAGGTTTTATTTGGATTATATAAAATTACTCAAGCTGAAACTATAACTTTTCTGGAAACGCTTGAAGAACTAGATCTGGATGATCTTCGGACATCTTTATTGTTTAATCTTGATTCAGCAGCTGCTTTATTATCTTGATGACTGCAGGCTATGTCAAGAACTCAGTGCTTTAAATTAATGAATACTTATGAATAGATGTGGCAGCAATATAAAGGAGATTCAATCATGCGTTCTAATTTGCAAATTGCCTTTGAACATAATGGAGTACTAAAAAAGTGATAGAAACAATACTTTAATTTTTCTCAGTATGTAATATCAACCATTCAATTCCTCTAGCCATTCTCCAACTTATTTGATGAAAGTGCCCGCCGTTATGCCATTCTAATATAGACAATATGGATGAATCTTTACGTATTTGTTGATATTGCAGGCGGGTACGATTTCCTACTTGTGACATCACCGAATTGTTGGTTTTCTCTTCTTTCTTTCCAAGACTAAGATAGATCTGACTTTGCAGTGGAGGCATCCGCTTTAATATATATTCTTCCCATCCTGGATACCATAATGAACCAGAACAACTTGCAGCTCCTTTAAAAAAATCACTTTCATATAAAGCCCAGATGCTAAATAATCCTGCTAAAGAATAGCCAGCTGCAAAATGATGATTGTACTTAGAGGACAGTTTATATTGACTTTCTATTTCATTGATACATTGAGCTAGCCATTGTATGGTTCTCTTTCCCTCTCCTGCAAATATTCTTTTACCATTATTTAGTTCTGCTTTCCAGGGTGAAAATCCTGCATCCCAATCGATTATCTCATAGAATACTAATAGGTAATGTCTATCTTTTGCATTTTTCATAAGAATATTTTTAATTTCTTCTGCCAATGCCTTGCTATCTTTTTGCATTCCTATATAAATGATAGGACTATTCTGTTCAAATTTTTGATCGTATAAATAGCATGTATTTCCTTCAATGATTATAGTTTTCATTAACAGCAATTCCTTTTTTATCTCAATGTTTCACGTGGAACATTTTCTCTGAGTTTGTCATTTGTCTTATTCTAATATAACTCAGTCAAACCCGCAACTCCACACTTTCGAGCAATATTCTGCAGACCTTCTTTAATTTCCTCTCTACTAAAGGCATGACTAATTAAAAATTCGTCATCTTTATCATTAAGATAAGCATAAAATAGAATAGCTAATTTAATCTGTTCTTGATCTCTATCCCCTCTCTCGATTAGATCGTATACTTCATTTTCTGCCTCGTTAATTTGTCCATTTTCAATCATTTCCAAGAGCTGCTTTAGTTTATTTATTGAGTTCTGATCTTTTAATAGTTCATCCGTTGCTTTTTCTGTATCAATATTGAATAATAATTTTATTAAGGTTCGAACTATTTCTTTAATTACTCTCATTATATAATCTTTTTCATACATATTACATCACCTACATATTTTCATTTGCAATTATATATAGTTTCTCAAATGTTTCACGTGAAACATGTAAATTCATTTTATAATATACCATATCCACTAACTGGTTACCACATTCAAAAATCGGATGACTATAGTTATCTATAAAAAAGTTATTAATTCGATGAGAATAAGTAAAACCACATTTTTCATAGAAAGGCACCGTTAAATCACTTTCTCCTGTCCCAACCTGAAGTAAACAGTAATCATTTTTATACTTGTTAATAATATATGTAATCATACTTTTTCCATAGCCCATTTTCCGATATTCTGGTAACACAGCTATATTCTTTATTTCGATTATTTCATCACTTTCCATTGTAATGATACATACAGCCCGTAAATTAGGATCTAATATGCGATACATAATACCTTTATTTAAATACCTATTTATCATATTCACTTCTTCGTCAGCTAATAAAAGTACTTCCATATATTGCTCTTTATTAGATTTAATTTCTTCTATTTCCATTATTTCTCCTTGTCTCTATTCTTCTGTAACATCTCACTAATATGTAAGATAAAATAATCCTGTTCATTTTCTGATTTACTAATTCTGAGCCACTAGTAATTGATATTAATGGAATGTTTCACGTGAAACATTCCATTAACATCTCAACAACTAACATCGTTATAATTTACACTCTAACTGACAGTCGTAGGGTTCTTCCTCTACATGCTTTTTACAATAGATTGTCGCCTCTACACATCCCATTCTTTTATAAAATGCTTGACTTTCAACTGCAGAATGTGCCGATATATACAAGTGTTCTGCCCCTCTGCTTTTAGCCCATTCTTTTGCTTTCTTAAACAATGCAGACCCAATTCCTCTATTTCGCATATTTTCAGAAACATGAATACTTGTCAAATCCATATACTTATATTCACCACCGAATATCGCAGACTCTACTGAAACGAATCCCCTAATCCTTCCCTCACATAAAGCTGCATAAACCAATCCATTTTTGTAAACTGTATTTTTTAAACAGCCAATTAAAATATCATAATCTTTTTCATCCCAATCATCTATAAATGGATCATCTTTTATCACCCACTCATCATTTTCTTTCCTCCAGCATTTTGTCACAACCTGTCTGCGAATAAACCCATTAAACATCTCTCTACTAATTTCATAATCCGTTAGTTTTTTATACTGAATTTTATCCATAATCAACTACCTCCGTATATCCAAGCTAATGATTATTATACTTTATTATATAACAATCACAATCTAATTTCTCCAACATACCTGTTGCTTTCTTATTACAGGAAAATATTTCAGCTTACAAGCATTAAGGTTTTCATGATTCATATTAATTGCTGAAAGCTGATTATTCTCATAAGTTTTATAATAATAAATCCCCTTGTCTACATTTACACAACAGGAATACGTAGTTAAATCATATTGCTCCTCCTTAGTAATGACACTTCCTTTAATCATAGCTACTGAATCCAACAAATGAAAAAACTGTGTAATACTATGCTCTTCTCCTTTTTCACAAACAGAATTCAATTTCAAATAAGCGATTTTGACAAAACGAGAAGCTGGCGAAAAATCACCAGGCAGTCCAAAACTTCCCATCCCTTGTCCGAATGGCTGTATCTGAATTGATTCACTAAAACAATTCTTTGGACATCCAGGGATTAAATTCAAATATTGAGCTAAATTTGTCATTTGAAATCCAAAAGCAGGATTATTCGTCAACACTCCAATCGGGTTATCATCAATCTTAACACCTTCCTTTGTACTTTCCAACACAAACGAACTCTCCTGATCTGCTATATGCCAGTGAAGAGGAGATAGTGGAAGTTCCGCACTAAATGAAATACTAACTAAATGAGTTTTTCCCAATAGCTCTTTCGCTTCTTGCACGTTAGCACATTTGCTAAGCAGCCACAAAATAAGTTCAAAAGGAGATATATTGGTTTTATCATAATCCTCTTCCTGAGGATAATAAGCATTATCAGGAAAATTTAAACCAGCAATGCACAATCCCTTCTCATTAACTGCTTCTGCATAAAGTGGATAACCTTCCTTCATATATGCCATGCCAATCATGGCATAATGATTTTTTAACGTACCTGCCTTTCGAAAATGAATCGGATAGTTTCTAGGAGTAATAACAACGCAATCTCCAAATACATATTCCAAATCCATATTTCTTCCGAAATAAAAATCATCTGTTTTCATTGCCAAACTTGTGCACATTTCATCACTCTTTTCCTAATATAATCCTATTTATCAACCATTAAATTTACTACTATCTGCTAATATTTCAAATATATTTCCTCATTCTATATTATATGCAATACTTCCTTATCAATACGATCACTCTTACAATATAAAAATGTTTCACGTGAAACATTAATCAAATTAATATATCATACTGAATCTACCATGCGCCCCGCCATATAACTAATCAATATTCCACTAATCATTCCAAACAATACATCTGTTGGATAATGTACTCCTACATACAGACGTGACAAACCAATTAGCAAAGCAAGAATCAATATGGGCATTCCCCATTTTTTAGGCAATCTTTGAAACATCACATATGCTGCTGCAAAAGAACTTGCTGTATGTCCAGATGGAAAAGAAAACCCCCCTGGTCTATCTATTAATGGAACCAAGCCATTATTCGCATCATATGGACGTACTCTTTCAAACAGATTCTTTAAAAATTGATTATTAATCCAAAAAGATCCAACTAACCCACACACACTAATAATTCCTATTTTTCTTGTTCTCTTAAACGATAATAAAATAATAGACAAAAGAATCCATATCAATCCGTTATCTCCTAACTTTGTAATCCATATTACAATTGGATTCAAAACCGGATTACGCACATGCTCTTGAATAAATAACAATATTGCTCCATCTAGGGAAAGCAATTTTTCAATCATAATGATTTATCCTCCTAAGATATATAATACCGGCTGCATCTGCCAAAAACCATCCAATCGGTATTGCACTCCAGATTCCCCATACACCAATCCAGGAAACCGCGGATAATAAATAAGCCAGCAATACTCTGGTCCCCAATGAAACAATAGTCAGTACCAAAGATATTTCCGGACGGTTAATTCCTCGGTAGTATCCATATAGTAAAAATAACACTCCAATACCACAGTAAAAGGCTCCTTCTACTCTTAAATATCCTACACCAGTCTGTATAATAGCCACATCTTCTGCTGAAATAAACAGCTGCATTAAATAGGGTGCTGATGCAAATACCAACAAAGATATAACGATACAAAACAAAAGAGAAACCTTCACGGCACTCTTTATTCCCTTATGTACCCGCTCCTTCTTACCTGCTCCATAATTCTGCGAAATAAATAAAGAAAATGCATTTCCAAATTCCTGCGCCGGCATATAGGCAAATGAATCAATCTTAACTGCTGCTGCAAATGCAGCCATTACTACAGTCCCAAAACTATTCACTAATCCTTGAATCATTAATATTCCAAAGTTCATCACCGATTGCTGAATAGATGCTGAAAAAGACATTCGTAAATTCTCTATAACTCTTACTTTTGTAAACTGAAAATACTTTCTCTCAAATCTCAGATTGGGCTCTTTCCACCAAGTATAACATCCCAGGCCAATGCCTGATCCCGCCTGAGAAATAACAGTTGCAATTGCAGCTCCGCCAATCCCCCAATTCCAAACAGCAACAAACACAAAATCTAACAATACATTTATTACAGCCGTACTTCCCAAAAAATATAATGGTATTACTGAATTACCAACAGCTCTTAACAAATACGCAAAATAGTTATATAAAAAAACAAAAATGATACCCATAAAAATAATCCATACATAAGTATGCATCATTTGCATCAATTCCTCTGGCACCTGTAAAAGACATAGAATTGGATCACAAAACACCAATACGATAAAATTCAATAGCAACGTAATTGCTCCAATTAACAGAAAAGACAGCTGCATACTGCATTTCATTTCTGCCTCTTCTCTTTTTCCAAAATAATAAGAAAAAAGAGCTCCGCTTCCCATACACATACCGATCTGAATGGAATTCAAAAATGTCATCAATGTATAAGCCGACCCCACTGCCGCAAGTGCATCAGCACCTAAATATCTTCCTACTATAAAAGTATCTGCAATATTATATAATTGCTGTAGCAAATTCCCTAAAATCATAGGACACGCAAACATCAGCATTGTCTTTGTTACTGTTCCCTGAGTTAAATCTTTTTTCATTTGCACACCTCAAAAGTAATCCGAATCCAGAATAGAACCCCTTCTACATCCGCCTCAATTCTCCCGCCCATCTGCAATACAAATTCCCTAGCAATCGAAAGACCAAGACCTGTAGAATTCCGACTTCTGGATGAGTCCATTTTATAAAACCTCTCAAACACCCTCCTCACATCTATTTGATCAGCATTCGATACTAGGTTACCAATTTTTAATACAACTTTATCTACATCTGTCTTTAAAAAAATTAGAATTTTCTTCTTCCCATGATCCACTGCATTCTTTAGTATATTCTGAATCACCCGCCGAAGTGCCTGCTCATTTCCATTAATGATAAAATCTCCCTCATCTATTTCGATTTTAGGTTCAATCCCATGTTCCAGCCAATCCTCATAATAGGAGAATATAGTATCCTTCAAAATTCGATTTACATAAATCTTACTCATTTCTAAATGGTAATCCCCATTTTTCAATTTAGTAAAGGTAAATAACTCTTCCAGCATATCCTTCAGACTTCCTATTCGCTCCTGAATCACTGCCAGATATCGTTCCCGATCCTCATCTTCACATTCTGAAAGCAGCTGAAAATATCCATCCAACGAAGTAAGCGGTGTCCGAATATCATGAGAAAGATTCATATAAATATCAGATACCAGTTTCTCCTTATCCAAATATTCCTTTCTTTCTCTTTTACGGATATCCAAAAAGTCATTCAATATTTCTGCCAATTCATCTACTGTTCCAATTCCTGTCAATCCAACAATCATTTGATTACTACCATATTTCTTAATAAACGCAAGCTGGCGGCAGATGTTTTTCACCTGCCGCTGATAATGCCATATATACATCAGCAATATACCACTGATTACACTTAAGATTCCGATCACCAGATACATTTACACAATATCCCTCTTTTCAAAAACTGCACAGCCTACAATCAGCATAGCCACAATAACTACTGTCCCTGCTACCAAAGCCCCTGCAGCCTCATTACCTGATGCCTGAGAAGAAAGCATAGCAATTCTCCCTGTAATTGTATATTTTATCATATGAAATCCTTCAATTCCAGCCTTTTCTATAATTTTATCGATTCCATTATAGAAAATGATCATTAAATTTGCACACATACTTATCACAACAATCATAGTAAACACATTATTCTTCACAATATATGCAATCGCCATACAAATCAATGCAAATGCAAAATGCAGCCAGATTTGCAAACCAATATAACTCAGAAGATCAGAAACATTACCAAGTTTCATATATCCAAAAATAATCCCATTTGAAACGAGTTGTACTAGTAAATAAATACCAAACAGCAATATCGTATATACCAACAACCCTGCTGCTTTAGAAATAATCAGCATACTTCTTCGGCTAACCTGTCCTCCTATATTTTTAATATATCCAGTAGTGTTATCTGAAGAAGCAAATAAAACAGAAAAGATTACCAGAAAGAGTGCGATCACTTTACCTTGTATATTTCCAAATGCAAAATCCATAAGTGTAAATTTACCATCACTCTGACTGGATACACCCACATTGATTCCTACATTTACTACTTCCTCTTCTTGTTCAATGGACTGGCTTTGCTGTTCATCTACATCTTTCATCTCAGCCTTTATCATGCCAGTGCTCCATAATGTCACAGCAGCCATCACTATTAAAATCACATAAAAGCTTTTCATTTTAAACATCTTATATAAATCCATACGAATTGCCCGGCTCATATGTTCGCACCTCCCGTCATATTAAGAAAATAAGTTTCCAGTTCCTCATTTGTAATCTTAATTTCCTTAACATAGATATCCGATCGATTTAATTCTCTGTTTAACAGCGCACTTTCTTCCAGACGCTCATAGATAAATACATGTTCTGAATCGACGATCTGATAATTTGCAAATCCCATTGAATCCAGTATCGGAACTGCTTGACGAGGCTGGTCCATCGTAATCTCAATCCGCTCACAACATTTTTTCATCAGCTCTTCTCTGCTGAGTTCCTGCAATAAAACTCCTCTATGAATGATCCCATAATCAGTCGCGATTTTAGACAGCTCCTCTAAAATATGACTGGAAATAATAATAGTCATATGTTTTTCTTCACTCAGCTTCAGAATCATATCCCGTACTTCAACAATTCCCTGAGGGTCCAGCCCGTTAATCGGTTCATCCAATACCAGTAAATCCGGCTCGCCAACAAGCGCCAATCCGATTCCCAGACGCTGCTTCATTCCTAATGAAAAATGCTTGATCTTCTTTTTCCCTGCCTCCTTCAGACCAATCGTTTCCAAAATCTGTTCGACATAATCCCTCTTCTTAATACCAAACAATCTGCATTTCATACTTAGATTCTCAAATGCACTCATATTTCCATATAATCCCGGCTCTTCAATTAGACAACCTATACGAGAACGAACCCGGCTCAGCTCCTTCTCCTTATATCCAAACATTTCAATTTCTCCACTTGTTGGACTGGATAATCCGCTGATCATCTTCAGAAATGTAGTTTTACCAGCACCATTTCTTCCAATAAACCCATATACAGCTCCCTTTTTAATATGCAGATTCACCTGATCTACCGCACAATGACGGCCATATTGTTTTGTCAGCCCCTTTGTCTGCAGCAATATCTCACTCATCCTCATTTACTCCTTTCCAGGATACTATTTTTAGGCAGATACTACTTACACAAATACCTACTATATCTATCATAAACCCAAAATCCTAATCAATCGCTAATAAATAGTAAAAAAAGAGTAAAGATGGATTAAACTATTACCGGCCGCCCAATGCAAATATGTTCAGCAGCAAAAGCCAGCTTAACCCATAATAAGATACCACCGCAACCAAATCATTAATCGTTGTTATCAACGGACCAGAAGCAACTGCAGGATCGATCTTAATTTTCTTTAAAAAAAGTGGAATCATGGTACCCACTGCACTGGATATCACCATTGCCATCAACAATGATAATCCAATACAAGCAGATACACAAAAGGCAAACACAAATTCCTCGTGCTTAAAATAATGAATATACAGTCCAATCAGCAGAAAAGAAACCATTCCCAGAATCATGCCATCAAAAAGCCCAACTTTAATTTCCTTAATTACAAGTCCAAACTTTTGTTTCCCCGTCAAGGTCTCATCCATCAGTACCCGTATAGTCACTGCCAGTGACTGTGTTCCTACATTTCCCGCCATACCCAATATCAACGACTGAAAGCACATAATCAGAGTTAGTTGTGATATCACCTGTTCAAATATTCCAACTACGGAAGATACCAGCATTCCCAGCGCCAACAGAATAAAAAGCCACGGCAAACGCTTTTTCATACTCTCCCTTAACGGTTCCTTTAAATCCTCTTCTGCAGTCAGACCAGCCAGCATGGCATAATCCTCACCCATTTCATCATCTACAACCTGAATCATACTCTGAGAAGTAATCACTCCCAATAGGTGATTATTATTATCCAATACTGGAATAGAATTTTCCGAATAATCTTTTAGCTTCTCTATACAGTCATCTATCATTTCATTTCCATATACATAAGGATAAGAAGTAACAATTAACTCTTCTAACTCCGTACTCTGGCGGGCAATAATCAGTTCCTTTAAATCAATCGCACCATAGAACAGACTAGCCTCATCCACCACAAAGATCGTAGAAATATTATCATTCTGAGAAGCCTGTTCAATCAATTCAGCCATTGCCTGCTTTACTGTAATATTTTCCCTAATTACAATATAATTTGTCGTCATCTTACTTCCTATTTCCTCTTCATCATAAGAAGCAACCAGCGCAATATCCTTTCGAACCTCTTCATCCAGAAGTTCAATGAGAAGTTCCCTTTTACTCTTATCAATTTCACGAAGCAATTCAACTGCATCATCCGCTTCCATATTCGAAAGAATCAATGCTGCTTTCTTAATATCCATTTCTTCTATATAGAAGCTGCCTTCTCCTTCTTCTGTATATTCAATAATATTAGATAACATTGTAACATCCAATATCCGATATAATTTTTTACGTTCCGTTACTGTTAAATCAGGCAGCACTTCTGCAATATCATTTTCATGATAATCTTCCAACTTATAACTCATTGCTTTCGGAGAAGCATTACTTCTGATAATACTGATAATTTCACTCTTATAATCTGGTTTCTGAACAACTTTATTTTCTTCCACATCCACATTTTCAGACAGATCTAATAATTTATCATCCACTTTTCCCAACCTCCTTACCTTATTTTTAGTACAATCCTCCATTTTATTCAACTATATCAGCCATAAGCCTTACAATACCAGAATAGAATTTTCTTATACCACTTCAAATTTTTATACACATACTCAACAGTACTGACATATATTTCTCTCACAAATGCATTCATTTCTGAATCTGGTTTTAAACAGCCGTAAGCCACCTCACTGACAAGTTCCTGCATTTGTCTGGCTTTTTCTTCCGTCAGCGGCCCGATCTCTTCTGCCAGTTTTCTGGCAAATTCCCTCTCTGTACCATCATAATTCGTAAGGTATCCTCCATAGTGAAGCATCTGCATAAACCGCATAAATACTCTACGGCATCCCATCTTCTGCAATTCCTTAACTCTGCAAAGTCTTACATATTCCAATAAAACAGGAGTTAGACAAAGTACCGGCACGATGATTATTTTAATTAACCAAAAGAGTCGGCCTTCTTCACTGATCATCCCCTTAAACCATTCATACCAATTCTTTTGCCCTTCATTTCCCGCATTCAGTTCTGTCTTTTCATTCAGACTTGGAATTTTCACATTCCAACCATGCGCCTCCATAATCTGTTTATACTCATTTCCACTATATCCCGGATAAGCTGCTGCTTCTGAACCATCCGCTGCTGGTGTCACTTCAACAGGTGTCCAGCCATAACCTTCCATAAAAATCTCTGTCCAGGCATGAGCAGAAATATCCGTTACCGTCAAATGATAGAAACCGTCCTCTTCTATTTGAAACTGAGCAGAAGGAGAAACCATATATCCAGAAGCATAACGGGCAGGAATACCATATAAACGATATAAAAGTGTTGCTGCCGCTGCAAAATGTTCACAATACCCCTTACCGCTTTCAAATAGAAAATATTCCACAACATCCTGATTAAATGGAACCCACCCAGGTGTTAACGTATATTCTGCATTGCTATGAAGAGTATAGAGAATAAATGTAGTAATCTCATTCAAATCCTCCAGTGGATTATTCTCAACTAATTCAACCAGTTTGGTTAATGTATTTTCAGGCACCCATGTATAGGCAGATAATGTCTCGCTATGATAGGCCCGTTCCAGCTGCCTATAGCGATAACGCTTACGCGGAAGTTTTCCCCAATCAATTCTTACATCACTTTGTTCATAATATCTATATTGATAACCTTCCATCTGAGAATCCTGCTGACCCTTATCATCATACATCCGCTGACTATAATACGGAACATATATAGTACGATAATTACCACTGCTATGCTGAATAGAAAGAGTGTTATATTCTATCGGCAATTCCATTTCATTATTTATAAAAAAATACATACTCTCATACATTTCATCTATTTCTTCATACCAGTCCTTCCATCCTAATTTACTTGACATATTTTGAAATAACTCCTTGTCATTTGCAGCCGTCCAGCTGCCACCAATATAATCTCCTCCGCTGAACCCTCGTAAATAAATATTTTCTTTTGGTTTTTCACTAATAACTAATTCCAGCTGCGCAGTATTTGTCTTATAATTATTTCCACGGCTGATCTCTCCATTTGCCATTAGATTCCCTGCCCGACCAGTCAGATGATCCAATGCTCTGCTTACATAGCCTTCTATTTCATAAACCGAATGATAAAATTCTTCTGAAAAATAAAAAACAATTGGAAATGCCGCAAGAAAAGCTACTATTATTATCGCACCCATACTCATACTGCTCTTCGCTGACAGACGATGTTTTTTTATTCCTGACAGCTGCAGCCGTCCTCGTTCCGTCCCCATGGTATGAACTGTCCAAAAAGCAAGCTGGAATAAAACCAACAGCACAATCACGCCCATATGGGTCTGTATCCCTGTTAATGGAGGTAGAAGAAGAAGCTCCGTTGTCAGCATATACAAAAGAATATGATTATGTATAATAAATTCAAAAATAAACACGATAAAAGAAAGAAGAACACTCAGCAGCAATACCAGTTCTGAAACAGATGTAGTTACAGAACCCGCTTCCTTCGTAATACTTTTTGCAAGCTGTCCCATCTGCTCCAAGAACAGTACCGGCTGCCACCAAACTGCAATACCAGTACATAAAACTGTCAAAACGAGAATACAATAAAACCATCTGCGTTTATAATAAAACGTATACCATACCATCCAGGCAAAACATGCTGTGAGCAAATAAATCCATCCTGTAAAGGTTATTCCTTCCAACGAATGTAAAAATAAGATTATTCCATATACACCCGTTAACAAAAACACCAATGCTGTAATACTCTGCTTACTGTCTCTGTCATTCATTTCTGATATATTTCTTATTTCAACTCCCTGCATATCCTCTTCATCCCCAAATCACAAATAACTTCTGTTCTATTTCCTGTTCCAGACTTTCTTGTGTAAACTGATAAATAAGTTTCTCTCCCTGATACCACCGAAGCTCTATATCTAATCGAAAAGCAGATTCCATATCCATTCTAAGTTCTTCCTGTCTACTTTCAATGGTGACTCCATTTTTCTTCTCATGCACCATATTATAAAACAGATATAACATTTCTTTGCATTGCTCATAATTGTAAATCTCTTTTACATGAAGTCCATTTTGCTGATCTTCATACCAATTGACCTGAACCATTGGTACTTTCTGCAGCATACCCATAACCATTGCTGACAACAACTCATAAAATGCATCTCTTCTCTCTTCTTTCGCCTTTTCAAAACCAGTCGTATCTAAGTAAAATTGCACATGATTATCTGCTTCTTTCTCATATTCCTTCATCCAGATTTTATCGGTTCTGGCACTCTGATTCCAATGAATATGGCGCCGAGAATCCCCTTCTTGATATTCCCGGATCTGTCGGACTTCATAACTGTCATCTCCGGTGTAATCAGTTGTCATTAACTGAAGCTGGTAACTTCTGCAACTCCCAAATGCTGGAAGTTCAATGTTCATCCTCCGTTCCGCCGGGAATACAGCGATTCTCATCTCTTCTTTTAATTTCGTCCGGGCTGAAAACAGAGCCATATAATCATATACCTGTAAGAACACCAGTTTGGTTTGAAGAATTCCGCAATACCGCGGCTCTATTTCATAATGTACAAACTCTTCTCCACACTCACTGCCTCCATATAAATTCCTCACAATTGTTTCCTTATTATTATATTCACATCGAATCCGCAGTTTAAAACGACTAATAGACAGTCTTCCTCTATTCCTGATTTTAATTCCGCAGCGAATTGTTTCGTTTTTCTCCGCAAATTCATTTCGTTTTTCTAACTCAACTGACAATCCCCATTTAAAATATTTTACCAGAACATACATTCCTACAAATATAAAGCACTCAGCCAGAAATAATACCATTAATGATTGATACTGATACATTCCTGCAATATAATACGTAATCCCCATTAATAAGACAAATACAATCTTTTTCATCAATCCGCTTCTCCCATAGGCGGCTTAGCAATTTCCTTGCTTATCATCTCTGTCAACTGTACTTTTGATAATTTCTCCATCTTTGCAGCCATACCTGGAACAATTCGGTGTGCAATCACATAAGGAAACTGGCTGTATACATCTTCTGGTATTACATAATTTCTTCCCTTTAACCAAGCAGCCGCTCTGGACATCTTTACAAGTGCAATCGTTGCTCTTGGGCTTGCTCCCTTTTCAATATAAGGATTATTTCGGGTAGCTGTAACTAACTGCAGCATATATCGATAGAGCTCTTCCTTAATATAAACATTATGAATCTCCCTCTGCATTTCCTGCAGTTCCTTCCTGCCCAAAACAGGCCGAACCAAATCCAGTCTCTCCGTTTCTCCAATTGACATTGCCATAGAAAGCTCACTTTCAAAATCTGGATATCCCAATGTCATAGAAACCATAAAACGATCCACCTGAGCTTCCGGCAGATACTGCGTTCCAGCACTACCAAAAGGATTCTGCGTTGCAATTACCAGAAATGGACTGTTCACCTCTCTGGTCACACCGTCTACCGTTACTTTCCTTTCTTCCATTACCTCCAAAAGTGCAGATTGCGTCTTAGGAGAGGTACGATTAATCTCATCCGCCAAAAGCAGATTACAGAAAATGCTGCCTGGCTGGTATACGAATTTTTCCTCTTCCCTACGATATATGGAAAACCCTGTCAAATCCGAAGGCATTACATCCGGTGTAAATTGCACTCTCTTATAATCCAACTCCATAGTTTTGGAAAATGCCAGAGCCAGCGTAGTTTTCCCGACTCCTGGAACATCCTCCAGCAGGATATGTCCATTTGCCAGCAATGCAAGCATCATTTCTTCTATCTCTTTTTCTTTTCCCAATATCACCTGATTGACTTGTGCCAAAACTTCCTGTACCTGATCCTGATAAAACTGCAATGATTTTCCTCCTTTCGTATCAGATAACTTCTCGGAATCTTCAGCCTTGATTTTATAAGGCTTTCAGACCCCTATCTCAAAAAAATCACCCACTTTTTTGTAAAAACACTTGACAAATCGCTCAAAATTTGCGGCGAAGCCGATTGATTATATTTTATTTCAA
>JAAVZI010000012.1 GCA_022791575.1 Lachnospiraceae bacterium
AACTGATGAAGGTGAGAAAATAGCTACAGCTACCGCATTCTATGATATTCATGGGCGTGATACATCTAATGGTTGGCTTCATTGGATGGCTGTTAAGCGAGAATATCAGGGGAATGGGCTGTCAAAACCGTTGATAACGTATGTCCTTCGAGCAATGAATAAATTAGGATATGTGAGTGCTAAAATTCCTACACAGACAAATACATGGTTAGCTTGTAAGGTGTACATGGATTTAGGTTTTATACCAGTTAAGAAGAATGTGAAACATAGTTATGAAGGTTGGAAAATTATAAAAGCTTTGACTAAGCATGGTACACTTGAGACACTTTAATCTATATTGATATCTTGGTAAATCTCGCAAGCCCTTTCAGGTCGTCACGTTCAAGTTCCAAAATATTGCGTTCCTTTTCTGCCTCAAAAATGATCTCATTCTGTTGTTTTAGTTCCTTGTAAATCTTAAATAACTTTGGATAGGCAGATGCTTCGTCTGGCATGACAGGCTTGGGCTGTTATCAAACGGGGCGCAGCCAAAAGATGTACAGGAACTTTTAGGACATTCGGACGTAAGCACTACAATGAATGTCTATGCACACGCTACAAGGGAGGCTAAGCGAGATTCCGCTAAACTCTTGGATAAGGTTGTGGGAATGGATTAAGCAATGAAAATTGAATAACAAAAACTTTCCCTTGTAGCTTGCCAATAAGGGCAAAAACAAGGGAAAAGGATACATATTTTTAGGCTGAACATACCTCAAAGCCTTGAAAATAAAGGAAAGTTAAGGCAGTTAGTAGACAAATTGGAATTTATCTTTCAAACGCTTTAGAAACGCTGTATTTTAAGGCGTTTCGCCTGTTTTTTGTTCTACCTTTAGTATTTCTCTTTTCACCAGGTAATATGATTTGCAAAACTTACTTTTTTGCTTCCTTTTTTAATTTTCCCAATTTCGTAACAATCATAATATTTTTTGATAAACTCTTCTGCACATTTTGTATGCTGTTCTTCTACAACAATAATCATGCCAACACCACAGTTAAATGTAGAGAGCATTTCAGTTTCATCAATATTTCCGACTGTCTTGATATAAGAAAATATGGGCAATGGTTTAATCTGATCCAAATGTATTTCAGCACATAACCCATTTGGAATAATCCTGCATAAATTCCCCTCTATACCCCCGCCGGTGATGTGCGCCATACCATGGACGCTGCTATCAGAAAACAGAGATTTGACCGACTTGTAGTATGACGTATGTGGTTTCATTATTTGTTCAATAAAAGTTTCTCCATCTATCTTGTCCAATATTATTTGCGGCATTTTTTCCATTAACAACCTAACTAATGAATAACCATTTGTATGAAGTCCATTTGAGGCTATTGCCAGCACAACATCGTTTTCGCGAATATTGGAGCCGTCAATGATGTTATTCCGAGAAACAATACCTGCAATACTGGATGTTAGAATATACAACCCACTACTGACAACATCTGGTTGAATGGAAGTTTCTCCGCCAACCAAATTACATTCGTTTTCTATGCATGCCTCGGATATGCCTTTCACAAAAGATTTTATTGTTTCTTTTTCTGCCTTTCCGCACACAATAGTGTCAAGTACTGCAAGCGGTTTTGCTCCCATCACGGCAATATCATTTACCAAATGATTTATCATGTCATGGCATATTGATTCACTGTACCCATACTCCATGGCTAATTTTTGCTTGGAACCCGGTTCTTCTGATTTTAAGACCAATATAGGATTTTTTATATCTGGAAATTCTATATCATATAGAGAGGCAAAAGGTCCTACGCCATTTAGAACACGTTTGTTATCCGTTTTCAAGTATTTTACCATATCTTTTTTGATTGAATCCGTATAGGAAATATCCACTCCAGCCTTACTATATGAAAAGGTTTCGGCATTCTTATCCCTCCCCATAAGGATCTCATCAACTGTTGTGTTCAAAATTTCAGCTAACTCTACTAAAACCTCCACATTCGGCAATGTGCCATTTTCCCATTTTGAAACGGCCTGAAAGGAAATTTTCAATTGTTCAGCCACTTCTGCTTGTGTCATACCGAGTTCTTTTCTTTTATTGGAAATAAATTCCGATATCTTTTTATTATTAAGCATTTTGTATCCTCCGACTCTATAAAGTATCTTAATTATAATATACTTATTGAGTCATTTACAATAACCGAATAATTGAATCTAAAAATTCCATTCTACTTACAGTTGATTACAGTTTCTGCCATCAGATTTTGCTTCTATACAGCTAATTGACAATAAAAAACCAGCTACATATAAATATCTCTCAAACTCAACATTTTTATATGGACGGAAAAGTTCAACTGACATCTCCATTTTTTAATCTTCTCCAGTTCTTCTTCCGTTTCTGCTTTGAACAGTGAAAGCCACAACAATAACATATCATCCTTCTCCACATCTGACGGCAGTTTGGGAAGTTCAAAGAAATGGAATCCCATTTTATCCGAAAGCAGTGTGAGGCGTGTGACTTCCAGCGGCTGGAAGAAAAAATGATATTGTTCACATTCAAACAGCGGAAAAATTTTTACAAAACAGTTACAAGCAGAAGCACTTTAAATAAGGTTAGGGCTATGCGCAATCAAGAACGGTGGAAATTAAGCTGCGATTATTATTGTTTACGATATAATGGCTTTAATTGTTAGGATCAGGTGTATAAAATAAGAGGAATTATATTTTCCAATTGTGTAACCAGAATAAATAATTGCGGTGATAAAAAGTAAGATGTATTTTAGGAACTGTTTAATAGTTATTTTTTTACAGTTCCTTATCAAAATATGTTAACTTCGTTCATAAGGCAGGTGAGGCTGGAAATAATTTACACTTTGTTAGTTGAACAAAAAATAAGAAGAGAGAGGTAATCAATATGAAGAAAGAAATAAAAACAATACTAGCTTTAATACTGGTGGCGGGAGTGACAGGCACTCCAATTCCTGTTATGGCAGAGTCAGTGGAAGAAGAATCTTTAGGAGCCTTTATAGATGATAGTTTTATGGAAACACCAGAGTATAGTTGTTCAAATCCAGATTCTACAGATATTAAGAATAAGAAAGCAGGTATTACAGAGGGAGAAGTTCAGGCAGCCAAAGACGAACGACAGATACATGAATATGATCTAGGGTATGCACATGACGTTATTCTTGTGCGGTATGATCGGTCAAAGGTCAGGGCAGAAGTGGAGCAGCTAGGATTAGAACGGGAGAAGGATTTGTATCTTAAAGATTTAATGGATCATGGTGATGATTATATAGAAGAGATTTATCATAACGATAATGAATATTATTTTTCTATAAATATTAATGATAATAAAACAGTAAAAACTGCAGTAGAGGAATACAGTAAATTAGACTGGATAATAGAAGCAAAACCAGACTATGATCCAATTTATGAAATTCCGCTTGAAGTGCTGGGCTTCCGGCTGAATGGCATATATCCAATCTATAACAATGATTCCATTACCCTTGGCTGTGTTCATGAGAATGCAGGTAAAAATACCAAGTACCGCTGGGAATACTGTAAGGTTGGAACGAATGAGTGGCATTTACTAAGTGATTGGAGCACAAGTGAATGGTGTACCTGGTATCCGGATGCAAATGAAGATTATGCAGTGGTGTGTAAAGCCTCCTATACAGGACAAAATGTGGTACATGCAGAAACTACATGGTATGTATCCCGCCCTTCTATGCAGAAGCGCATTACTGGTAGGTGTGCTCTGCCAACGGATGATGGTATACTATTTGGATGTACTTCAACCGTTAGCAGAGAAGATGCCGGTTATCTGACAACCTGCTATATCTGGAGTTTTAATCAACAGACCTGGATAACACAGTCAGCCTATGAGGCTTCGAACTGTGCATGGTTCAGGACATCTGGCCTGTCGAAGGGTACTTATATGATGTATAACTGCACCGAAAAACGGATGCCGAATGGAGAACGGCGGAAATTAAGCTGCGATTATTATTTGTTCAACATAGAAAAAACGGATGCTATATGTTATCCAGAAACTTTTTAAAGTTCTCAATGCCTGCCGGCGTATATTTAAATACGCCGGCACATTCCAGCACCTTTACAAAAACAATACCGATTTCCTTCTGAATAATCGTATGAACATTTTCCGGTGTGATCTGATAATGTGGAATCCATGTTTCAGCCCAATCTGCATGCTTTTCAATCATTGGATTGGAACGAATCTCTTCCTTCTTCAAAATGGCAGTCTCCAGCTGCAGCATTTCGTCTTTTAATCGGGCCGGCAGTACCGCAAGTCCCATTACTTCTATGAGTCCAATATTTTCTTTCTTAATATGGTGATATTCCGCATGAGGGTGATATACCCCCATAGGGTATTCTCTGGTAGTCAGATTATTACGCAGTACCAAATCCAGTTCAAACAATGTTCCACGCATACGTGCAATTGGTGTAATGGTATTATGGGGTGTATTCTCTGTCTCATGAAAAATAAAGGATTCCGGGTCACTATAACCCCGCCAGCATGTAAGAATATGGCCGGCTGCAGCAGCAATAGAAGCAGCCTCTTTGCCCTGCAGACGGATGACTGACATAGGCCAGCGGATCATACCAGCATGGACATCTGGATAATCCTTCATGTCAAATTCATAATGATAAGGTGCCCTAGCCATAGCAAAGGTATAACCGCCGCCCTGAAAATGGTCATGGCTTAAGATCGAACCGCCCACAATCGGAAGATCCGCATTTGATCCAGCCATATAATGAGGAAACTGCCTGACAAAATCAAGTAGCTTTGCAAAAACCGCCTGGTCAATCCTCATAGGAATATGTTTCTTATTCAATATAATACAGTGCTCATTATAATACACATAAGGCGAATACTGCAGAAAATAATCCTCTCCACATAATTGAATAGGAATAATCCTGTGATTCTGTCTGGCAGGAAGGGAGAAATGTCCCGCATACCCCTCATTTTCCGGGCATAAAATACAACTCGGATAACCGGATTTTTTGGCTTTCCCTGCTCTTGCAATATCTTTGGGGTCCTTTTCTGGTTTTGACAGATTAATCGTAATGTCAATAGGACCGTATTCTGTATCCACTGTCCATCGTTCGTCCTTGACAATCCTGTCTGCACGAATATAGTTCGTATCCTGGCTGAATTGATAGTAATAATCCGTTGCCGTCTTGGGAGAAAGCGCATATTTCTCAGCAAAAGTTCTTTGCACAGCCGAAGGAGCCGGGGTCAGCATTCCCATAATTTTTGTATCAAATAAATCCTTCTGTGTAATAGACGGATCTTCTAATATGCCATGTTCACAGGCATAATCCAGCATATCCTCCAGAATCAGATGAAGTGCCCGTCTGCTTTGACCTGTCTGTTCTGCCTCCTGATAATCTTCCAGTCCAAACAGTTCTAACAGACGATTCGTTGTATAAGTCCGATCAGCCGCTTCTACCAGCCCATGTTCCGTTCCATAAGTAACCAGTTCCGATATCAGATGATTAATCATATCAGATTCTCCTCCGATTCTTAATGATCCGTATCAACACGGTCATAACCATGAGGATGCGTCTGATGCCATTTCCAGGCAGTAGAAATAATTGTTTCCAGATCCGCATACTCCGGTTTCCAGCCCAGAATCGTTTTCGCCTTATCACTAGAAGCAATCAGGGTAGAAGGATCTCCCGCACGCCTTGGCTCTTCCTTAGCAGGAATGGGGTGTCCAGTCACTTTCCTAGCAGTTTCTACCACCTCTTTAACCGTAAAGCCAACCCCATTTCCAAGATTGAAAATGCAGCTTTCATGGCCTTCTCGCAGATATTTCATAGCCAGAATATGAGCCTGTGCCAGATCGTTCACATGAATATAATCCCGTACGCAGGTTCCGTCCTTGGTGTCATAATCATCCCCGAAAATAGAGATGAACTCCCGCTGCTGATTCGGAACCTGAAGAATCAGCGGAATCAGATGCGTCTCAGGCTGGTGCGCCTCACCAATCGTTCCATTCGGATGTGCACCGCAGGCATTAAAATAACGAAGAGATACATAACGCAGATTATGTGCATTTGCAGTCCACTGGAACATTTTTTCCATAGAAAGTTTTGTTTCTCCATAACAATTAGTCGGAAGCGTACGGTCAGTCTCCAGAATCGGAATCCGTTCCGGCTCGCCATAAGTAGCAGCAGTAGAAGAAAATACAATCTTATCCACCCCATGTTCCACCATGCTTTCCAGCAAAACTTCCGTACCACATAAGTTATTACTATAATATTTTAAAGGCTTCACCATACTTTCCCCAACCTGAGAATTGGCTGCGAAATGAATTACGCCGTCAATCTTTTCTTTCTCAAATACAGAATCCATAAATGCCCGGTCACGAATATCCCCTTCATAAAATTTAGCCTGCGGATGAACTGCCTCCCGGAACCCCGTCTCCAGATTATCCACAATGACAACCTCTTCACCCGCATCAATCAATTCATACACCGTATGCGAACCAATATAACCTGCACCGCCTAATACTAAAATACTCATAAAATAACCTCCTTAATATATTTCATAGATGATAGCAAAATTCTTATTCAACATAAAGAAAACCTACAAAACCTTCATTCCTCCATATTTACGGATCTTTAACACATTACACGAAGAAGGACCAAAAATCATATCCATCGCACGTTTATAATCCGCAACCGCTTCATTCTGAACAAACGCCTGAATCGTTCCGGCAAATCCGCCGCCATGCACACGGCTGACTCCTTTCTTCCCTAATACACTATCACTAATAGCAAGAGCAATGGAAACACTCTGCTGCTCCACATCATGATTCGAATATACATTCTGCAAATACTTAAAAGAAGAATTCCCTGATTCCTGAACCAGCTCCAAGAATCTTGCAAAATCATCCTTCTGCAGCGCAGCTACTTCTTTCTGTACCCGCTCATTTTCTTCCACAAAATGGATGGCTCGTAGCACGGCTCGATCCCCTGCCTGTTCCCGAATCTGGTTCATATGTTCCAGCAAATCCTTTTTCGAAACCTCCCGCAATACCTCTTTACCAAAACAAGCCGAAATCTGTTTCATCTCATCCGGAATTGCCGCATAATCCTCCGTCAAATCTGCGTGAGACCCCTTCGTATCTGTAATGCACAGACTATATCCATACCGATCCAAATTACAGGAAACCTGACTAACAAGAGGCTTCTGCGGATCTGCAAAATCAATATGCACAAGGCTGCCTATCGAACAGGCCATCTGATCCATCAGCCCACAAGGCTTGCCAAAATACACATTCTCCGCATACTGCCCAATCATAGCAATTTTCACCGCATCCAAAGACGAATCAAAATACAATCCCGACACAATCGTCCCAATCAATGTCTCAAATGCAGCCGAAGAAGAAAGCCCAGCTCCCGAAAGAACATCACTAGTCACACACGCCCGAAATCCTCCAAACGTACGTTCTCTTTCCGTACCCGCCAGAACCCCTCGCACTAACGCTGCAGTTGTCCCCTCTTCCTCCTCCTTTTTATCCAGCTCATCCAGCAGAATCCGAATCTCCCCATACCCCTCCGACCAAATCCTTACCTCAGGTTCCTCAATGATCCCAGCCACCGCCAGCGCATCCCTATTAATCGCTGCCGCCAGCACCTCTCCATGCTGATGGTCCGTATGATTCCCGCCAATCTCACTCCTGCCAGGCGCACTAAATATCCCCACCTGCCCACAGCCACCAAAATGCTTCTCATATTCCTGTATAATCTGAATATACCGGTCATTTTCATACGCAATCCGCTCCCGATCCGCATAAATATCCACCAGTAAATCATCATAACGACACTCCTGAAATTCCCTAATCAATTGCTGGGTATTCTTCATAATTCCTCCTCCAATCAATCATTCTACCATAACTATAAATCAATATCCAAAAATTGTCAACAATTTTAGTAAATAAAATCAAATTTTTTACTAAAACTAATCCCCCCTAAAAATCCAAAAATAAAAATCCCCTATATATTACCTATTATAACATTTCTCCCAATCCATATACTATAAAAAATATCAAAAATCCCAAAAATCCCTCCCAATTAAAATCACCATACTCCCCATAAGATCTCCCCCACTCCCAAGCAATTCAAAAGGCATGTCGAAGTGTAAATAGGCAGAAGAGGCAGTGTCATTCGGACAGACAGCATTGCGCAGGTATTGTGCTTTTCTCTGTGTTCCGTCCCCATCAGTGATTCCCGTACATGGATGTACGGGAAAGGCTTGTCTGAGCCCGGACGGCGAATACAAGCCGGTCACGTCCGCCCTGAGTAACACTCCTCGGAACACAGCCAGAAAAGCCAATACCGAAGCCTGCTGTCTGTCCGAATGACACTGCCTCTTCTGCCGCCCCCACCTCGCCCATCCCAAACAATATGAATAATTTCCCAAAAACCATAGACAAATAAACCCAAAATATGCTATGATACTGTTAATTTAGTAAATACCAGTAAATCAAACAGGAGGACATATGGCAACAATAAAAGACATCGCAAGAGAAGCAGGAGTATCACAAGGAGCTGTTTCCAGAATCTTAAATAACGATACAACCTTAAGCGTATCCCCAGAAACCAGGCAAAGGGTGTGGGAAGCAGCCGACTTACTAAAATACCACAAAGTAAAGACCGTAACCAAATCTGAATTCCGTATGGGAATTGTACAATGGTATTCAGCAGAAAAGGAGATGCAGGACAATTATTATCTATTAATCCGGCAGGGAGTTGAAGAATTTTGTAAGAAAAATTCCATATCCGTTGTACGGACCTTCCGTATGGATACGAATGATTTGGATATATTAAAAGAAGTGGATGGATTAATCTGTATTGGTAAATTCAGCAAAGAAGAGGCGAATCGTTTTGTACAGGTGAGCCGGTACATGGTATTTCTGGATATGGCAGTAGAAAATCATAATGTTACGACCATAACGATTGACTTTGAACAGGGAGTCAATCTGGCAATGGATCATTTGGCCAAACTGGGTCATGAAAAGATTGCATTTTTGGGAGGCCGGGAATATGTTGGGGATAAGGAGCTGGTGAAGGATGAACGTAAGGAAGCATATATTTCTTATATGAAGAAACGGAATCAGGAATTTCGGCCTCTTCTATGTGAAGGAAGTTTTTCCACTTCGTCCGGTTATGAGATGATGGAACGTCTGCTGAGGAAAAGGACGATTCCGACGGCAGTTTTTGCAGCCAGCGATGCATTGGCACTCGGCGCAATGAAGGCCATTAAGGACCATAAACGTTCCGTACCGGAGGATATTTCCGTGATCGGATTCAATGATACCGAGATTGGAGCTTATACATCACCGGCTCTGACCACCGTTCACGCACCTGCATTTGATATGGGGCAATATGGGGCAAATCTTGTTTATGCTTCAGCAATCATGGGTATAACAACCCCTCTTAGAGTAAAAATTCCCTGTTTTCTGGTAAAAAGGGATTCCTGTAAGAGACTAAAGCAGCAAAAGGAATAGAACATATGTTCTCTTATCTGCAGAGAGGAGTTTTAAGATGGCAGTCAAAGTGGAAAATAATATTTTTTATTTAGAAACCCAACATACCATGTATCAGATTCGGGCAGACGAATATGGGACGCTGCTTCATCTATGGTATGGAGCAAAGACAGGGGAGAATATGGAGTATCTTTTGGACTATCCAGATGTAGGCTTTTCAGGAAATCCTTATGAGGCAGGTAGCTGCAGAACCTATTCTTTGAATACGCTGCCGCTGGAATATGCGGCAGCCGGTGTAGGGGATTACCGCATTTCGGCTGTGTCTGTTACACACGCAGATGGAAGTACAGCACTGGATTTAAAATATCTGCATCACAAGATTACAAGAGGAAAATATTCCATTCCAGGTCTTCCGGCGGTCTATGCTGATGAGAAGGAAGCAGAAACTTTGGAGATTACACTGAAGGATACGGCAAAGCCTATCTATGTGATTCTAAAATACGGAATTTTGGAAGAACTGGATATCATTACCAGAAGTGCAGTCATTTTCAATGAGGGAACAAAGCCGATTACGATTAATCGAGCACATAGTTTTTCTATGGATCTGCCATATGGAAAATGGGATTGGATGCATTTTTATGGGAGACATGCAATGGAACAGCAGGCGGAACGGGTTGGGCTGCTTCATGGCATACAGGAGAATGGCAGTACTAGAGGGAATTCCAGCCATCAGCACAATCCGTCTATGCTTTTATGTGAGAAAGGCTGCACAGAGGCCAGTGGTTTCTGCATAGGTGCGCTTTTGATGTACAGCGGCTGTTTTCAGACACAGCTGGAATTGGATCAGCTGGACCAGACTCGTGTAGTAATGGGCATTCATCCAGATACATTTTCCTGGCAGCTGAAAGAAGGCGAAAGCTTCTATACGCCGGAAGTGATATTGTCGTGCACCACACATGGAATGGAGCAGCTCTCCTGGAATTTTCACAGGATTATTCGAGAGCATGTGTGCCGTGGAAAATACAAGCTGGCAAGACGACCGGTTTTGATTAATAACTGGGAAGCGACGTATTTTGATTTTAACGAAGAAAAGATCTGGAACATTGCCAAAGAAGCATCCAAGCTGGGAGTAGATATGATGGTGCTTGATGACGGCTGGTTTGGTAAAAGGGAAAGTGATACCTCCGGGCTGGGGGATTGGTACGTTAATGAGAGAAAATTAAACGGCGGTCTAGGCAAGCTGGCGGAGCGTATTAATGGGCTGGGTATGAAGTTTGGTCTCTGGTTTGAGCCGGAGATGGTTTCTGAAGATAGTAACCTGTACAGGGAACATCCCGACTGGGCTCTTCAGATTCCAGGGCGTGCACCAGTGCGCAGCCGTGGTCAGCTGGTTTTGGATCTGACCAGACAAGAGGTACGGGATTATCTCTATCAGTCGGTCAGCCAGGTGCTGGACAGTGCGAATATTGAATATGTAAAATGGGATATGAACCGCAGCATCAGTGACTGGTATTCGCATGCTCTGCCAGACAGCAGGCAGAAGGAAATGCCCCACAGGTATGTTCTAGGACTCTATGAGCTGCTGGAACGCCTGACTAGTGCTTATCCGAACATCCTGTTTGAGGGCTGCTGCGGAGGAGGCGGAAGGTTTGATGCCGGTATTCTGTATTATTGTCCACAGATCTGGTGCAGTGATGATACCGACGCCTATGAGCGCACAAAAATCCAATATGGGACCAGCTTTTTTTATCCTATATCAGCAGTTGGGTCTCATGTTTCAGCAGTTCCCAATCATCAGACTGGAAGGGTTACGCCGCTTTCAGCAAGAACTGTAACAGCTATGGCAGGCAGCTTTGGCTATGAATTGGATTTGAATCAGCTATCAGATAAGGAAAAGAAGGAGGTAGCAGAGGATATCCGAAGATTTAAACAATATGCGCCGTTGATTCATAATGGCCGTTATTACCGGCTGAGCAGTCCTTTTCAGAATAACATAGCAGTGTGGTCCTTTGTATCCAAAGATCAAACAGAGGTTTTGGTACAAGGAATGATATTTTTCACAGAAGCCAACCGGCTTCGCTCAATTGTTCGGCTGAGAGGGTTAGATCGTCAAAAACAGTACCAGTTAGTAGAGACTAACTTTGTCTGCAACGGACAGGCACTGATGGAGGGTGGAGTTCTGCTGCCCAAAGCATGGGGAGATTATATGCCAGTTGAGCTGCATTTTCAAGAGTATACGAAATAAAAATCTTTCCTAATGAACGCATAGAAATATTACTCCGGCGGTATGTAACTGCCGGAGTAATATTTTTAAACAGCAGGTATATTTCCAGAGGCGCCGGGAAATATTAGGATTAATATGATCAGATAACGAAACGTGCGTTCGTTAAGAAGGAGGATGCCATTGATGAGAAAGAAATTATTATCATTATTATTAACAGGAGCAGTTCTGATCGGACTGACCGGCTGTGGTACAAAGGAGGAAGATAAGGGAGGAGCTTCGAAGGATCCCGATACCATTACGATCTGGGCATGGGATGAAGCCTTTAATATTCCGGCAGCGAATGCAGCGGCGGAACTGTATAAAAAGGATCATGAAGATGTAAAGATAAAAGTGGTAACTATGGCTCAAAATGATATTGTGGCAAAGTTAAATACCTCTTTGTCTTCTAAAACCTATGATGGACTGCCGGATATTGTATTAATTGAAGATTACCGCATCCAGGGATATTTAAACGCTTATCCCGATGAATTTGCAGACCTTTCTTCCGTTGTTAGTGCCGGGGATTTTGCACCTTATAAAACGGGAGTCAACCAAATCGGTGGAAACATGTATGGAGTACCATTTGATTCCGGTGTGGCAGCACTATTCTATCGTAAGGATCTGATTGAACAGGCAGGTTATAAGGAGAGTGATATGCAGGACCTGACTTGGGATAAATATATTGAGATTGGGAAGGCAGTCAAGGAAAAATGTGGTGTGGATTGGCTGACGCTTGACCCTAGCGATTTAGGACAGCTTCGTATGATGATGCAGAGTGCAGGTGCTTGGTATACAGATAAAAACGGAAAAGTCAGCATTGATAAAAATGATGCTCTGGCCTCCGCCATAGGTGTGTATCAGGAGCTTATGAATGCAGGTTTTGTAAAACAAGTAGCGAACTGGGATCAATTTGTTGGAGCATTTAATAATGGTGATGTTGCCACTGTATTTACAGGCTGTTGGATCGTGCCTTCCATTAAAAGTGCAGAGAACCAGAGCGGCAAATGGGCAGTAGCTTCCTTTCCCAGAATGTCCAATGTTGCTTCCTCAGTAAATGCTTCTTCTATTGGCGGGGCAGGCTGGTATGTATTGAAGAATACTGGACATGAGAAGGCAGCAGTAGATTTTCTTGGCAAGACCTTTGGTTCTAGTGCAGAATTGATGTATCAGCTGGGCAGTGAGATCAGCTTGATTCCAACTTTGAAGGCAGCAGATGATTATTCTTCGAAGGATGATTTCTTTGGAGGACAGGATGTAGTTGCAGACTTAATCAACTGGACTGCCAAAGTACCGACAGTCAATTATGGACAGAGTACGTATGCAGTTGAGGATATTATGACCGAAGCGATGCAGGAGATCTTAAATGGTGCTGATGTGAATAAAACGCTTGCAGCTTATCAGACGACCATTGAATCAGCGGTTGCACAGTAAGGCAGGTAAAGACAAGCGGCAGTGAAAGGAGAAAATTCATGAGTGAACGAGTGCAAAAGAAAGCATGGGTTTTTATTGTGCCGAGTATATTCCTGATCCTGGTATTTGTGTTTTACCCAATGGTGCAGGCATTGATCACTTCTTTTCAGACTGGAATAGGAGCAGATCTGGAATTCGAAGGAATTGCAAATTATCGAAGAATGCTGACTGACGGAACCTTTCGTAAGGCATTGTTTAATACACTTATATTTCTGATTATACAGGTTCCGATTATGATTTTACTGGCGCTTGCGATCTCTTCTGTATTAAATGATAAACGTCTGAAGTTCCGGGGGCTGTTTCGGACTGCGATTTTTCTTCCATGTGTAACCAGTTTAGTTTCCTATTCGATTATCTTTAAATCCCTGTTTGCAACGGATGGATTTATCAATGTATGTTTAATGAAATTAAATCTAATTGATAATCCGATTACATGGATTACGGACCCATTTTGGGCAAAGGTGCTGATTATTATTGCAATTACATGGAGATGGACAGGGTATAATATGGTGTTTTATCTAGCAGGTCTGCAGGGAATAGATGCTTCGGTATATGAGGCAGCGGATCTGGATGGAGCAAATGCATTTCAGCGGTTTTTTCATATTACGCTGCCGCTGTTAAAGCCGGTTATTTTATTTACGACGATTAATTCTACCATTGGTACACTACAGCTGTTTGATGAGCCGATGAATATTACCAATGGTGGTCCGGCAAATTCTACGATTACGATTTCTATGTATATTTATAATCTGCTCTTTAAGTATCAGCCTAATTTTGGCTACGCAGCAGCGATCTCTTATGTAATTGTTATTTTAATTGTAATCTTATCCATGATTCAATTTAAGGCGGGTGATGATAAATGAGAATAAAACCAGCAAGAATATTGACCTATCTATTTCTAATCATAGCAGCTTTTGTATCAGTATTTCCATTAATTTGGATGATGATTGCCGCTACGAACCGTTCTGTGGATATTATGAAGGGGACTTTGATACCAGGAACTTATTTTCTGGAAAATCTAAAATCTGTTTTAAATTCGAATCTGGGATATGTAAATGCGTTTAAAAATTCTTTATGGATTGCGGTGGTAACAACAACCCTGGCAATGCTCGTTTCCTCGGCAGCCGGTTATGCCTTTGGCGTATACCGTTCTAAACCAAAGAAAGCGGCATTTAATGTGATTCTGCTTTCTATGATGGTACCGTTTGCGGCGCTTATGGTGCCCTTATTCCGGCTGTTCAGCAGATTTAGTTCCATTCCGGGACTGAAATGGATTGCCCTTAATACCAGCGGAGCAGTTATCATTATTTCTATTGCAACTGCATTTTTGATCTTTTTTTTCAGACAGAATACAGCTGCATTTCCCAAGGAGCTGATTGAAGCAGCAAGATTGGATGGTTTATCAGAATATCGAATTTTTTTCAAAATCTATATGCCAACCATGAATGCAACTTATGCGGCGGCAATTGTTGTAACATTTATGACAAGCTGGAATAATTATCTGTGGCCTCTGATTGCGCTGCAGTCGGAAGATAAGAGGACGCTGCCATTGATTATCTCGGCAATGGGGTCTTCTTATACACCAGATTATGGTATGATTATGACCGCGATTGTGATTTCCACCATACCGACTGCGCTGATTTTCTTCTTTATGCAGAAGCAGTTTGTGGCGGGTATGACTGGAGCGGTAAAAGGATAGATGGGAGGAATAGGATGAAAGCAGAATTAGACTGGCTGGAGAATCCAGAGGTATTTGAGGTCAATCGGGAACCAGCCCACTCAGACCATCATTTTTATAGGAATGAGCATGAGAGAAAAGGAAAGGCAGAGGAATCTCTGCGGCAGTCTTTAAATGGGGCATGGAAATTTTCCTATGCAGTAAATCCGCAGAGCCGGAATGCAGATTTTTACAAAATGGATGCCAATGATACGGATGCTGCTTATATTCAAGTGCCGGGTCATATCCAGCTGCAGGGATATGACCGGTGCCAGTATGTGAATACCATGTATCCTTGGGATGGCCAGGAAGAATTAAGGCCGCCGATGATTTCGAAGGATTATAATCCAGTGGGAAGTTACAGCCGGTATTTTGATATTCGAGAAGATTGGGAAGGAAAGGAAGTGTTTCTTTCTTTTCAGGGAGTTGAGACGGCCTTTTATGTATGGCTGAATGGAGAGTTTGTCGGATATAGTGAGGACTCTTTTACACCGGCGGAATTCTGCATTACGAAATATATCAGAAAAAGCGGGAATAAGCTGGCCGTGGAGGTCTACAAAAGGAGCAGTGCGGGCTGGCTGGAGGATCAGGACTTTTGGCGTTTCTCTGGTATTTTTCGGGAAGTCTATCTATATGCCATCCCTGAGATTCATGTCCGGGATCTGGAGTTGACAGCGGATTATGATGCGGATACAGGAAAAGGAACTCTGCAGGCACAGTTACAGTTCATGGAATGTCTGGCCAAGGGCAGGGAAGGGGCAGAAGAGGAGCCTTATCTACGGCTGCTTTTGGAGAATCGAGAAGGAGAAGTGGTCTGGAAATGTGACCGGATTTCTTTGCATGAATCGGTAAATGTACAGGCTGAGATTCCCAGCGTATTTCCCTGGAGTGCAGAGGAGCCTTATTTGTATTCCTTTCTTGCAGAAATTTATGGCCGGTCTGGGGAACTAATAGAGATTGCGGAGACAAAGGCAGGTTTTCGTACATTTGAGCTGAAGAATGGGCTAATGTGTCTGAATGGGAAACGCATCATTTTTAAAGGGGTAAACCGTCATGAATTCAGTGAAAAGAACGGACGTTCGATATCGAAAGAGGACATGTTGTGGGATATCCGGTTTATGAAACAGAATAATATTAATGCTGTGCGTACGAGTCATTATCCGAACCAGACGTACTGGTATGAATTGTGTGACGAGTATGGACTTTATGTGATAGATGAAACAAATCTGGAGACGCATGGTTCCTGGCAGAAGCTCGGAGAGTTGGAGCCTTCCTGGAATGTTCCTGGTTCTCTGCCGGAATGGAAAGAAGCTGTACTGGATCGTGCCCGTTCAATGTATGAACGGGATAAGAATCATCCCAGTATTTTAATCTGGTCCTGCGGAAATGAATCCTATGCTGGTGATAATATAGCAGAAATTTCCCAATATTTTCATGAGAAGGATAAGCGCCGTCTGGTTCATTACGAAGGGGTATTCTGGAACCGGAACTATGATGATATTGTTGATATGGAAAGCCGCATGTATGCAAAGCCAGAGGATATTGTGGAATATTTGGAAAATCATACTGACAAGCCCTATATCAGCTGTGAATATATGCATGCTATGGGTAATTCCTGCGGAGGAATGCATTTATATACGGAGCTGGAGGATCGGTATCCTAGATACCAGGGCGGATTTATCTGGGATTATATGGATCAGTCGCTGCTGCGGACTACATCGTATGGAGAGACAGTACCTGCTTATGGCGGGGATTTTGATGAGCGCCCAACCGATTATGATTTCTGTGCTAATGGCATCGTATATGCAGACCGGACGCCTTCCCCCAAAGTGCAGGAGGTAAAAGCGCTCTATGCCAATCTTCGCATTCGAGTAGAGAACGGAAGTCTGCTAGTGGAGAACCGCAGCTTGTTTACCGATACCAGTAGGTATATATTCCGTGTTACACTGGAACGGGAAGGAAAGATTCTGGATACAGAATGGCATACAATGATGGTTGCCCCTGGAGAAAGCAGAATAGAACCCATTCATATTCCCTCACCACATCAGCCAGGAGAATATGTCTGGCAGGCTTCAGCGCTGCTGCGGGAAGAGGTACCCTGGGCTTCGAAAGGTCATGAGATTGCATTTGGGCAGCATGTGTTCCGGGTAGAGGGGAATCGGTCTGCTGTGCCGCTCAATCGGACGGCAAAGATCATCTATGGAGATGTCTGTATCGGAGTCCGAGGAGATGGATTTGCCATGCAGTTTGATAAATCCCGCGGTGGGTTGACTTCACTGAATTACTATGGCACGGAATATATGACAAAAGTGCCTCAAGTAAGCTTCTGGCGGGCGATGACCGATAATGACTTAGGGGCAGGGCAGCAGTTTGTCTCAGGTCCATGGCTTACTGTGAGCCGCTGTGCCGTGCAGATACCGCAGAAGTTTTGTGTGCAGGAAAAGGAACAAGGGCTGGAGCTGTCATTTTCCTATCAGGCACCAAACATACCAACGGTATGTTATGAGGTGATTTATACAGCACATGTTGACGGAACAGTGACCATGCGGGTGGAATATCCGGGAGTACCAGGTATGCCGGAAATGCCTCTAATGGCTGTAGACTTTAAATTGAAGAAGGAATATCATGCGTTTGCCTATTATGGAATGGGGCCGCAGGAGAATTATACGGATCGGCGCTTTGGAGCTAGGCTTGGCTATTTTCAGTCGCAGGCAGAGGAAAATGTCTCAAGGTATGTTAGGCCTCAGGAATGCGGAAATAGAACCGGAGTGCGCTATGTGAAGGTTGTCAATGAGAATGGCATAGGGCTGCAGTTTTGTGCACAGGGAGAGCCCTTTGAAATGAGTGTGCTGCCATATAGTGCCTATGAGCTGGATCATGCTTCACACAGGGAAGAACTACCTCAGATTCATAATACGTGGGTGAGGATCATTGCCAGACAAATGGGTGTGGGCGGTGACGATTCCTGGGGAGCAAAAGTCCATGAAGAATACAGGCTGTCAGGAGAGACGCCAAGGAGCCTGGAATTTACAATTGCGCCGGCAGTCAGGCTCTGATTTCATTTAAAATGGATTGACAAGCAAATGGAGATATCATATAATGTTTAGCAGTAAAGATGAAGGTGCAGGGAAGCATGGAAAAACAATTGAGAATGGCAGATGAGCTATTTGATTCACTCAAAAAAGCAAAACATATGTTTTCAGAGGATATGGCGGTATATGCAAATGGGACGTCTATTTATAATACCCCTTCCGGGTATGCTTCTCTGCTTGAGAGTCTGTATCAGATCTTGTGTGTACTGGATTTGCAGATAGGCGGAATGGAACAGGAGATTGCTGCGCTGCATGCGCTTTCCTCCAAGATTAGAAAACCTGAGAATTTTTCTGAATTTCTGATATGTTTTCATAATGCAGCCAATTCTATGCTGCTGCGGGTGATTCAATATCGAGAATATTACTGTATTATCAGAAACAATGATCCGATTGCGGGTCTGGGATCACATATCTTAACTTATCTGGGGCAGATTGCTGAAAGTTTGTCAGAAGGGTATATTCCTGTGATTGATATGATAAATGTCAACCACTCATTTGCGGATTTAAGCCGTCAGGCAAATCATAATGCATGGGAATTGTTTTTTCGGCAGCCATTTGACTGTCAGTTTTCTTATGATTTGAAACAGAACAAGCATATTATAAAAGACGCGCTACCTTCTGATATGCCGAACTGCAGCATGGAATTTCTGACCAATCCGGTGCTGATCGATCATTGGAAATGGTTAATGAAAGCCTTTATGCCTTTTTCTTCTGTGATCGAAGACGAGATCCAATCTTATCTTTCGGTCAGTCCGTTTCATGGGGAAGGAAGAATTTTAGGAGTCTTGGTTCGTGGCACCGATTATACGGCCATGCGTCCTTACAGTTATCCGGTTCAGCCGGAGGTGGAAGAAGTGGTGGCAAAAGCGCAGGAAGTTATGCAGCTGTATGATTGTGATTATATCTATCTGGCAACCGAAGATGCAAAAGTGCTGTCTGCATTTGAAAAGAACTTTCATGAGCAGGTGGTGACTACGCAGGATATCTATTATTCTCAGGTTGGACAGAATTATTTGGCATTTGTTAATGAACAGCACAGTATTGACTTATATCAGAAAAATGCAGAATATTTAACAGCCTTATATCTGCTGTCCCGCTGTCATTGCTTTATTGGCGGAAGAACCAGCGGTTCTGTTGTTTCCCTGCTTCTTTCCGAACACTATGACTATTTTTATGTCTGGAATAAAGGACGCTATGGAATGGATGATATGTTTTATGATATCTTCTGATTCTGCACATACATCTGTTGGATTAGAAATGCAAACAAATTTAACTCTTGACAAATCCAGTATTTTTCAATAAGATAGTGTAAATGGCAATAAAGAATGAATGTAGTGACAAAGAGGAGTATGGATACAGACTTAACAGAGAAGATGGTTCAAGAGCAGTCAATGCTCGCCGGCTGAAAGACCATCCAGAGAAATGTGTTCAGAAGGTAGCTTTGGAACAGAATCTTTGAAGCCGAAAGGTGTGTAGGAGATTACGGCTCATCCCCGTTAACGGATCAATGAGAACCAATAAAGGTGGTACCGCGGTGATTCGCCCTTTACAGCATAAGTGATTATGTTGTAGAGGGCTTTTTCATTGCAGTTCAATTATCTAACAATCAAATATAGAAAGGAAACGTTATGAAAAAAAATTTGGAAACCAAATACGATCCCAAAGCCATTGAGAACCGTCTGTATGACCAGTGGCAGCAGCGCCGTTACTTCCATGCAGAAGTAGACCGCAGCAAAAAACCATTTACCATTGTGATTCCTCCGCCCAATATTACTGGTAAGCTTCATATGGGACACGCCTTGGATAACACTATGCAGGATATTTTAATTCGTTATAAGAGAATGCAGGGCTACAATGCCTTATGGATGCCGGGAACCGACCATGCAAGCATTTCTACAGAGGTCCGGGTCATTGACCAGCTGCGTTCAGAAGGGATTGATAAAGAAGAACTGGGACGCGAAGGATTTTTAAAGAGAACTTGGGAATGGAAAGAAGAATACGGCGGAACCATTATCAGCCAGTTAAAGAAACTAGGTTCTTCCTGTGACTGGGAGCGGGAACGCTTTACCATGGATGAGGGCTGTTCTAAGGCCGTGCAGGAAGTCTTTATTAAGTTATACGAGAAGGGCATGATTTACAAGGGATCCCGCATTATTAACTGGTGTCCGATCTGTCAGACCTCCATATCGGATGCAGAGGTTGAGCACGAAGAGCAGGCCGGACATTTCTGGCATATTCGTTATCCAATTGTAGGAGAGAAAGAACGGTATGTAGAGATTGCAACTACCAGACCGGAAACTCTGCTTGGAGATACTGCTGTAGCCGTACATCCAGAAGATGAACGTTATCAAGATATCATCGGCAAGACAGTCAAAGTTCCATTTGTAGATCGTGAGATCCCGGTGGTGGCTGATTCTTATGTGGATAAAGAATTCGGAACCGGTGTGGTTAAAATTACCCCGGCCCATGATCCGAATGACTTCGAGGTCGGCAAACGACACAATCTGGCGGAAATCAATATTATGAACGACGATGCCACGATTAATGCAAATGGCGGTAAATTCGAAGGTATGGATCGTTATGAGGCCAGAAAAGTTATGGTTGAGGAGCTCGAAGAAATGGGGCTGCTTGTAAAAATTGAGGAACATTTACACAATGTAGGGACTCATGACCGCTGCGGTACTACGGTAGAGCCAATGGTAAAGCAGCAGTGGTTTGTGAAAATGGACGAATTAATCAAGCCTGCCGTGGAAGCAGTAAAATCAGGTGAAATTAAGCTAATGCCCGAACGTATGAATAAAACTTATTTTAACTGGACAGACAATATCCGCGACTGGTGTATTTCCCGTCAGCTCTGGTGGGGACATAGGATTCCGGCTTACTATTGCGAAAAATGCGGCGAATACATGGTAGCACGCAGAAATCCAAACAAATGTTCGAAATGTGGTCATGACCATATGACCCAGGATGAAGATACCTTGGATACTTGGTTTTCTTCAGCACTTTGGCCATTTTCCACGCTTGGCTGGCCGGATCAGACAGAGGAGCTGAACTATTTCTACCCGACAGATGTATTGGTGACCGGATATGATATTATTTTCTTCTGGGTCATCCGTATGATATTCTCTGGCTATGAACATATGGGCGAAAAGCCATTCCATACGGTATTATTCCATGGACTGATCCGCGATTCCCAAGGGCGGAAGATGAGTAAATCTCTTGGAAATGGAATTGATCCGCTGGAGGTGATCGATAAGTATGGTGCTGATGCTCTGCGCTTTACCTTGATTACTGGAAATGCACCCGGCAACGATATGCGTTTCTACTGGGAGCGTGTGGAGGCCAGCCGAAATTTTGCTAATAAAGTATGGAATGCTTCGCGGTTTATTTTGATGAACTTAGAGGATACGAGTAAGCTGGAAGTGAGTTTGTCTGAACTAACCGATGCGGATAAATGGATTCTGTCTAAATGTAATACACTTGTGAAAGACGTAACGGCGAATATGGATAAATATGAGCTGGGTATTGCGGTACAGAAATTATATGATTTTATCTGGGAAGAGTTCTGCGACTGGTATATCGAGATGGTGAAGCCCAGACTTTATAATGACGAGGATCAGACGAAGAAAGCAGCGCTTTGGACCTTAAAGACTGTTTTAATCAGCGCATTGAAACTGCTGCATCCCTATATGCCGTTTATTACGGAAGAAATCTTCTGTACTTTGCAGGAGGATGAGGAATCCATTATGATTTCTGACTGGCCGGTATATAAGGAAGAGTGGAACTTCGGAACCGAAGAATATGCGATTGAGACAATAAAAGAAGCGGTCCGCGGTATCCGCAATGTCAGAAGTGACATGAATGTGCCGCCGAGTAAGAAAGCAAAAGTATTCGTTGTATCAGGCGATGAAACGGTGCAGGATATATTCAATAGCAGCAAGGTGTTTTTTGCAACTCTGGGTTATGCCAGTGAAGTTCAGGTACAAGACGATAAAGCTGGTATTGATGACGATGCAGTATCTACCGTAATTCCCAAAGCAGTGATTTATATGCCGTTTGCAGAGCTGGTGGATATTGAAAAGGAATTGGAACGCTTGAAGAAGGAGGAGGTAAGATTAACCAAAGAGCTTGCCCGTGTCAATGGTATGCTTGGCAATGAAAAATTCACAAGCAAAGCGCCTATTTCTAAGATTAAAGAGGAAAAGGCGAAGCTTATCCGTTATTCTGAAATGATGGAACAGGTACAGAAAAGACTTGCGCAGCTGCAAAGTTAGATTTATGATTACCGAATACTTAAATCCAGAAGGCAGTTCGCTTGCCCGCTGAGGCTCTCTGCTTGGACAGCTTCCCGCCTGAAGCGGGAAGCTGATCTGGCCTATAGTTTCTTTAAAGCTGGTCTTCACCTGGAGCATATTTCTTAATGAGTACCTTTTCGCCGGGAAGCGTCTGAAATAACTCCTGCATAACTAAGCCGCCAAACTCCTGGATTTGATCCTCCTCGGATATTCGTTTTGGATAGTCCTGCAGAATTGTAACATACAAATTCCAAACAATGCCCTCTTCTGAAAACTTGATTCGCCCGTTCATTTCTTGATTTGGGTACAACTGCAAAAATATAATTAATTATTGAAAGAACAAAGCAGACTGCAGCATATAAAATTTCTTTAATAAAATAAAAAACATGCAAGGATTTCCAGCCGTCAATCGTTTATTAAGTGAAGAGCCAAAAAAACAAAAAATCAAGAATAAGGAGGAGAACAGTCAAAATGAAAAAGTTAAAAGTAATCGGTGCAGCTGTATTAGGTGTTCTGTTAGTCGGAGGCACGGTGATCGCTTCAGAGGCCTTTATGCCTAAACAAGAAGTAACCATAAATGAGGAAGAAGACATTAAAATGAGCGAGAAAGCCAATATGAGCCTGCTTCAGGTAGATAACCTGATTCCGCCCGTTTTAGAAGAAAAAAGCGAGGAACCTATCGTAACAGAAGCTCCGGCCGCTGCTGAAGCAGTACAGGAAGAGAATGCCAGCCAGCCGGTCGTACAGGAAGAAACTCCGGCCACACCCGCTGCACCCAAAGAAGAACCCGTCGCTAATATCGTAACCCAGCAGGAAGAGGCACCGGCCGCACCGCAGCAGGTAGTTCCAGCAGCACCGCAGCAAGAACCAGTAGCTGATACCGCTCCACAGGAAGCTTATGTACAGCCAGCCTACAATTATCAGGGTTCCTGTCCATTTGTGGATGAGAATCATGACGGTATCTGTGATTATAGCGGCAGCCACTGCCATAATGGTTCTCATGTCGATGCAGACGGTGATGGTTTCTGTGACTATGGTGATCACTATTGCATGCAGAACTATACAGACAGCAACGGTGACGGCGTATGTGACAATTATCAGACCTCACACGGCGCACATCATAACTATGGATACAATAGCGGAAATACATCCAGCGGCACATCTGGAGCGACTTCCGGCAATACAGGTTCTGGTTCCGGCTATGGTTCTCATCATTCCGGCGGACATCACGGCAGAAGACATCATTAAATATAACTTCTGTTTAGTAAGAGCATTTTGCAATTACATGTTGAGAGAATTTCTTTACAGTCATTCAATCAGCTAGGTAATTGTGTAAGTCTGGTTTCGTACGACGAGTTTGTATAATGTTGTTTTCGCTTTTATATTGGAATATGATCTATAATATTGGGGCATTACCTTAATTCATAAACAGACAGGGCTTTCGAGCTGCTGTCTGTTTTTTAGATACGTAATTAATATAGAAGGAATCAATACTAGAACATATGTTCTGGATACTCAAAAACAAGTAATTCCGCCAATTAAAAAAATAATAATCTATAATAGATATAAATCTTAATTTTACTTTAAAAAGGATGATTTTAAATATAAATTATGATAAAATATTTTCTGTATAAAAAATGAATAAAGAGGACTGCCAAAAAGCAAGGAACCTATTCAAAAAATAATGGCTTGTATCGCTGTCCAAGATATTCATGTAGTGCTGTTTCCGGCAGTTTATTTGTGGCTGTCTGGCCTGCTCTTCTATTTGGAAATGCGTAAAGCAAAGTGTCCTCTGCAGTGAAAACGGCCTGTTCCTGCTTCTATTTGCTGCCATAATAGTAAAGAAATACCAGCAAAACCGAACCTAAAGCACCAAAAACTACAACCAGAAAAAATAGAGAGGTTATCTATGAACTGCAAAAAAATCAAAAGAGAAGCCCGGCGGGCGCTGAAACACAACTACTTCAAAAATGTTCTTATCCTATTTCTCTGCACGATGCTTCTGTCCGGCGGCATAACCTACACTACCAAAAACATTTTAGATGTCGACCTGTACGCAGAAGAAAATGCAGCGATCCTTAACAACCGCGAAAACAAAACAAATACCGAAATTATCGACGAACTGCTGCAGAAGACAATGGAGGAAAAGCAATACGAACAAAAAGTATCCAGCCAATTCTCGCAAGGCGTATTCTCGGTGATCGTCAACGAGATCACCGCCTCCAAATCTGTGATTTTCGGCATCCTGAATGGAATCAATCAGCTGATCGGCGGAACGGTATCTATTGCCGTTATGATCTGGACGGCAAACCTGCTGATTCTTCTGTTTCAACTGTTCTTTATCGATGTCTGGGAAATCGGGCAAAACCGCTATTTTCTGGAACAGCGCCGATACGCCAAAACCAATATGGACGCCTGTCTGTTCCCTTATCGCGGAAAAAAGAATTTCCGCCTGTCCTTGATTTTGCTGGCAAAAGAATGCCTCTGGCTGTTATGGTGTCTGACGATTGTCGGAGGATTCATCAAATATTACGAATATCGCATGATTCCTTATATACTAGCGGAAAATCCTGATCTCAGCAGAAAAGACGCCTTTCGGCTGTCAAAAGAACTGACCAATGGTCATAAGTTAGAAATGTTTCGGCTGGATTTATCCCTGTTGGGCTGGAAATGTCTGGGGCTGCTGACCTTCAATCTGCTAAACTTTTTCTTCACCAATATTTACGAACAAACACTGTACAGCGAAGTTTACATGACGCTTCGAAATGAGAAGAAAAGTGTAACTGCCATCCGCGCGCTGCTGTGCGATTCCCTGTTGGATTTAGAACAGTTAACCGATGAGCAGTATCCCAGCGAGGATAAGAAAACCTTTCTGGCAAATGTGGATTTTGAGAAAAATTATAGCTTCCGCACCTATATCCTATTCTTTTTCACCTTCAGCTTTGTCGGATGGATCTGGGAGGTCCTGCTGCATATTGTAGATGACGGCGTGTTCGTCAACCGCGGAACTATGTACGGGCCATGGCTGCCGATCTATGGCTTCGGCGGCGTAGCAATCTTGTTCTTATTAAAACGGTTCCGCAAACATCCTTTACAGATGTTCCTGGCTTCGTTTTTATTATGCGGCATTTTAGAATACGGAACAGCGTGGTTTCTGGAAACCTTTCAGCATTTAAAATATTGGGATTACAGTGGATATTTCCTGAATCTTCACGGCAGGGTCTGTCTGGAAGGGCTGCTTGTCTTCGGCCTTGGCGGATGCGGCTTTACGTATCTGTTTGCACCGCTGCTGGACCATGCCTACAGCAAAATCAAACCCGGCACCCGGCGGAACTTATGCGTAGTGCTGCTGGCAATCTTTTTGCTGGATGCCATGTATGCTTCCTTTGTAAAACCCAATTCCGGCGAAGGGATCACAACAGAAATCGGTGCAGAACAGCCATAGTGTATGAAAATCTGGCGGCAGCGTTATTAGGTTTTTAGAAGAACCGAACTGCTGGCCAGATTTTTTTGTACAAGCAGAAGTGACAAAATATTTCGGAATGATATACTGTAGAATTGTTATTTTTATAAAATTGCTTTAGAATATACCGAAATATTACGTTTGTAAGAATTAAAATGCACAATGAGACTATGCGCTTATCTTTACATTTACAAACAGTACGGTATAATTAAGGAAGGAATTCACTTTGGGAATGATTAGTGAGCCGGATTTTCAAAAGTTCTATGCTGAAGAAGCGTTCAAAGAACTTTCGTGTAACTATTTAAAGATATTTAGAAAGAAACAGCCAACAGGCACATTTAAGAAAGGGGAATAAAAGGATGGCAGCCATTACCTATGAAATAGATAAAACTGAAAAGACCTATGTAGCTTTTGAGGGAGAAACGCTGCAGGAATTGGAAGAATTTTTATACAGCGGCCAGATATTTAAAGATTGCTGCGGCTATATCGTTTATGAGGATGAAACCAAACGTCTGGAATTGTCAATTGCTGCATTAAAAGATTACGGCGTGTATCTGGGATTTGCCGGGGAGGAGGATGTCTGGCTCTCCGTCTGCGACCGCTCAAATCTATGCAATTTGCTGGATGTGTGGGGAGATGGTTTATATGTATCAGAGGGACTGTTTATTAATCCGGCTCTTGCCTGGGATGCGATCTGCCAATTTGTCGAGAACGGCAGCCGCAGTTCAGAGATTGAATGGATGTCATATGACGAGCTGCCCGAGGAAGGGAATTGTATTTGTTAATCTCATTTCTTTTAGAAAATGTATTATGCAGGCCAAATAACTATGTAGACTCGTCTCATTAGCTCGGAGTTCACAGAAATAAAAGAATTATGAAAGAAGGGATGTATCAGGCATATATGCGGCGGGTCATAAAACAGGGAGATATTCTACTGGCTGGCGTGCGGGAAAAGAGTATAGAATTTATTATCTGGAAAAAAATCTTTACATATTTAATAGTCTTGGTGTATAATAGCAAATGTGGTTTTGGATAGGAAAAGAAGACACACATGTTGAGTATTTTACAAACCATATTTAGGAGGAATCGAACATGCAGTCATATTATGAAATGAGTAGAGAAGAGTTATTGGAAGAGAAGGAGAGTCTGGAAGCAGCTTATAAGGATTATGCCAAGAGCGGATTGCAGCTGGATATGTCCAGGGGAAAGCCCTCTGCAGAGCAGTTGGATTTATCTATGGGTATGATGGATGTTTTAAACAGTGGAACTGATTTAAGCTGTGAAGATGGAACGGACTGCCGTAATTATGGAGTGCTGGATGGAATTGAGGAAGCAAAGGTACTATTAGGTGATATGATCGAATGTCATCCAGATAATATTATCATCTATGGGAATTCCAGCCTGAATATTATGTATGACACCATTGCACGTTCTATGATTCACGGTGTAATGGGAAACACACCATGGTGTAAGCTGGATAAAGTAAAGTTTTTATGTCCGGTTCCGGGATATGACAGACATTTTACGATTACGGAATATTTTGGCATAGAAATGATTAATATTCCGATGCGTTCCACCGGTCCGGATATGGATATGGTAGAGGAGCTTGTAAGCAGTGATGAGGCTATTAAGGGAATCTGGTGTGTGCCCAAATACTCAAATCCGCAGGGGATTACCTATTCGGATGAAACGGTGCGCCGATTTGCAAGGCTGAAGCCTGCTGCAAAGGATTTTCGAATTTACTGGGATAATGCCTATGGAGTTCATCATTTATATGATATTGATCAGGATAATCTGATAGAGATTCTGGCTGAATGTAAACGGGCCGGAAATCCAGATATGGTTTATAAGTTCTGTTCCACTTCCAAAATCAGTTTTCCTGGTTCTGGTGTGGCAGCAATTGCGACATCAGCGAATAACCTAGTGGATATTAAAAAACAGCTGATGGTGGCAACCATTGGCCACGATAAGGTGAATCAGCTGCGCCATGTCCGTTTTTTCAAAGATATTCATGGAATGACAGAGCATATGAGAAAACAGGCAAGTATATTACGTCCTAAATTTGAGATGATTATTGATACATTTAACAGAGAATTAGAAGGAAGAGGCATCGGCAGCTGGATTGCACCGAAAGGCGGATATTTTATTTCGTTCGAGGCGCTGGAGGGCTGTGCCAAAGCAATTGTTGCCAGAGCTAAGAAAGCGGGAGTAACAATGACTCCTGCCGGGGCGCCGTATCCTTACGGCAATGATCCCAAGGACTCTACCATTCGGATTGCCCCTACCTATCCGACACTGGAGGATTTAAAGATGGCAACAGATATCTTTGTGACCTGTGTAAAATTGGTAAGTATTGAAAAAATCCTGGGAGAGAGCGTATAATCGCATATCATATGGGATAAATAGTTCAATTATGCACTGTTTTAAAAAAAATACAAAAAAATACTTGTTAAGCATGAAGTTATATGCTATACTCTTTACTTGAGAGAGGTTGTAAATTATAATTTCTCTGAAAAAATAAGAAGGAGGCTAGAAGAGATGAAGAAGTTCAAGAAGCTGGTGTCTCTTGTTTTAGCAGGTACGATGGCTCTTGCTATGTCTATCAGCACTTTCGCAGCTACTGCTGGAATTACAGCTGATGAGCAGAGAATTCTGGACCAGGCGGAAGCTAAGGCTGTTGAGTTGGGTGTAAGCAATACTCAGACTTACAAAGATTATGTTTCCCAGGCTACTACCTATCTGGCAAAGAATGAGCTGAACGCTGAGCAGGTGAATGCTATGGTGAAAGCTGTTGATGAAGCAGCTGCAACTGCACAGGCAGAGATGAAAGCTAAAGGTGTCAGCACTTTATTAGAGCTGAGCAAAGAGGATATTACAGCATTGTTCAGTAAAGTGGAAGGTGAGGTAACAAAGGCCGCTGCTGCAGTTGGTATTGTTATTGTAAAGACAAACGACGGCTTTGAAGTAAAAGATCTTCCGAAGGAAGATTCAAAGAATCCTCAGAATCCTGACAGCGACAAGAAATCTGACACATATCTTCAGACAACTACTGTAATCAAGCAGACAGGTACTGACCTGGCAGCTGATAAGGTAGGCGCATCTGTATCTGTTGATACAGCAGCAACAGACATGACAACAACAGTAATTCTTGGTGTTATGTTCGTAGGCGCAGTTGCTGTTTGCGGCGTTGTTGCCAAGAGAAAAAATCTTTTTTCTGGTGTTGAAGCGTAATACATGAAGCATAAGTTGAAAAAATTAATGGCATATATTTATATGCCATTAATTTTTACTGCAATCGGGTATGGAGTTATTATGTTAGCCATTGCACCTTATTATTCTATGATTAAGAACGTCAGTTCTCTGGTGATGGTTCAGAATACGCCTACGTTTCATACCCAGTTGGATTCTATTTATAAAAAACCGCCAATAGACCTGGATCAGCAGCCGGATACTGTTTCTACAGATGTAATTACATGGCCCAAATATGGAGAACAGTATGGAGAGATTACATGTGACCGGATTCAGCTGAATGCTCCGGTTTATTTTGGTGATAATAATGATATTTTAAGAGAAGGCGCAGGACAATATATAGGAAGCTTTTTACCGGGATATAACCGGCTGATTCTGCTTGCCGGACATAATACCACCTGTTTTAAGCCGCTGCAGAATGTGGCAGCAGGGGATATTTTTACATTTACGACCAGTTATGGTATCTATCAATATGAAGTGACAGAGACCAGAATCGCAGACCGCAATGACAGTTCGGCTTATGATCTGCTTATGGAAGAAGAGCAGCTGATTATGTATACCTGTTATCCATTTGAGACACTGGCCGGAACTAAGACGGATCGACTTTTTGTATATGCGAAAAAGATTGCAGGTCCTACTGTAGTAGATTAGGAGGATTAGGATGGCTCATAATAAAAATAGAAAATTTCGTTTTTTCATCAGCTGTGTGCTGTCTTTTCTGCTATCCCTTTTCTTTACAGTAGGAACGATTCTGATAGCACTGAAATTCGGATTTTTGAATGAAACCAGTGTTTTAGATGGAATGGCAGAAAAGGATTATTATAAAAGTGCAGAAAAGGAATTTTACCAGGCAGCAAAGGATTTTACGATACCAGTAGGTCTGCCCGTGGATGTGGTAGATGGTATCGTAAGTTCAGAGACCGTATACAGTGATATACAGAATTATGTAACCAACGCTGTAAATGGCAAGGAATATGTATTTAATACAGATGATCTGGAAAGCAGACTTACTGAAAAAGTATATAATTATTTCAGAAATGAAGGGCTGGAGATGACAGAGGAACAGATTACAACTGTTCCAGAGTATACCGGGCTGATAGCTGAAATTTATGTTAAGACTATGAAAGTCAATTATGTCAGCCTGCTTGGAAAAGTGAATGCATCATATGGAAACCTGATCTGGATCGGGGCTGCCATATGTTTAGTAATAAGTATTGTAATTATTGGTATGCTGCTTAAGATGTATCATTGGAAACACCGGGCTATGAGGTTTGTTGTATATAGTGCGATAACAACAGTGCTTATGGTAGCTTCGCCGGCTGTGATTGTCGGAATTTTGGAAGGCTTTATGAAGCCCAGTGTATCACCGGAGCATTTATATTATGCCTTGGTGAATTATTGTGCCAACGGGCTTAAGATTTTTGTGTATCTGTCCATTGGATGGGTGGCAGTAGTAGCAGCACTTCTGCTGGCAATCCGTTATCTGAAGAAGAATGATTAATGGGAGATATGGTAATGAAGGGATACTTTGATATACACTGCCATCTGCTTCCCGGTATTGATGATGGAGCCAGAAATATTGATGAGATGATGAAGATGGCAAAGATTGCTTATAAAGAAGGAATCCGCCATATGATTACAACTCCCCATTATCATCCGCATAGAGGAGAAGCGGATGCAGATCTTGTTAGATCTGTGTTTGGCAAAGCCAAAAGCCTGATTCAGTCGGAATTTCCAGATTTAGAAATCTATGAAGGCAATGAAATCTATTTTCGGCAGGATGCAAGTAATATGTTGAAAAATGGAGAATTGCTGACACTGGCAGGCAGTGACTATGCTTTGGTGGAATTTTCCACAGCAGTAGAGAAATCTACTGTTGCCAATGCTGTGAGTCAGTTTCAGATGGCAGGATATCTGCCGGTAATTGCTCATGTAGAACGTTATGAGGAACTGGTTGGTGATTATGCATTTATCCAGGAACTGGCAGAGGCTGGAGTATATTTTCAAGTGAATGCCGGTTCGATAACGGGCGATATGGGTGGTGCAAGAAAGCGTTTTATTAAGAAAATGATAAAGGGCGAATGTCTGCATTTTATTGGAACAGATGCCCATAGTTCGCTGCACAGGGCGCCATTGATGGCAAAATGTGCTTCTTATATTGAGAAGAAGTTTGATGCTGATACGGCAGAGATGCTGTTGTACTACAATCCGACGATGATTATTAAAAATAAGGTAATTTAAGAGGAGTAAAGCGATGGAACAGCAGAATACAGTAAACGATGAAATAGAAATTGACTTGAAAGAGATAGTCCGTGTTCTTTTATCAAAGCTATGGTTTATTCTTTTTCTAGGAGTTATATTGGGACTTATCCTGCTGATATACAGCAAATATGTCGTTGATCCAATATACAGCTCTACAACAAAGGTATATGTCCTGAGCCGTCAAAGTGATGCGAATGTGACATATTCTGATCTGCAGACCGGTTCTCAGCTGACCAAGGACTATGTGGAATTGGTTAAGAGCCGTACGGTTCTTACTCAGGTCCTGACTGATCTGGAACTGGATATGAGTACAGACGAGCTGGCATCGATGATTGATGTCAATACAACAGAAGAAACCCGAATTATTACAATTGTTGTGAATAATACCGATGTTTATCTGGCCCAGAAAATTGCGAATGATGTCAGAGAAGTTGCTTCTGCACATATCTGCCAGGTTATGAATTTGGAGGCAGTCAATACCGTAGATGAAGCTAATATCCCAACCCGGCCATCCAGTCCGAATGTGAAGCGGAATACATTTATGGGATTTGGTTTGGGAATTTTCATGGGTATTGCGATTGTATTGGTCATTTATCTGATGGATGATAGTATACGGACACCAGATGATGTGGAGCGGTATTTGAATGTCAGCGTTTTGGCTTCTATTCCTATTCTGGAAGATGAAAGCAAGAGGAAGAAGAAAAGACATCGTCAAGCAAGTGCTCAATGGACTGAGAAGAAGGAAGAGATTCCGAAGATGGAGGATGAAGCATGAATTCAGTTACAATAAGGAAACTGGATGATCTGGATTTTCGTAGTAATGAGGCATATAAAACATTACGTACCAATATTCAGTTTTGTGGAAAAGATGTCAAGATTATAGCAGTTACCAGCTGTACGCCGAATGAAGGAAAAACTAGTGTTACCTTTAATCTGGCAAGATCGCTGGCTGATTTGAATAAAAGGGTTCTGTATATTGATGCAGACCTGCGTAAATCGGTAATTGTAGGCCGATATAAAGTTGACGGAGAGATCCGCGGTCTGACTCATTTTCTGTCAGGCCAGGAACCCTTTCATAACGTTGTTTATGAAACCAATGTAAATAAAATGCACATGGTTTTTGCGGGTCCGGTGCCGCCTAATCCGGCAGAGCTTCTAAGTAACCGATATTTCAGTAAGCTGCTGCCTACGTTAAGAGATGCTTATGATTATGTAATTATTGATACCCCGCCGTTAGGAAGTGTAATTGACAGCGCCATTATTGCCAGAAAATGCGATGGGGTAGCTATGGTAATTGAATCTAATAATATCAGTTATAAGTTTGCGCAGAAGGTGTTGGAGCAGCTGAGCAAGGCGGATTGTAAGATACTAGGTGTTATTTTAAATAAAGTAAATATGAAGGATAAAGGATACTATAGTAAGTACTATGGAAAATATTACGGAAAATATTATGGTACCTATGAAGCAGATGATGAAGATGACGAGTAGGTGGAAACTGTGAACTTTAACGTATTAAATTCAAAGCGGCGTTTGAGGATTGTTGGCTTAATCTTGTATGATATTTTTGCAATCCAGGCAGCAGTGTTTATTGCCTTGTGGCTTCGGTTTGATTTCCAGCTGACGATACTTTTTAAATCCCATTTTTTGGATGTAGCCATTAAATATGTGCCTGTTAATACAATAGTAACAATTACCATATTTATGTTGTTTAATATGTATGAGAATATCTGGAGTTATGTCGGATTCCGGGAAGCGCTGTATGGAGTGACCGCTTGTTTAATTTCGTCTTTGTTCCAGACAACAGCAATGGTTCTTCTAAATCTGCATCTGCCCAGAAGTTTTCATGTATTTTATCCAGTGTTGTTAGCTATGTTTACTATGGGACTTCGCTTCTTTTATCGAATCCTTCAGGTAGTGGCTGCAGCCGGCACTGCGAAGAATGTAGAAAACGTTATGCTGATTGGTGCCGGAGAAGCAGGTTCTGTCATTTTGAAAGAGTACCAAAGCAGTAAGTATTTGAATAAAAATGTGGCTTGTATCATTGATGATAATCCTGCTAAATTTCATAAATATCTGAATGGCTGTCAGATTGTAGGTAACCGTTATACCATTAAACGAAATGTAGTAAAATATGACATACAAGAGATTGTAATTGCCATTCCTTCACTAAAGAATTCCCAGATGAAAGAACTGCTTCGAATCTGTCAGGAGGCAGAATGCAAAGTAAAAATTCTGCCGGGAATCTATCAGCTGATTGAAGAAGAAGTAACCATTTCTAAGTTAAGAAATGTGGAGATTGAAGATCTGTTGGGCAGAGATCCGATTCAGGTTAATCTGGATGAGATTATAGGTTATGTTAGTAATAAAGTAGTACTTGTTACTGGAGGCGGAGGTTCGATTGGCAGTGAGTTATGTCGGCAGCTTGCCCAGCATCAGCCCAAGCAGCTAATTATTGTTGATATTTATGAAAATAATGCCTATGATATACAGCAGGAGTTGAAGAGACGCTATCCTCAGCTGAATTTGGTGGTATTAATTGCTTCCGTGAGAAATACAGCAAGGATGAACTGGATTTTCCAAACTTACCGTCCAGATATTGTATACCATGCAGCTGCACATAAACATGTTCCTCTTATGGAAGAGAGTCCGCACGAGGCAATTAAAAATAATGTATTTGGAACATATAAAACGGCCATGGCTGCTGCAGCCAGCGGTACGTCCCGGTTTGTTTTGATTTCTACAGATAAAGCAGTAAACCCGACCAATATTATGGGAGCTTCCAAACGTCTCTGTGAAATGATTATACAGACTATGAATAAGAAGTATGATACAGAATTTGTAGCGGTACGTTTTGGAAATGTACTGGGAAGCAATGGAAGTGTCATTCCGCTATTTAATCAGCAGATCATGGAAGGCGGTCCGGTAACCGTTACCCATCCAGATATTATTCGTTATTTTATGACGATTCCGGAAGCGGTTTCGCTGGTATTACAGGCGGGAGCTTATGCGCGCGGCGGAGAAATCTTTGTATTTGATATGGGAGAACCGGTTCGAATTGCAGACTTGGCAAGAAATATGATCCGTCTATCGGGATATATACCAGATGAAGAAATTCAGATTGTCTATACAGGGCTTCGGCCAGGTGAGAAGTTATATGAGGAAATGCTGATGGATGAAGAGGGACTGCAGGATACCAATAACCATTTAATTCATATTGGGAAACCGATTGCATTTAATGAAGAAGAATTTCTCAAAAAACTGGAAGAGCTGCGCAGGATTGCTGAGAGCAATGCAGAGGGAATCCGGGAAAAAGTGAAAGAATTGGTTTCAACCTATAATCCGCTAGATAAGGGTTAACATGTCCTGAAACTAAAAGCTGATGAGAAATTGGTGAAAGAACGTTAGAAAATTAGAGGTGAGATGTAGATGAGAAGAAATCTGGGGATTATAGTTTTATCTTGTATTACTATTGGGTTAGTAGTATTGTTTTTACTGCTGATGGGAACAAATGATACCACAGGTCCAGTCATTTCTTATGATAAAAACCAGGAAATGGTTTATGATACAGCACAGGACCCGTCGGTTCTGCTGGAGGGAGTTACGGCGAGTGATGCGAAGGATGGAGACGTTAGTAATTCTCTTATGATTCAGGATATTAATTACAGTGCTGACGGCAGAGGAACAGTCACTTATGTAGCAAAGGACAAATCAAATAATATTACAACAGTGAAAAGGAAATTTCTCTGTCAGACAACAACTCCGATTGAACAGCCGGATATTGAAAGTATCTATGCTGCAATTAAGCAGCAGCAGCTGGGTCAGGGCCTGCCATATCTTCGACTTTTGACAAAGGAAGTGACACTGGCAGTGGGAAGTCCCTTTGTGATTCAGGATTATGTGCAGGAAATTGAAAATGCAGGAGAAGAACCTATGCAGAGGCTGGAACTTGGTGGAAATCCGTTAGATACTACACAGCCGGGCACTTATGTTGTACAGGTTTCTGTCACAGATTTAAATGGAAATCGCTCTAATATAGAGGAAGTGACAATTACAATTCAGTAATAGCTGGAAGTACTGGTAGATACTGCTATGAAAAAAATCTTGACAAAAGTTTCGAGAAATACTATAATGACATCATGTCTGCTGAATCAAAACCAGTGAAATGTGTTAGAGGCAACTGGAGCTTTCGGGCTTGTACTGGTTTCGACGGGGGTTTTGAAATTATGGAAGCCATCTGCGGGGCGGGACCGCATTAGCAAACCGTAACTTAAATATAAACGCAGACGAAAATTTAGCGTACGCTGCCTAATGGCAGCAGTCGGCCTTGAGTCATCCGCTGCTTGAGTTACCGGCTTCGACTAGGCGGAGCACTTCGTTTCCAAAGCTTTGAGGATTCGGAAGACTTTATGAAGCTACTGAAACCAGAAACCTGTCATTAGGTGTCTGGCAGAGGGAATGTCAAAATAATGACTGTGATGGGAGAGGCCATAATGGAAGGGCTTTCGGACAGGGGTTCGATTCCCCTCAGGTCCATAAAAGGGAATGCCGATAAATGCGATATTTACGGTGTTTCCTTTTTCTCATTTTGACTGAAATTGGTGTTTTAAATCATTTCAGACCGTTTCAGACCGAAATAATTGGGGTCAGAAATAATACATGTAAATTATAGTTTACAATGCAAAGATATCCTAGTTTATTATATTGTAAAGTCAAATATAGATCTATTGATTTTATAATATAATAAAATTTACATATAGCTTAAATCTATAAATATTGATATTATTTTATTTATATTACATTAAAAAATGGGTAAGCATTATTTTGTGCTTACCCATTTTTTTGTTGTAAAAAGTGTCTCTAAAGTTACTATAGGTCCGGCAGTACGACATACAGCAAAGTATGAACAGTGCAGGCGGCAGATGCCACGATAATGCCCGCTGTGAAAGTATGTGGGCAAGGATGAAATCAGAACTGCTGTATGACCGTTATGATACGGAAAAAATGACCACGGATGAACTCAGGACGAT
>JAAVZI010000001.1 GCA_022791575.1 Lachnospiraceae bacterium
ATAAGATACCCATTTTCTTCGTGGTATATGCCGCCTAACTGTTCAAATATTGATTTCATATGCAAAAACTCCTTTTCTGTATGGTTTGGTTTCTGCGGGGTATCTGCAAGCAATGTATCAGCAGGCTGTATGTATATACTGTCTTTAAGTTAAGTAATCTCCTTGTCTTTCGTATCTGCCGCCCAATTCCTCAAATAATGATTTTGCTATTTTCTATTTCCTCCAAATAAGATATTCACTCCACATTATGGTGTCTGTTGTCTTAAACACAATTTTTAGTTTTCTCCTTATCTGGTTTCACTCATCATCCATAAAAGAACAATCATTACAACATTGATCACCGATGCAAGTATGCTCCACCAATGCGCAATTTCGGTTACATTTCTCTGGGTCATGATACTGCAAAATGTAAATGCAGCGATAAACAATAGGCATCACAAAGACAGCATAAATCAGACGTTTCGATTATCGTTCATTGGCTGTGTCCTCCCGTCCTGCCGCGCCAGGGAACAGCAGGTTCACTGTGTCGGTAATAAATAAATCCCGTTCAGTTTTGGCATACAAATCATATCCCAAGATTTCTTTGGCAGCATTTCTTGCAAGAATTGCTGTCTGCCGCATAGTTCTGCATATCACTTAAAATAGATAGTTTGACAACCGCCTGATTTTCAAAAAGGAAATCAAACGTCTGGCTTGCCCAGGAGATCAGGCGGGTCTGGTCCGACAATCCGTCCTCCTTTGTAACATCGGTGATCTCCGGCGAAAATCCTCTTAGCATTGTATTTATATTTCTTTGTATACATTCTGTTATCAGATTTTCTTTGCTTCCAAAAAAGTAATTGATAGATCCTAAGCCAATATCCGCCCGCGCTGCTATCAGACGCGAGGTGATTTTTTTGGTGTCGCCGTTGTATTCGTTCAGTAATATTTCTTTTGCAAAATGTTCCTCCATATCGGAAATGGTTTTATCTACTCTTTCTATCCTTCCATTTCTTCTATACATTTTCAGTAACAATGCTTCTTCGGATTGCTGACTGCCCCTTATTTCCTAACAAAAAAGAAAACATTAGAAGTTTATATTTGCTTTTTTGGCTTGTTTGCATAAATCGCCGACTTTTAATGTGTATAACTTATTGTCCTTGATAAAATGTGTGCCGCACTGCCGAAATTCAAAATGTACATTCTGAGACATACATTGCTGACGGATCTGCAATACCCAGTCATAATCAAGGGGTCTGGCATTTTTATCCGATTCCCCTCCCACAACAACTAATTCTACCTCTTGTAAATACGCCGAAAGATTAATCGGTTCAATCAGCGGTTGGCAAATGATATTTTTATGCTTAATAGGCAGATGGGAGAAGATCCCTAATCGATAGTCTGCGTTTTCCTGATTTTCAACGGTACAGCCAACCGTAACATTTTCATACCCGCTATGCCAATCCTTCGGAATACAATCTAAAAATCGTTCGATTCGCTTTGTTAGAAAGAGAAAATGTAAGTCGGAGCGTTCCCGTATCATTTCCCAACATTCCGCACGCCACTTGTCTGCATCTTCAAGCAAAAAGTCTGAGGAAAAGCATACATAAACTATTTGACCGGATTTTATGTTATAAGTTCCATTTTTTGTTTTTTCGATCGGGGCGTAAAATTTTTCTGTTTTCTTAACAATATTTGTATCAATTCCTTTTTTATCATCCCCTTTGTGTATATAGCAGTATTTACAGCCTGTACTGTATCTGTGACAACCACGCCAAGGGTTCCAAATTGCCATGCATATACCTCCTGTTTGCACTTTGCTTTTACATTGGTTCACGGGCTTTTCCGCGTTCTTTCATTCGCCCGTTCTTTCCACAAATTTGATCGGTACAATTATACTCGTATAGCCGCATAATATCAAGTGTCTTATTATGGATTCTCTTGGCTAACTAAAATCATAGAATCAAGCTGCAACCCTAAATGGAAAATAAATGGTCTATTTATACTAAGCGCAGATACGGTTCATTAATTACGATCCATTAATATAGAAAACAGCTGGAACTTATTGGAAATATGGAGCCGCAACGTTATTCCAGCTATGCTTTTACATCAAAATGATTCTGCAAATTTTCTATATTTCCTGCTTCTTCAGCCTCCAGCGGAATGCCCCTCTTGGCGTTTCCCCATGCCTGGTTATAGATCATGCACATTTCCGTCTGTCTGGAAGCCTCTGCATTGGTGGTATACATCGTCCAGCCATTATTGGAATACGTCGCCACCATCTCCCCGTTCTTATCGTAAAACTCTATGTAATCGCTGCTGCCTGACGGCAGTTTCTGATATTTTACTTTCCCTTCCAGCAGCGTTGCCACAATGTCGATCGGCTTCTGCACATTCTGCCGGTTCCTCGAAACGGCTTTCAAACCGGACGTGATGATCCCTTTTCTGTCCGGGGACACTTCCGATGTGTAGCGTTTCATCAGTTTATTAAAACCGTTTGATTGATTCTGGAATCGCCCTTCTGCAAAATCCTCATATGCCTGCTCTACAATCTGCTTCCGATATTCTTCATCACTAAGGCCGCTTTTCTCTTTGGAAAAAATAAATTTGTCATGAAAGTCCGGCCGTCGAAGCCCGCCGAAACGGCCGGTTTCAGAATAGAACCATTGCTGCAAGGAAACATGGGACGAATTGACTAGCATGATTCCACCCTCCCTTGGAAGTTTCTGAATCGGTTGAGCATTTCATACATCCGGCCATCGCCAAACCGATTATTTTGCAAGGCAATCGGCTTCCCCGCCTGTCTGCTTTCCCGGTACAGCTTCATATAGACATCCTTTGCCTGATAAAAGCTGTCCTCCCACTCTTCTATCTCTTTTGTCGGCATTTCTGGAAGTGTTCCCTGAAAGACCTGCCCCTGGGCTGCTATTCTGGCACAGGATTTCTGCCAGGCCACTTCTTGCTCATATTGCATATCCAGCCACTCTATCTCTTCTTCTTTTGTCAGTGAAGTTCCATCTGCCTGATGATACGGCTCCTGTCCATTTTCATGGCGTTGCTCGATTTCAGCATACAGCCTTGCATAACTCAGCCCGCAGGCATTTACAATATCCGAACAATCATACGACCCTTTTTCTTCTCTGATTTCTTTTAAAATCTCAGCTCTCCTATCGCTGAATGATGAAGCGGACTGCACCATTCTATGCTTCATGTTATCCATTACACTTTCCCTTTGGTTCGATAATTGGGAAATTTCAAACGTATCTTTCTGAAATACTTTCTGGTTTTTATCTTGACTTCCCTGAGATTTCAGACATTCTCTATTACAGGTAAGTCCCTGCTGCAAATGTGCAGGGGCCTTTGAAATACCAATTGCCATACCGTTCTTCTCCTTTTTCATGTATCCAAAAAATGATTAACGAAATTCCTTCTTTACAAGCTCCAACCTGTTCTGGCGATAATCTTCCTCACATTATGCCATTCGGTCAAACTTTCCACCTGCGGGTGACCATGCGCCGGAGGCCGCCGCTATCAGATTCTGTGTCACGCTTTTTACATCGGCGCCAACGGCAGATCGCGTGAACGTACCTTCGGTTCGTTTTTCCATTCGCTGTTTCCGTTCTGCCCGCCGTTTTGCTGTCTGTTCTTGCTTGGCCTTTTTCTCCCGGTGTCTCTCGGCTGCCTGTTCTTCCGCTGCTTTCTTCTCTTTTACCCGCCGCTGCGCATTCTCTCTAGCTATTTTGCCATCCGGGTCACTGGTGCCGGAAACTACCGCCGAAATGTTTCCATTTTCATCAACACTATAGCTGAGATTGGTCAGTGTTCCCTGGCAGCTCGCTACTGCGCGTTTAGCACAATCTGGAATCGCCGCTAAATTTTCCTCCAGAAATTTTGCTTTTTCCGGGTCGTTCATACATTTTTTCAGGAAAGCCCCTGATACGGATACCGTTGTCGGAACACCCTGCATGGAAGTTACGCCTGTGTTCATATAACTGTATTTGCCCTGCAGATATTTGGCATAGTCGTTGACATTGTTGTAACCCGTATTAATCTGTTCGGTCTTTGTCACGCCGGGTTTTGAAGTTTTTAATTCCACTGTGCTTGTTGTCACATGGTCTTCCTTTGCGGTACTTGTGCCGCTTTTCGCGTAATTGCTGTAAATATGGTTGATCTCCATTGTTTCCATCCTCCTTTTTAATCAGCGAAACGAGATAAGACCTTATATTTTTTCATCATTACACACCGCAAGTTTTATCGTGTCCGCCACCTTCAGTCTTTAACTAGTTTATCGGAAAAATCAAGGCGATTGCTAACGTCTATTTCGTGAATGATTCATTTAACTGCGTGAATTGCCAATGGTTTGTTTTTCAGGTCTAACCGTTCGTTTCCCGTTATATTCAGAAAGAAACAACCCTAAAACCGCCAGCACCATCCCCATAGCAGAACTGCCTGTCACCGGTTCCTGCAGCACGAACACGGAAGCCGCAACCGTTATCACAGGAACTATGTAAATATAGACACTGGTCTTTACCGCACCAAGCATTTTTACCGCCAGATTCCATGTAATAAAACAGAGCGCAGACGCCCCCAGTCCCAGATACAGTAGATTAAGCAGGTACGTGATATCTGCAAACCGCTCCAGCCTCAGTTCAAAATCAAATACAACACATGCCGGCACCATAAAGAGGATCCCATAAAAAAATGTCCTCCGCGTCGTCAGGATGACCGGATAGCCAAAGCCGCTGATTTTCCTTGTTAGTATCGAATAGCAAGCCCACACAAAAGCTGCAAGGACAGCCAGCAAATCCCCCGCCGGGTTCAGCTGCATTTTGAAGCCGTTTAAGCTGATCTGTACGACACCCGCCATCGCCACCACAAACCCTATGTAAAAATTTACCCGCAGCTTCCCTTCTGATTTGAGGAATAAACGCGACAATATCGCTGTGAAAAATGGTGCTACTGATAGGATCACGCCCACATTGGAGGCCAACGTATAAGTGAGCGCAATATTTTCCAAAAGATAATACAGGCAGATCCCACACAGCCCGGCCAGCACAAATGTCATTTCCTGTCTGCGTTCCACGCCTTTCATACGGTGCGGGCAGGCCAAAAGCAATGCCGCAAATCCCATGACAAACCGAAAGAACAAAAGTTCCACCGGCCTGAAATCCGTAAGCAGAACTTTCGTGGATATAAATGTCGTTCCCCAGATGAGAATTGTAAACAGCGCCGCCAAATGCCCGGCTGATTTCCTATGTTTCATGCTGTCCGCCACCCCCTTCTTTTTGCGAGAACATATCACGATACGTCCCCGGTGCAAGCCCTATAAACTGATTAAAATAATTGGTAAAATGGCTCTGGTCTGAAAACCCTGTCCTTATGGCGGCCTCCACAGGCGGCACACCTTCCGATAACAGCTTTTTTGCCTCGTTCACACGTATGGTCTCCAGATAACGGTACGGCGTGACTCCTTTTTCTTTCGTAAAGGCGCGCAGCAGCGTTGACTTGCTAAGTCCCGCATACCGGCAGATCTGGTCTAAATAAATGCGCTCCGTCAAATGCTCCGCCATATATTTACAGGCTTGTTCAATTTCCTGCCTGCATTCAGGGATACAGCCGGCAAAAGGCTTGCCATACTTCTGCAGAAGATCGGAAATCAAAAACAGCAGCGTCTCCTCTTTCCCAAACTCCCCGGTTCCATTCAGGACCATCTCATGCAGCAGGCGCAGACGGCAGGCTGCCTCCTCATCAAAAATAACAGGTCTGCAAAATCCCGGCAGTTCTCGTTTTCCTGTAATTTCCTTTGCCAGACTGCACATGACCTCCTTTGTAATGTTAAATCCCCGGTAATCCAATGTCCCCCCGTCGCTCTGCACACAGGCATGGCTGTCACCCGGATTGAACAGCACGATACAGCCTTTCTCAATGGCATATTCCCGGTCCCGGCAGGAAAGTACACGCTCCCCCTTCTCCACAAACCCGATCACATAATGCTCATGGAAATGGCTTGGAAACGGCTGCACAATCCCTTCAAAACGGTATGCTTCTATCCTTAATTCATCATCATAGACCACTGTCCTAATTTCTTTTTTCATGAAATTTCCTCCTTCTCAAGAACCATTTTACCTCTTATTTTTTCCCACGTCTTGTAAAATATCTTCATTTTTCACAGTTCCTGGTTTGCTTTCCTGTCTGATTATTAATTATAGAAACAACTGGTTTTCTATTTTGGAAAATAAAAAAGATTCGAACATGCATTTCTCGCTTTTCGAATCTTCCTTGCTGCCTCTATGCTGCATTTTTCCTTCTATTCGCTGCTTTCCGCAGAGAGAACCGTCCCTTCTCTACACCCGGAACACCAGCTCTACCCCAAACCCGCTCTCAAAGGGAAGTTCCTCCAATATCCGCACCTCAACGCACAGCTTCTGCGCATACTTACGCGTCAGATACAGCCCCATCCCCGTAGCCTTCTGCCGATTCGGGCAGCTGCCGGTAAAGCCCTTATCAAATAAAAACGGCACATCCTCCGGCGCCACCCCCTGGCCGTTATTACAAACCTGTGCGAACACCAGTTCTCCCCGTTCAAAAACAGACAGGTGCACCTTTCCCTCCCGGCTGTCCGCATATTTCACCGCATTGCTCAAAAGCTGCGACAGCAAAAACATCACAATCTTGCGGTCCGTAACCACCTCTGCGGGCTGCAGCTCCAGCGTAAGCAAAATCCTGTTCTCCTGCAGAAACACCTGATACTCCTCTGCCGCCTCCTGCACACACTCCTCCAGCTGCACATGCCCAAAACGCAGGTCCGGATGCTCCGCCTGCAGACGGGCATAATACAGAATCCGCTCTACATCCTCCTGCAGCTGATGCTGAATATAATGCAGCCGCGCATACACATACGGCGACATTTCCTCCTGATGATTATTTAAAACCAGCGTTGACAGCGACAGCGGCGTTTTCGCCTCATGGACCCAGCCCTCGATATAGCTGCGGTATTCATCCAATTCCACGGTCTTCTCATTGACCAGCGACTGCCCGTCTAAAAGCTGCATACAAAGCTGGCTCACCGCTCCGTCGGAACCAAACCGCGCCAGCAGCTCTTCCCTGGCCTGCTCCTGGGGCTGTTCTAGGAAATGCATAAGCACCGCCTCATCCTTCTGCCGACAGCGCCAGGACAGCCAAATCCCCGCCGCCAGAACCAAACATGTAAACAGCACAAAAAACAGCGAAAGATACACCAGCACCTCACGCCGTACCAGCCATACCGAAAATATAAATACTACATCCGTAGAAAATAAAAGCACCATCCAATACCAGAACCGCTTCCATAAATGCTTCATCACCCGTCCACCTCCAACACATATCCTTTCCCCCGGATATTGCGCACCGCACCCTCCATTCCCAGCTCCGACAAGCTTCTGCGCAGACGGCTCATATTCACCTGCAGAATATTCTCGTCTACAAATTCCTGCGTCCCCCAGACTGCAGCAAACAGCTGCTGCTTACTGACCGCCCGCGGATACTGCTCCATCAGCAGCCGCATAATCTTCCCCTCCGTCTCCGCCAGCAGCAGCACCCGCTCCCCGCAGACCAGCTTATAGGTATCCATATCCAGCGACAGCGGCCCGGCTGTGAGAAAAGCACGCAATTTCTGGTATGTCTGCAGCAGCCGCCCGGCGCGCGCCGTCAGGCGGCCGGGCGGGCATGGCTTCGTGAGAAACTCATCCGCCCCCAGTCCCAACGCAAGCAGCTCATCTGAAAGCGTATCCCGCGCCGTCAAAATCAGAATCGGAAACGACGCATGTTCTTTCATACTTTTACACAGCTCATACCCCGATTTTCCCGGCAGATTGACGTCCAGCACCACCAGATCCGGCTTAAGCGCGGCAACCTCCTCCTCCACCTGCTCAAAGGATACCGGCGCCGCCGCCTCATAGCCGGCCTTTCGAAACGTATGCACCAGCTCCTCGCGCAAATACACATCATCCTCCACAATGACCACCTTTTCCATCTTTTACCTCCGATTCGTCACATCCAGCCGGCGTATTTCCCGGCACGCTTGCCGCTTCACCACGCCGATATACAGCAGCTCAATCAGCGCAAACACCAGCAGCGCCACAGCCGCATACACACAGACCGTTAACGTTGATACGTCAGCCGGCAGACTGGTAAAGCTTGTAAACATCGTCCCCAGCGCCGCCGCACTGCTGACAACCGCCACGCAAATCACCAGGGAAAAATAACTGCCAATCTGCTTCTTGACCGAACGTTCCATAGACGGCATATCCGCCCCCAGCATAGCCAGCGTCTCATAGCGGTGCCTGGTACGGCGCTGCCCGATTAAATATTTCAGCCCAATGACCGTATTGGCAATCAGCCAGAACATCAAGCCCAGATAAATCGTCAGATAGCTGGCCGCCACCGTATAGAAAAGCTTACGGCCAATTCCGCTCAGATAACTGTCATACGTAAGCCCACTGTGTGAAAACCACTCATCCAGACGCGAAACCGCCTGCATTAGCCCCAGCTCCTCCACGGCCGTATCCCTGAGCCGCAGATTGCGGCAGTACGCCTGCGGCTCGTCGGCCAGTTCCTCATACAGCTCGTCGGGAACAATCAGCGCCAGATAAAGCGTAATCGCCCGGTCCGCCACGACATTTTTATTACAAAGCGCAGGCAAAAGCTCATACTCGTTCCCCGCAATGCCAAGAGACACCCGGTTCTGCAAAGCCGCCTCCAACAGACGCTGAAAATCCCCCTCATCGCTCATCGAACTGTACAAAGCCACTTTTCCGCCGGACAAGTCAATCTCCTCCCTGCCCATGCTCCGCAGAAGATCGTTATAAGAACTCTGTGCCATCACATATTCCAAATGAAAATATTCTATTATATTTTCCGTTCCCTCGACCGACGCCAGTGCATGCAGCAGCTGCGAAACATCGAACTCCAGTTCTCCTCCGCTGCGATACGGCTCTTTCAGCATGGAAAGGTACAGCGGATACGATTCCTCTGCCAGCTCCCGCACAACGTCCGCTTCCAGCGCCGCCTCGATCTCCTCCGCCTGCCCAAACAGCGAAAAATCAACCGAACGCCCGCGGTTCGAGCGCCCCAGCCCCATAGAAATTCCGTAGGAAATGCAGGCCAGCGACAAAAGCAGCAGCAAAGAAGAGACTGCTAACGCCCTATACTGAGACCATACCTGTTCCTGCACCTGCCTGGCCGTAAAGGTCCAAAGCCCCACGGCGTCTGGATTCTTTCTGCGGATACGCCGGCCGAGCATGCCGCCGAGTCCGCGGTACAGCCAGAATGTCCCCGCAATGCCGCAGACCAGCACCGCCAGCAGCACCACCGGATTGAGCGACCGCAGCCGAAAGACGCCCAAATAATAGGCCGTAAATAAAAGCCCCAGGCCCGCCGCAAAGAACACCCAGCTTCCGGCAGCAGAAGCCGTCTTTTGTTTCCCGGCAGCTTCCGAGTGAAAGAAGTCCACTGGTTCCTTTTTGCCAAGCCCGATTCCAATCACCAGCATGGCCAGCAGCTGCACGGCAACCGTACCGCAGACCGTCCAAAACAGCGCCGGGGCAGAAAAGGAAAAACGATGTCCAATAATTCCCAGACCGACAAGATTGGCCGTCGCCAGACTGATCCCCTCCGTCAAAAACAAAGCCGCCGGCACACCGAGCAAAAGCGAGGTCAGGCTGCTCCACAGCGTCTCCCCAAACAGCAGGAAAAACAAGCGGCTGCGCTTCATGCCCAGCATTAGATACAGCCCGAATTCCCGCCGGCGGCTGTCTGTCTGATAACGGCAGGCAAAATAGACCAGGAAAAATACAAAGAACAGCGAAACCGCATAGACGAGCGGCAGCATACGCATAAGCTTGGCCACAGCAACGCTCTCAACCGTAGCAAGATAACGCATAACATCCTGTCCGCCCAGTGAGAGCAGCGTATAAAAAGCAATAATGGCAATCACAAGAGAGCCGAAAAACAGGCCGTTTCCCTTGCGGTTCCTGGCAGCATTGCGCCGAATCTGCTTAAAGAACATTTGCACTCCCTCCTCCCAGCTGCGCGATCACATCGACAATCCGTTCATAAAACTCCGCGTTCGACTCCGTCTGCTGGTTCCTGCGCAGCTCATGGAACAGGCACCCATCCTGAATCAATAAAATGCGTGAACAATAGCTGGCCGCGTTGGCGTCATGCGTCACCATCATAATCGTTTTATGCTGTTCGCGGTTAATCAAAGACAGCCGCTCCATCAAGGTCCGGGAATTCTTACTGTCCAAAGCTCCGGTCGGCTCGTCGGCCAGCACCAGATCCGGATCGGCAATCAACGCTCTGGCCGCCGCCACACGCTGTTTCTGCCCGCCGGACATCTGAGCGGGAAATTTATCCAGCACCGGCGCAATATCGAGCAGCGCGGCCAGCGATTGAATCCGCTCCTCGGCCTCTGCGGCCGCAACGCCGTGCAGCGACAGCGGAAGCGTCATATTTTCCCTGGCTGTCAGATTGTCAAGCAGCTCAAATTCCTGAAAGAGATAGCCGATCTCCTTGCCGCGGTAATCCGCCAGCGCGCCGCCGCGAAAGCCGGATATATCCTTGCCGCGCAGGATAATTTTGCCCGAAGTGGGCCGCAGCATTGTGGCAATGCAGTTTAAAAGCGTTGTCTTGCCGGAACCACTGGCGCCCATGATGCCTAAAAATTCGCCCTCCAGTACATGAAAGCCAATGCCCTTCAGCGCCTCTGTACAATTTGCGCCTTTGCCGTAAATTTTTGTCAGGTCCTGGACCTGTAAGATTTCCTTTTGCGTATTCATCAAAGGGGTCTCCTTTCTTTCTGCAATCATTCACTAATTCCATAGGGGATTGCGCATGAATCGTTTGTCAATTACCTATGCATTTATTATAGCAGGGAAAGACAGCGGTTACTACTTACAGCTGCTGTAAGGTTTGGCGCCTGTAAGATATGGTCTGCCAAAGAGTGGTTTCTGCTTTGTTAGAACGAACAACACGGATTTTTATGTTTTAATTGGTCAATTAGTATCTGCAAAGGTTTGGTAATGTATTTATCCTTGTGGAAAAATGCTAACATTTGATTTTCCATTTCCATGTTCTCTAGGTCAATTAGACGTAATTTTTTCAGCAGTAAAGAATCCGATAATAATTTTTCCGGTAAAATGGTAATGCCCAGCCCCGCTTCGGCGGCTTTGATTAGGGCAAGGGAATTCACGCTTTCCCAAATTGGATCGGCTTTTTGATTGGCAAGCGCAAGGGTATGATCGAATGTATCCCGAATTGCGCTTCCCTGCTCGCGAAGCAATAATGGATAGCGGCACAATTGGCTTGGCGAGATTGCTTGTACAGGTAAAAGAAAGTCCGGCGCGCAGGCCGCACGCAGTTTATAGGAGCCTAAGAAGATGGTATGAAAATTCCCCTTTGGCGCAGCGCCCTCCCAAAATGCAAGATCCGCATTTCCACGTTGTAAGATTTCAATGGCGGCATTTGCACTTGTAACCTGGACAGTGAAGGAACTGTTGGGCGAAGATTTTTTTAGTTTACAAAGGATGTCTGTGAGCAGGAAAGAAGCAATTGTAATGCTTGAGACAATCTGAACCGGAGTCTCTTCTTCTAAATGGTTAATTCTTCTGTCCAGATTTCTACAAGCCGTTAAAATATTACGCGACTCTTCTAACAGAAAAACGCCGCAGCGAGTTAAGGCAGCTCCTTTTGGCAAACGCTCAAAGAGGGCGGTCCCTGTCTGCTTTTCTAGTTCTGCAACTGCATGGGAGACGGCGGACTGCGTTATATATAGTTTTTTGGCTGCACTTGTAAATGTTCCGGTTTCTGCGATGGCTTCTAAAATCTCCAAATATCGTATAACCATGGCGCCTCCTTTTTAGACATGAATAAAATAGATGGGATATATGAAATTATAACATTTTACAGATTGCAAAGCAAGGGATATAATGAAAGAAACAGGAGGTCGATGATTTTGAAACAGAGTATGAAACTGTATGTATGGCTTTTTGCCGCCAATTTGTTTATCAGTGCTTTTACTTTTGGCGGCGGCTATACGGTGGTTCCGATGGTCCGCCGCTTTTTTGTGGCAAAAAAACAGTATTTTACAGAAGAAGATTTAATGAATATGGCGGCGGTCGCACAGTCAACGCCCGGAGCGATTGCACTCAATCTTTCTGCTTTGGCTGGATATAAAACGGCTGGTATTGCGGGAGCTCTTATCAGCTGTATTGCTGCCATAATTCCCCCGTTAGTGATTCTCACAGTTATTTCGGCATTTTATAAAAAATTGATTTCCCATTCGATCATAGCGGCAGTTTTAAAAGGAATGGAGGCAGGGGCAGCCGCTTTGATGGTTGATTTTATCATAGATATGTATGCTTTGATTTTAAAGAAAAAGTCATTGCTGTTATCTGCTATGATTCCATTGTCTTTTATCGCACATTTTATATTCGAGATCCATGCGGCTTTGATCCTGCTTGTTTGCTGCTTTTTATGTATGCTGCAGGTATTTTGTAAAAGGAGGAAGGAAGCATGAATGCTGTATGGAAGTTATTTATTGTCTTTCTTAAAATCGGCTTATTGAGCATTGGAGGGGGGTATGCAGTGATTCCTTTGATCCAAGAGCAGGTGGTTGAGAAATATAGTTGGATCAGCAGAAATATGTTTACAGACATTATCACCATTTCACAGATGACGCCAGGACCGTTGGCGGTTAATACATCAACCTTTGTCGGGCTCCAAGTTCATGGAATTACCGGGGCATTGGCAGCAACCATTGGCTGTATCTTGTGTGGGATTATAATTTCATTACTGCTTTATCAATTTTTTCAGACACATCTAACCTCTGCTTATGTATTGGAAGTGCTAAATGGATTCAAATCTGCTTCCTTAGGTTTGATCAGTTCAGCAGCGTTAACGATTATCGGATTCGTATTATATGGCAGTAATCAACCGGAATTGGATTTTTTCTCGCTTCATTGGATGGCATTGGTTCTCTTTTGCATTATGATCGTTCTCTTGCGAAAATGGAAACTCCATCCGCTTGCAATTATTTTTATCAGCGGTCTTGCTGGACTTGTATTTGAGCAGTGATGGTGGTTCGTATGGTAAATGTTCATTCGGTCATAGTTGTAAATTATAAAAATGAAAATATCAACTATGCACCGCCTATGTAGAGAAAGGATTATAAATTTTTTATACTTTACTCGGTGGTTTTGGTTTTATAAAAATATGGGCAGCACCGAAAGAGCCACCCAAACTTTTCATGCGGTGCAGCCAGAGAAACAAATGTAGAACATATCCCAAACTGCTTCGCATGGCAACTGTCCAACAGCGATTTTTCTATATGCCGCTCTTATTCATCCATCAGAATTTTCTTTAGCTCATCCTCATTAATATCACATCTTTCACCGATTTGATTGTGCCATACTTGACGTTTGGAAAAAGAAAGCATAAATTTGTCTCTCTAAATTAATCGTTCACATCTGACAACAAATTCACTGCCATCCAATACAGTGATTACAATTTCCCCCAATTTTTCATCCACTCTTACATTTTGCAGCAAAATTTCATCAGATTCATTAATGACATTAAAGAGATGATCTTTAAATTCCTGTTCAGTCAGCACTGTCTTTCCCTGTTCCACGTTCTCTTTCTGTTCCAACAATAATTCCGCTTGCAGACAGATCCCCATCTCTACTCCTATTTCAAAATATAAAGATTGTATAGCTTTCCCATACTGCTCAAATATTTCTACTGTTTCTTTTGTATTACAATCCAGTCTACTTACTGCGTATAACATCTTTTCACTGGCCATTTTTTCTCGTTTTAGCAGACTCCTGTCATCTATCAGTATTTTATCTCCATACTGAATCATACTGATGATTTGTTGTACATTTACTGCTTCGCTAATATCTTTGAAATACTTTATTTTACATGCACTGATTTCTTTTTCTTTCATATACGTTTTCCTTTCTTTTTTATCACGTAACCGTTTAGTTGCATTTTTGCATATACAATGCAACTATTTGGTAACATATAGATGGGGTGAAATTATGTACTATACCAATCGCATAGAAGATTTACGTATTGATTCAGATAAAACACAACAAGAAATTGCTGATATATTGGTGTGCCAAAGGGAAGTTTACCGCCGCTATGAGAAAGGCGAAAGGGAACTTCCCCTTTGGGCTGCCATAAAATTAGCTGAATATTACAATGTTTCTTTGGATTACTTAGTCGGCTTAACCAAAAAACGCTCTCCATTTCCAAAGAAATAATCACCATTTCAGCATAGCTTTTCCGCACCCAGTCTTGCGCCAATTTTCAGACCCAGCTCCAGATAGACTTCTTGTATCACATCCCTGTAATTATATAACAAGTCCTCAAATTCCTCAAACTCCAATCCAATATTTAACAATTGATAAACGAAACTGCTCCAGGCTGTGTCCTCTTTTTTTATACAACCAATATAATTCTGAACTACTTCATGACACTGTAAATAATGTTCGGCTACTTTTCTTACATCTATACCCTCCTTTGCTCGTTGATACCATAACGCATATTCTGCTTTCTCCATTTCATTTCCTCCTTAAATATTTTGTGCTACCAAATAGTAGCTTTTTCATTTCTATTATGCCACTACTTGGTAGTATTATCAAGAGGTGATTTTGTGAATTTAAAAAATCGGATCGAAGATTTGCGTATTGATGCTGACAAAACACAATTAGAAATTGCGAACATTCTCCACTGTCAAAGAGAAGTCTACCGAAGATATGAAAAAGGCGTACGAGAAATCCCGGTCTGGGCAGCAGTCAAACTGGCCGAATATTATAACGTATCTGTGGACTATCTTCTTGGCGTTTCTAAGCAAAAAAGACATTTTGGACAATAACAAAACTTTGCAACAACCTTAAAAATCGCAGCAGCCCAATCCATACAAATGTTTACGGTTAGAGGGAAGTAATTTCAAATTAGGCGGTATAGCCCCGATTATGAGGGCCGTACCGTCTTTTTGAGTCCTATGCGTCTTGCCGTTTCGGTTGCGTAGCAGAAAAGAAATTGATTTCCCCAACAATGTTAAAAACAATGTGGTACTCTGTCAAGAAAAAGTACAAGTTAAAAGTGAACTTTTCAATTAATAATTGTGTACTGATTGAATTTAAATAAATTCACTTGCAATTAAAAGCAATAATTTGATAATATTGCAATAATTTCACAAGAATATGTTGACTTTTACAAGAAAAATGCTAAAATATAGTAGAAAGGAGCGTGTGATCATGACAAAAAGCGCAAGAATACAAGAAAAAATCATGCATTTTCTTGCAGACGGCTGTCCGCATACTGTACAAGAAATAAAAAGTTTCCTAGAGCAAGTTGGAATTTCTGATTATTCAGAAGGACAGTTTTCTGGTTCAATAAACACATTACTTAGAAACAAGTCTATTAAAAAGACAGACAGAGGAATTTATGTTATAAACCAAAATCAAGGGGGTATATCTCTTATGAAAACATGTTTTGTAGTTTCTCCTATTGGAGATATAGGAAGTGAAACAAGAATCAATGCGGACAAGCTATTCAAGTATATTATTAGTCCTGTTTGTGAAAGCTGTGGTTTTGAAGCAGTGCGTGTAGACCAAATTAACGATTCAGATTCAATTACACAAACTATTATTGATAAGCTTTTATCGTCAGAGCTTGTCATAGCTGATATTTCTGGTCATAACCCAAATGTATTTTATGAAATGGGATATAGAAAATGTACGGACAGACCTATCATTCA
>JAAVZI010000013.1 GCA_022791575.1 Lachnospiraceae bacterium
TAAATTCATGACATTCCTCTTTTGGTAAATTATTTGGCAAAATCATTTTACACGAAAGAGCGTTTGTCGTGAATTTTTTATTTTATAAATCTTCTAAAATATTCACCTTTTGTATAGTTTTCATTAAGTTCGCGCTTATGCAGATAAGCCCCTGGATACCCTACATACATATTCTCTATGCTTTTCAGGTTCAGCTTTCCAAATTCATCATACAGCACAAACATTTCCTTCGTATTTGTCAAGGTCAAATCCAGAGCATTTTCAATCATTTCAAACAGCGACGTATTTTCCTCCACCCTTGACCCGATTTTATATCTGGTATCCTCCAGTGTCCCAACATTCAATGCATAATCATCTGCCACCATCTGAACAAACTGTGAAGCAGTCTTATTCTCATATACCCTTGTATCTTTGTTTTTCAGATATCGCAGCTGGTCATAGGCAGTTACTGTAATAATCTGGTCTTTAGACCGTTTCTGTTTAAATACAAAGCCAAAAAACACAGGAGCCCCGTCTACCTTCATTCTGACTGGGCTCCCTTCTGAAATATCCAGGATATCATCCTTTAACACCTTAAATGTAAGCTTTCCAGGTGTACTCCTTCTTTCCGTTGTCCATTCAATGTCTTCCTCTATCGCAGGCTGGTAAATTTTTGCTCCTGTTTCATCCCCAACCATCAGTTCAACTGTCATTTTCCTCATCTCCTATGCTGCTGGTATATTTAATACTGTACCTGGATAGATCCAGTGCCCGTGGTTTGAATCTGCTTTCCCATATTTTCTGGCTGTACTTTCAATAATATCTTTATTGGCATCATAGATTACCGTATACCTGCTACCACTTCCGTAAAATCGTTTTGCAATCTTCCAGAGGCAGTCTCCCTTCACTACGGTATAAGCCTGTGCTGATGGCGGAGAAGCTGCCCTTGCCGATACTGCACTTGCTTTCGGCCTGGATGACGACAAGGTAATCTTCACTGTTTTTGTCCCATAGTCCCTCCACTGCTTTAACTTCACTTTGACAGCCAGATCAAACCCGTCGGATGCTTCCTCTGTAATCCTATAGTCCTCCAGCGATACTTTCATATTTGTATTAAACAGCTTTCTGCCATCCGGCCTCTGTCGGCACACAATAAACTGGAACGGTTTTCTGCTGCTTTTCAGCTGTTCAAAATAATTCAGAAAATAGTCCGCCTCCCGAAACCCTGCTTTATATACTGCAAACGGATAATTTGCCTGCGGTATCCCACATTCAAATTCAATTTCTGTTAGTTTCGCCTGTTTCAGCATATTAACCTCGCCTTCATTGATGAGGGTAACTGTTTTATTCGCATTATTAATTTTGATATCCAGCTTGCCTGGAGCAACCGGTAGAAGGCATTTATCCAAATAGAAATCATATCCCGTTTCCGCCATCTATGTATGCACCCCTTCCGTAATAATTTCAACTGCCTCATTTACCGCATCGGTCAGCCCACCAACCACACCATCCAGATCCATTTCTGATGAAAACGAATTGTTGTTCGTCTGCTCAATTGTAATTTCAGCTGTTGTAAAACGGTTTACGGTTTCCTGTTCTGCGAGATCCCGAAGGTACTTTAAATCCTCCTCTGTGATATCTATGGAATCCTTGATATCACTTGTATCGTCTGCAATATCATCTACATTTCCTGGAATTTCAGGGATACCCTGTGGCTCATATCCTCCAGGATTTTTATAATCATCTGGGTTAGGAAGTTTGTCTGTAGGATCATCAAACAATTTAGATGGGTCAAATTCAGCAATGCTGTCTTCAATTTTCTCACCAAAACTGTACCCGGCATTCCATGCAGTTTCGTAATCAATGTAATCCCATTTCTTCATGTACTCCACCCAGCCGGATTCGTCTTTGACCTTTTTCTGGGCTTTTTCCAAATCATTATAGAACCCATCCAGGCCACTGGTGATATCCACGGTAACCCCTGGAATCTTATTCAGGAGCGTTTCGATCCCTTCTGCTAGATTGCGGATATATCCCATAACGGTAAGCGCCATATCATAAAACAGGACTTTCACAGCCGCAACGGGATCATTAAACACATTTCCAAAAAAATTTACAAACATTGCAATTTTATTTTGCAACGGGATCACAAAATGGTTAATTACATGCGCACCAAGTGTTGCAAATACACCTGCTACTACTCCTGTTGCAGAAATGGAGGTCCCTGCAAATTTATTCAAAGCCGCCACAATTAGATATATAACTGCAATCAATGCTATAATCAAAACCAGTATCCATGTTAGGGGACAGGCATACATAGCTGCATTTAATCCGTTCTGCGCAGCAATCTCTGCCACTTTGGCAACTGTCAAACTTCCAGTAGCTGCCGCATGCACCATCTGCGCTGCTGCCATACCAAAATGAATCACCTTACTGGCCAGATTGATTGTATTTACTGCTGCCTGCCATATACAATAAACAGCCAGTGCCATTGCCACACCGCTGATGATCGGAGACAGCCACGACCAGTTATCAGCAACCCAGCCCCCTGCTTGGCCTAACAGGTCAAACACATTCACCGCCCCTTCTGCCAGCAATGCAACCGCTTCAATACCAGCATTTACCATGTCTTGGAAGCGTTCGCTGTTTGCGACTTCATTAATCCTTTGCAGGACAGGCTGGAATGCAATCAAAGCCGTATTTTTAAAGGACTGCCAGACTTGTGAAAATGTCATTGGCATTTCTTCAAATTTGGCATTCGTTTCATCTGCGGATGCAAACATGGCCGCTTTTACCAGCTCTGCCGAAATAATCCCCTCACCTGCAATATCCTTCAAATTCCCTTTTACATTCCCAGCCAGTTCACTGACCTCCATATCCATCCGTGAAGCAACTGCTGCCAATACTTCCTCATTGCCTTCAATATATTTTGCTATATTCTGTACAATGTTCGGCGCCTGCTCCAGGATACTGTTATATTCCTCACCGCGCAGAACCCCAGATCCCATTGCCTGGGTCAGCTGAAGCATAGCAGCCTCTATACCAGAAGCTTCTGTCCCTGCAATTGTAAACTGCTTATTGACCTGTTCCATAAAGGCAATAATTTCAGCAGAGGAATCAAAGGCATCCCCTGCCATCAGCCCCAGTTTTGACACGGCATCTGCCGTATCCTGATAAGCACCCCTTGAACGCTGGGCGGACAGATAGATCATATTCTGCAGGTCCTGCGTACTTTGCAGGCCGTCATTCATCATATCCAGCCTTGCTTGCGTCTGTGTCAGTTCATCTGAAAGGCCGATTACAGCTTGTGCTGACTGCAGTGTCATATAGGCTCCTGCTGCCCTTTTTAGCGTAGAAACCAGTTCGCTGGCATTCCCTGTCCCACTTTCTATTGCCTCGTTAAACTGCTCCTGCTCGTTAAAATTATCTCTTATATATCGTTCTGTGCCCCCGATCGTAGAGGATAGCCGTAGATATGCTTCATTCGCTGCTGATACATCCATCTGCTCCATGGCGGCATTTAATTCCTGCTGTTCCTGGACTGCCTGGTTTAATTTGCCCCTTAACTGTTCCAGCTCATGATTGGCTGCATCTGTTCCCATATTCAATGGGTTTCCTTCTATCACCTGTATCTGCTGGCTTAGTGCTTGGATCCTCTGCCCGATCCCGTTAATATCCTGTATGGCACCGTCAGGCAGGATATCCATGCCCTCTGCCTGGCTTTCAATCTGGCTCTGTGTTTGTCCCAGGGTTCCAAGCATCTGGTTGACGCTTTGCAGCTCCTGTTCATACCTTTGGGCTCCCGTCCCGGTAAATACCTCCATGTTGCTGTTCTGCCAGGCCACTGGTTCCGGTGGGTCAGGAGCCTTTGCCGCCCCCTTCCCTCCCATCCCATGCAGGGCAGTATCCAGCTGTTGTGCCGCTATAGTTGCCTGGTCAATACATTCCCTTGCCGACTCTATAGAAGACATGTCTACTGAAGCACTCATAGCTTGCTGCATATCCTGCATTGCCGACAATCCAAGGTTTACCGATGCAATAATCGAATGAAATACCTCTGTAAAATTATCCTGTAGTTCTATGGAAGTACTGATTGCACCCATGATACATCACCGCCTTTTTGCTGCCTGTCTTTCCAGATGTCTTCGTTTCCTTTTGTCACTCTCAATTTTTTTCTCAATGGCTGCCACTACAAACGCCTTTTCCTGTTCCTCCAGTTCCAGGAATACCGACGGCAACATATGCAGTTTCAGAAGGGCATAGTAAGCAAAATTTGCTTCCCAATCCCCTTCCTCTATTAGTTTTTTGCATCGTCCACCTTATCCTGGAATGACAGGTCAAAACCCTGGAACCTTTGTATAAATGCACTAAGTTCGCTGTATTCCCCTGGATCGTCCACTAATTCTAACAGCAGCTCTTCCGGCGTCTTTACCCCATAAGAATCCTGCAGCTGCGCATCGTACAGATCCGGTTCTACAACAGAAGCAGCTATCATCTTCTGTAGATACTTGCCAGACTGCAGCCTTGGTCGGAACATATTGGGCCTCCCTGTTACTTGGACATCTATGGTGCATTCATCCCGGAGCTTTTCATTTTCTTTTGATGTTATATGCCGGAATTCCCATTCCAGCGGATTTCCACTTTCGTCACATAAGGACTTTGTGGCTGCGTACCTCTCATTTTCTTTCTTTACTTTGTTCCCTTTCATAAACCTGCTGAATTTTGACATAATTTCCTCTCTTTCCTCTGCTATCTGCAGCTCTTTTAACATAATAAAAAGAGCCTATTTCTAAGCTCTCTGATTATCATAACGACATTATTTTTTTCAGTAAAATAATTATTGTATTGCCCGCTAAAAACATCTATGCTACAATACCTTTTGAACAACCATGTTGCAGGGTGTGTTAGCCTCTATCCACAAAAGATGGAGGTGATGCCTATGAAAAATCAATTCGATTTTATGGACATGATGACCTTTGGTCTCTTCCTTTTGGCATTGCTTACATTCATTTTTATGTTCTGTAAGTAATTTTACATAGCAAAAACCACCCTGATACTTTGGCGAGTGCTGGGTGGCTTTGCTATCACATTAACTGGTCAACCCCTTGTGGGCGGTTGTTCCTTTCTTATACTGTAACACAAACTGACGGCGTTTGCAATCCTTATTTGAATCTATTTTTAATTAGCAACAGCCCCCTCCATATCATTAAATTTCTCGGGCATATCCCAGCTTTCAAAGGTTCCTGAAAGTTCTTCATCCAGAAGCTCTTCCCCTGCTTTGAATTTTGCAAGGGTAAAATTGTCGCACAGACAGCCCCTATGTACAATCGTCTGCCTCCCTATGACACTTGATGGCTCTTCATTGCTCACCTGGATTTCAAAATACGGCATTTCACCGGTCTTTTGGTAATTATCAGCTATTTCCCGGAAATAGGACTGGTTATAATGTGCAGTGCCGCTCCATGTCCCTTTTCCACCTGCTGCCTTATGCCCCATACCCACCTTGCCAAGGACTGGTACATCTGTAATATTTACCTCCCACTTGCTTTCAAACTCGGTCATGCTCATAAAATTATACCGGCGTCCATTGATTGTAATAAAACATTCAGCCAGGCCGCCATATACGGCATCATTGGAATTCATGATTGCATTGTTTCCCATGTTTACCACCCCTTTTCTAAGCCACTGTAACGGTTAGGTACAATTTACTCATAGTCCCTGCAACCGTTATGGCATCCGCTACCACTACAGACTTTCTTGTATTGCCCTGCTCAACCACCACATCGGAATCGGAAAATTCTTCAATTGCCCGGATACGTTCCATCTGGCGGTGGTGCGACACAATATCCGACCATAAGGAAACCCTCCCCGCATTGTCATTGGGGATGGCTCCAAGATACTTCGTGTTAAACAAAACCGCTATGTCGTTCCCAATCTGGTCAATTACCCTGACGGTCTGGTTATCTTTGAAAACACCGCCTGTGGCTTCTGTAACCGTCACCATACTGTTCACGTCATCTAATACACGGATATCATCATTCACATTGTGCAGGACAAATTCGCCGGCCTTTATACAGTCGATCAGCTGTGTCTGTGTATATTTGGTATTGACTGTAAATTCGCCGTCATACTTCTTATTCTGACAGGATTTATTAATCCCACACCCTGCCTGTGCGCCGGTTACCCAATACACAAGAGAAGACTCCGGCCATCCTTGGTCTTCTACCCTGTTTTTGACATTAATGACCCCCATATAATCCGCCTGGCAGTCATGTACGACCAGCTGGAATTTGATCCCCATTTCATCACGCATACGTTTATTAAAGGCAGCAAACATCTTTTTAGTTGTTTCATCTGTGGCAGCAATCCCCATAGTATTATAGGAATAGGACTCAATCAGATCTGCATATTCCTGATAGGCCGTTCCGTCAATTGTCCCATTAGTACCACCTTCCAGCGGGGAAGCGGCTGTCTCTTCCAGCACCGCATCGGTTTTGTATGTCACATAATCATTTGCTTTCAGTTCTGAAGCCAATCTGACTGTCTGGCTGTCAACCCTTGTATGGTCCAGATAGGCCAAAACATGAAACCGTTCTTCCTGATCTGCATCTGCCTGCACCACAATCTTTATATCATTTCCACGGGTTCCAGTATATTTTGCTTCCGCATAAGCGTTGGAGGCTTTTACGCCACCTTTGTTTAGACGGTATGCATACAATTTCCTTGCCCCCAGGAATAAATCCCGTATCCCTTTCAGTTTATCATGGCCGTCCGGATACCCAAAAATCTTCATGCTGTCCTTCCTGAATTCCCCACTATCCACTTCAAATATACATCCTTCTGGCCCCCAGTCCAGTTCCAGAGGCATGGTTGTAATCCCTCGTTCCGATAATGAGGGGTTTGCACTGGATGCAGATACAAAGTTGATATAAGTACCTGGCAGCTCCTTATTCTGTGTAGTAAAATTACCACCGCCTAAAGCCATAATTATTCCACCTTCCTTTTCATAAACGTTTCTATTTCTTTATCTACCTGCCCTATGGTATATTTCCCCCCTTCTGCCAGGAGGACCGATAATAAATCTCTTCGGCCACGGTATTTTTCGGAAGCAAGTATCTGCACTTTGCTATATTCCTTCTGTACCAGATGCGGGTTATCTTTCGTGCCCTCTCCTGCCTTTTTCTGCATATCATCCACCTTCTTTCACATAGCTTTTTGACTCCAACGCCTCCATAGACGTCTGCGGCTCCACCTTGTATAGGAAGCAGTTATAGTTTACAAAGAAATTCAACATTTTCTCTTCATTTTCAACCTCCCCTTCCATCTGGGTTCCGCGGAACAGCCTGCCATTTACTGTAATATATTCCAGGCACTCCATCAGCCTCTCTGCCACCTCGTTACATTCCCTGTTGGCCTCTTCGCTTTCCGGGAAATACTGGATACAGAACATATTTTTGCAGAAATATCTTTTCCCTAAGAATAATTTAGTCGTTGGGTTGATGCAGGAAATAAAAAAGCAGGGCTCCTCTAGCTCCTGCTCAACCTCTTCCATATAGGTTTCATATTCCTTTTCGTTAAATTCCTCATGGATCGCCAGGCTGATCGCTTCAATTATGGAATTAATCATTTCATGCATTCCTCCAGATATTTTTTGATTTTTCTTTGCATTGCCTCTGGAGCTTTAGCATTTAATTCCTGGACTGATTTCTTCATCATCAAATGCCCTTCAACCCAGCGGAACCCTTTCTTTTTTCTTTGCCTGTGCCCCGATTCCACATAGCTCGCGTATTCAACCGGGTTCGCTATCGTAATTTTCAATTTGCCGTCCGAACAATCGGCCTTTAACCTATTAACATAATTCAGTATTTCATCTTTGTTAGGCGATCCTTTGCCGCTTTCTGCTTCTGTTTGGCTTTCAGAAATCCACCCCCTTCTTAACGTACCGCCTTGTTTGCCGCTTGTATTGACCCGTTTGGTATATTGCTCACCTTTCTTATGCTTTTTTCCATTCCGTTGAGCGGTAACTGTAACTTCTTTGGAATAATCCCTTACCGGGGTCCTCTTAATCACCTTGGCCAGCAATCTGGCCGCCAGTTCTTTTGCGCAGGATTCCACAAAATCTTCCGGCTTCTGGAGCTTTGCAAGGTTTTTCTGGAATTCTTCCAGCCCCTTCACTTTTACATTTCCCAGTTTTCCCATTATGTCCACCTCTCAAATAGTTCCAAAGTAATCTCCTGATGCGTTGCATAGACGGCTGGGGTTCCGCTGTTTTTATAGGCCTGTATGATATCGTTTTGTGTTACTACAATCTTGCTGCCCGGTTTGACAGTTATATCTGGAGAAAGGAACAATTTGACTGACTGCTGCCTGGTTACAGCAGCCCCATTCCCTTCTGCTGCCGGGGAGTTGGAAAATGACAGTTTACATGGCAGTGGCTGTTCGCCAGATACTACTCTTTCAGCCATTCTGGTTAGTTTAGATATTTTATCTTTCTCCTTGCCATATTCGTAAATCACACACGTTCCCTTGTATTCTCTTTCCAGTATCTTACGATGCATCGCTTCGGCTGTCATTAAAATTCCGCCTTTCTGTAGCGGTTTAGCTGGTTCTTATAATTCTTTAATACCGAACCTGTATACCCCATATTTTCAACAATTCCAAAACTACTACTTGTATCCCCTGCTTTGATGGATGTAACCGTCAGCGGAACCCCTTCTTCTCCTGGACGCTCGTTGCGGTACAGCTCCATTGCCATACGTACCACGGTTGAATTCAGACCTTCTGGAATTTCTTCAATATGGCAGTAATTCCTAACCGTTTCCTCCGCGTTTTCTAAAGCAAAGGCTACCAAAGGCTCCTTGCTGGAATCCGTCATCCCAAGAAGCTGTTTCAACATTTCCAGCCGTTTCGTTTCCCTGCTTTCTACTTCCATAGACACCCACATCCTATGCAATCTTATGCTTCATAGCAACAATACGCAGCTGTTTGGGCTCATATACTGGTTTCCAGTTTATGGCATTGGAGAGTTCTTCCCTAAGCGGAGTCTCAACATGCTCTCTTACTGCCCCGGTGTAGGCGATTCCCCTTGGATGCAAAATAAACGCTTTCCGGTTAATCAGATAGTCCACACCTCCACCAGTCTGCTTGTCACGGTCTACTTCGGTTGCCACATGCCCGACCGGGGAACCATTGCCATATGCTACAGCACCATTGCCAAATAGGTATGTCGTATACACCCCATCTTTGCTTACCGGACATCCGTCATCAACAGTTACTCTTCTGCCCTGATAGCGGTCGAATTCCACATCTGTAGAATCTCTTTCTGTTTCAATCAGGTTCTTTTTCTTTAAAAATGATTTTGTAGCGGAATGCATGGCTATACCGGATAATTGACTTTGTGCATCCCCAAGCAGCTGGCATGCATCAATAATGGCTGCAGCACTGATACACTTCGCTGCTGCAGCACTTTGTTTTGTCAGATCCAGCACATGGTCCTCCATTGGTGAAACTGTCTTGGCGGATTCCCCGGAACCATCTGTATAACTGCCAAATACCCCTGCAAGAATCGCTATCAGTTCTTTCTGCATATCCCGTGCCCAATAGGCTGCTACCAGATCCCCAATTGCCTTGGCTGGGTCAGAACCTGCAAGCGCTGCCGATAGGTTCGTGGAACCCCACATTTTCTGCCTTAGTATGGTAGTGGATACATCTTTGTTCGAACCGATCTTTGCCGGCGTCATTTTAACATCCTCCAGCGTTGCTTCAGATTCCCCTTGTAAATCCTCGAAGAACGGCATGTTGTGTGTCCTGGCCGCCTCGCTTGCCAGACGGTCAAATTCAGGACTGTTTACTACAATCCCGCTTTGGTAAAATGCGGATAATTCCATTGTACGGTTGATGACATATGGATTAAACAGTTCCGGGACAATGACATCTTCAATCTTTGTTACTGCACCTGTTGATGGCATAATTCATTACCTCACTTTCTATATGGTGGCCCCTATTGTGACCCCTGCTGCTGCCGCCATGGCTCTAGCCTGTTCTGGGCTGCTTCTTAACAGTCTGGCCTGCTCGGTCATATTATAGCTTTCTTTCATAAATGGGTTTTTCGTATTCCCTGCCCCACCGCTTTCCGGTGTATAGGGCTGCTTCTTTGTTTCTTCCTTAAACAGATGGCTCATTGCGGAATCTTCTTTATAAGTTTTCAGCAGGTCTGTAACCCCTACTGGCTGGTTTTCTTTGTCAAACGTAAATTTCTCAATTCCACCATGTTTATAAATCAGGTAGTCTGGATCTGTAATACCTGCTTTGGCAAGCTGCTCTTTCAGGGCATAGCTTTTTTTCGTATTTTCTGCCTCTGCCGTCAGGGTTTTTACTTTCTCTTCGTATTCCCCTATCTTTTTCTGTAAAGCTTCGTTGTCCCCATTGCTTTTCTTTAATTCTGCAACGGCATCATTCGCAGCCTTTAGCTCCGCCGCTTTCGTATTGAAATCACTCTTGGGAACTGCGTGTTTTGGAAATTCTGCAGAAATTGTTTTCATAACTGCTGCTACATCCAGCTTTCCATCTTCCGTAACTGCTGCCTTTTCCAAAATCTCTTTTAACCATTCCATCTTTCTTACCTCCATAGATTTTTATTCCCGCTCTCCGGGTACTGGGATCAGCCAGTTTATTCTCCTGGCAGAGTAGTTTAGTTTTCTGTCATTTCGGACATATAAAAACACCGCAATTGATGACTGTCCATCACTTAGCGGTGCTTGTGTGCATATTAAGTTAATCTAAATTTTCTTTTACATACCTTATCGGTACAGGTTTCACATATTTTTTTAGAATCTCCAGCCTCCAGCGCACATTTAATCCTCTGCTTATAATCATCAATGCCGCCAAAACAATCATAATTCCATGGTGGAAATGGTTGTGTAAATTTTTCATTCCACTCTTGACGGAATTGCTGTAATTCTACATCACCTTTTAAAACTCCTATAATTCCCATTTTCATTCTGTTAGCCCTCTGTATGCTTCGTACACTATACAATTCTAAAATACTATTTTATTGATAATAGTTTTATGTACGTTTCATATCATTTTCATCAGGTGTATCATCATAATATTCATAAAATTCTTTTTTCGCCCATTCAGGTGCATCTTCTTTGATACACCACTGTTCAGATATTTTATCAATATACCAATATTCAAATCCTTTTGGTTCTTCCATATCATTTCACACCTTTCATTAATTTATCTAATTTCTGCCCGAAGATTTTAGCAAATGCCCTTGGCGTTCCACCACCATAATATTCTGCAAATGCTTCAGCAAATAACTCACATTCTTTTGTTGCACCATATCTTGAAACATAATCACCCATTCCAACATAAGAATTATATTGATATTCAGGTACTTGTTTCTTAAATTCACGAATACATTCATCAATGAAAACATGTTCCCAAGATGCATTACCAGTAATCCCTTTCATAGAATGCGATACATAATGGCCAAACTCATGAATAAAAGTCTTATGTGGCTGCGCATTAGAAACGGTCCATTTAGAAGCAACACATTTTTCAACATATTGCTGCATTTTATCATAATCCGAAAAATAAGCGCCATTTAATTCAATAGAAACTACCTTTCCACTACCTGCATAATAAGAAAAGCTGCCAACCTTTCCTTTCATCTTCGATGCAGGCTGGTTTTGAATCAGTGGTAATTTATTTTTAATCTTTTTCATGAATACAGGATATTTCTGACTAAAATCATCTATCCAGCTAACACTATTCGATAATAATTTTTCATCTATAGCATACTTCCTGCTATCTTTAAAAGCAATGGCATACTCCTTTTTTAACCTGTCTATTGCTAATTTTTTTGTATAAACAGAAACACCTGATTTATTTTCTATTCTACCATTAGGCAATGATTCTTGCAAGTTAAATTTATCCCCTTCCACAAAGGATTTCTGCCATTCCTTATAGGTCATATTAGCAGGTACATAATACGTTTTTCCATTTTCACCCCTTGCAGCACGTTCCCCGAGTTCCCCAAAATCATCTTCAAAATACGGTATGGTAGTAGTCCTGCAGTTCACGTGAAACGGCGGAGCGGTTACCCCGATTTCCCATTGTGATTCTGGAAAATGCCTGCCATCCATATCTCTACAGATTTCAGAAGTGACGCTGTCAAGTGTTGCTACAACCTCAAACCCATCTACCCCCAATTCCTTATAGATATCCCTTTGTGAAGCAGAAGAGAAAAAAGCTTTTTCCGTCATAATCAGCCGTCCCGCATTATTCTTTGATACGTCCATTTTTTTGGCTATGGTATCGATTGCCTTCTGTGGGTCTGACCCCAGGATAATATTCTTTGACAGTTCTGCATGCAGCTCCTTAACCAGCTTCTCGCGGTTCCCCCAGATCCTATCTGAAAAATTCTTTCCATCCAAGGCCCACGGCTTACGGATTACTTTGGAAATCTGTCTTTCATCCAGCAGCGCAAAATCCCATCCGACACCGACACCTTTCTGAATCTCATAAGCCATCTTATAATACCCTTCCCGGTAAATATCCCTCATGGCCATATCAATGCTGTCCAGCTGGTTTCCAAACATTACTTCCAGGCTCTGCTGAGTCTGGATTTTGAGTGCCTCCAAGTAGCTAATATGATACCGGGCAGATGCATTCTCAAGCTGCCGTTCCCACATGCCGTTTACTGCATTCTTTTTCCCATAGTGGATATACTCTTCCACATCCCATTTGAATTCTTCGAGTTCCCTGCCTGATAACATTTTTCTAGCTTCTTGCATGGATATACCATTATTGGAAGCCAACCTTTGATACCAGACAGATAACTTCCCTTCAATCTCCCTCTGTGCCCGCCTATATTGTGTTTCTATTTCTTCGTAGCATTCCAAACCTTTTTTATTCTGCGACTCTTCCAACTGGAGCAGTCTTTGCTTCCAGTATTCCTTCTTGTTCATATCATCCCTGCCTTGGCAGCCGCACGGTTACCCCTGCTGCCCTTCGTTTTTGTTTTGGGTCTTGTCATCCCCTTTTGAGTCATTTTCCTGCTTTTTTACAAATGGGCTATACTGCTCTTCAAACTCTTCCTGCTCTTTTTTCTTTTCCTCTTCCAGATATTTCAGTTCCTTCTCTGGATCTTCAACAAATGGATGGTTTTTCACAATGGTCTTTTGTGAAAGGATTCCCACGCTCTGGGAACAGATAGAAGCTGTTTCTGCGTCGTTGCGGATCATATTGCGGGTCCATGTCTGGACGATCCTCTCACAGCTTATGTTCAGATTTTTGCAGATGGCATGTATAAATTCGCCAAAGCCCAGCCTGAACTCTGTTTCCATCAATCCTGCTTTCAGTTCCAGGAGCGAATACATGAACTTCAACGCTTCCCCAGAAGCATTCCCGTAATTCTCTGGCTGTGGATCAATCCCCTGTCCCTGTTCAAATATCGCTTTTCTAGTCAGTTCCAGCATTTTTTCCCTAGCCTCTACCGGGATGTCGATTGTCAGGGTAGAAAGCCCTGGCGTCCCATCATCATCCAGCTTGACTGTTTTATATTTTTTTAGGTCTTTCAGAAATTCATTTAATTCAGTCCCGCCATAACCGCTTAATATAAAAATAAGCTCCTGTATATCTTCCAGGTCATCCACAAAGCCGCTGTATACCTTGTCATATGCGTCTATCAGACTCTTTATGTTCTGCAGATCTGTAATGCCTGCATCGTTGTTAAAAAACGGAATAAAAGGGACCCTGCCCTCGTTATGTATATATGCTTCCGACTCGGCATGTTCTATATCAATTATGCAATGCTCCATCATAGAATAATGCAGCAGCAGATCCGTGGTACTGCTCGTTTCATGGCAGAATGCCTGGCACTGTGTATCTGTCCATATCTCATATACCACATAGGTTTTGCCATCATCCAGTATCTTTCGGTATACCCTTAATACGGCGCTTAACTTCTTTTCCAGGTCTTCTGTCCAGACTGGTATAATCTGGCGGCTGTCCACCTGGCCATAATGGAATCCTTCTTCATCCGTCCAGTAATGCAGCCAGGCTACTGTGTTATTTGATGCAGACACGCACAGGCTTTTACAGACTTTGGGAAATTTGTCCCCTAAAACAGTATTCACCATATCGTTTCCTCTTTGATTCCCCACATCAAATAGAGGGGGGTATGTGAACATATAGGAGGCTTTCTGGTTGACGAGAAGCCCGTGGAAATTATGGGGGATCCGGTTGTCTGCATTCCGCAGGGGGTTGTTCTCTTCCTCCCCATCCTCTTTCTTTGCATACAATATATCATTTTCGTTCTTGTAATACCTTTCTGCGATATCTGCCCGAAAAACAAAGTCTCCGTGCCCTATGGCATAATCTTTAATCAATTTTCTTGCTGCCTGTATATCCATTTGTCCACCTACTTTAAAATGCTGATTCTATTATTCTTTCTGATTATTGTATTGCAGAAATACCGGACGGCATCCATTGCGTGGTCATGCTGCTTTACTGGTTTATCCTCTCCGCGCTCTGCTGCCTTTGAGTCCCAAATATATGAAGCAAATTCCTGGATCGTATTTTTACATGATTCATGAAATATTATCATCCCTTCGCTAAGCAGGGAAGCCACACAGCGTATCCCATCCAACACATCATTCCTTGCTTTCCTGATCCGGTATCCCCTTCTTTTCAGCTCTTCGATAAAAGAAGCTGCAGCCGGGTCAATGATAATCCGTTCCGGGTTGATTCCGTCCAGCCATTTTTCCAGGTCATCTGCATACTCACTATCTGTTTTCTGACTTTTCTCATCCCTGCCGCTATAGTAGTATTCCCTGATACACACCCACTGCCCTGAAGTATTCTTGCACCACAGGAGGAATACAGTTGCATTCTGGGTTCCATAGTCACACGACACATAATACTTCTGGCAGAGGAGGCCATCCAGCTTTTTCACTACATGCCTGCTTTCCTCAAACATGTCATAGATTACACCCTCGGCCATACTCCACAGGCCTTCGATATACCTTTTAAAAAATACCCCTTTATACAGGCTGCGGTAACGTTGCTTGACCTTTTCTGACAGGCTTAAATTATCATCCATGGTAAAATGGAGATACAATAATTCTTTCAGCCCTGTATCCTCATTTTTTTCTGCTGCTGCCTTACGGATTTCATCACTCCGCTTTTTTCCCAGGTATCCGGTAGATTTATTGATCCAGTTGACTTTAAACCAATGATAAGGGCCGTCTGGATTACAATTGAACCAATATTTACTTCCATCTACAGAACAGCGCCCGGTTGCCTGGTTCACAAATGATTCCGGCATAAGCGCCACTTCATCAAAAAAGACCCCGGCCAAGGTAATCCCCTGTACAAGGTCTTGTGAACGTTCATCTTTCCCGCCAAAGATATAAAAATAGTTTTCTTTCTCCCCTTTTGTGATAATTACTAGGTTATCTGCCCTGTGGTCTGTGATTTTATATCCACGGGAGCGCAGCATCATTTTCAGCCAGAACAGTACATTCCTCCTGAATGATCCAATAGTTTTGCCGCACATCCCAAAATTCTGGCCGTTAAACTGTTCCATAGCCCACATAACAAAACTTAAGGACATACTGACTGTCTTGCCAGAACGGATGGCCCCATCCGCAATGATCCCGTCTTTATTCTTTACTGGGGAATGTTCACACCACCAGTTCAGTACTTTCCGCTGTTTCACGGAAAATGGTTTAAATCGAAAAACCTGTTTAATTCTCTTCATCTTCCCAATCACTTCCTGCCGTGGCATTCAGTGCAGCTATAAATCCATCATCTTTTTCTTCTGCCTCATCATCTACCTGTGCCTTCGCCCTTAACAAGGCAATCTCTGCTCGTTGTTTTTCATCTGCTAGGCCGATATGGGCATCCAGCCATTCCATAGCTTTTATCCGGTCATTTAGCTTTACCTTTACGCCGTCTTTTCCCTGACTGACTTCGGATATTATGGTTCCGTCTACGCTGGATGATTCAATCAAATCCACATAATTAACTGCTGCCGTGATCGGCTTCCCATCCTTGGTCTTTCCAATCACCCTTTTTGTTTTTCCGAATGTCACAAAGTCTGTGATATCTGCCCTGGCAATATCCAGATACCATTGGAACAAATCTTTGATGTCTAATTCAATGCCTGACCGGTATTCTTCTAAAAGGCGTTCTATCTCCTGTCTTACTTCCACACTTTTCCACAAATCACTGGCATGACTCCTAGCATTTTCGTAAGAACATTCATAGGCTTTCTGATACGCTTTGACTTTGTTTCTATATTTGATAAAATATAGGCAGAACAGCTTTCTTTTTTCGCTGATATTCGGATTATCTATTTTTATTGTTTCAGGAACATTTTTATTGCGAACGTTCGCTTTGTTTTTATCCGAACGTTCGCTTTTCCCTTTTTGATCCCAATTATATGAATGTTTCCATCTTCGGACTGTCCCTTCTGGCACCTCCAGAGCTTTTGCTATTTCAACAAGCTTCATGCCAGAGGCATACAGTTCCTTTGCTTTTTCTGCCTTTACATTTGGCATTCTTGCCATTCGTCCACCTTCTTTCTTAGGAGGGCCCGGCTGCCCTGGGTTTCATGCAGCCGGAAGCTGCAGGCAGGAATTCCCCCACAGCAAAAGGCGCTGTACGGTTGATTGTACAGCGCCCTATAAGGAGCAAGTAATTTATGCCTGCAAGCTTATTTTATATATTACCACAGTTTCTATGAGAATTGTGAGAAACATTAAAGAAATTGTAATATTTTTTTGAAACAGTTGTTCTATGCATTCCAAGCAGTTCTCCGATCTCTTCCCAATGCATATCTTTCAAACATCTGTATTGTATGATCCTTTTTATTTCCATATCTTCTATAGTGTCCAGGTATTCATTAAACCGTTTTAGTTCCTGGTCCCTCTTTTTCTTGGCATATTTTATCATTTCATTTAACTGCTGCTGCCTTTCCAGAAAATCATCTGAAAGGTTTGTATATACCCCTTTTCCTTTTGGCATATCTGACAAAATGGAAGTTCTGTAATACTTTCTATCAGCTTCCAGCTCCCTAAGTTCTTTTTTCAAACTTTTAATATCTACAGTTATGTATTTGATATCTTTTGCCATACGTTCTACTTCTTCCAATGTCATAATACACCATCCTTTTTTCAAATTCTTACTCTTATCTTCACGGCTATTCATCTATGGCATATTCTTGTTTTCTCCGTTTACAGTCCTCCAGCATAGCTTCCAGTATCTGACGTTCTCCTTCGTTGATATAAATATAATATTTTTCTAGCATTTTCAAAGCATGTAATCCTCTTGCATGTTCACATTCCTCCTTTGTCTTGGTGTCAGAATCTGACACAACTGGCTGCTGTAGTTCTGTACTAACCTGTTCTTTTCTCAGGTGCTCTTCTTTTTCTTTCTGTTCTTCTACCATTGCCTGGATTTCCCGGCTTTTTATATCCTCTCCTGCTGCTACTGCTGCTGCCACTTCATTCTGCTGCTCTTCTGGCAGCCTGCTTGTCTCATAAGCTGCCGTAATCCCTAGCCTGCCTGCTGCCATCTGTTCCTTTACTTCTTCTGTGGCATTGCTACTGATTGCATCCAACTGCCCGATTTTTCCAGATGATTCTCCCAGGACTGCTGCCACATAATCCCGTAGTCTTTTTCCTTTTTCTATCTTTAAGGTTCCTTCTGTTCTTGCCTGCTGCAGAATTTCTTTCAGCTCCTGTGCCTCATTCATTTTGTCATAGTCTGTTTTTTCCCGGTTGTCCGCATTTCCCAAGATCAGTTGTAGACGGAACCAGATTTCTGACATGTCCTTATACCTGCATGGCAGTTTCCTGAATTCTTCATGTCCATCTTCAATCAATAATCTGGCTGCTGCCATCCGCCTATGCCCTGACAGCAATCGATATTTCCCCTCCACACGCCCTAAAACTAACGGTTCCTGAAGCTCCCCATCCGCAAGAATATTCCCCGCCAGCTTTTCTAGCCCATTCATGCTGTAGTGGTTATGCCTAGTAATAGCAATGCTATCTATATCCAGCACGATTTCTCTATATGCTTCTGTCTTTGCCGTATTATGTAGTGTCTGTTCATTTAACATTTCTAAGATGCTGAATGCTCCCACTGCTTCCCCTCCTTACAAACCATATTCCAATATCAAATTTTTATAGTCCCTAGAGGCTCCACACCTTACGCTGTATTCTGGCAACGGTTTATTGTATAGGGTACTGTCTATAGTCGCTTTGGAATGCCTGATTTTTGTCTGAAACACAGACAGCCCGCTCTTTTCCCTTAACCATCGTTCTGCTGCTTCCGCTGTCTTTGTTCTTTCATAATCTGTAATCAATAATCTTATCTGGCATTCCTTTGGATTTAAAAGAGTAATCTGCCTGATCTGGTCTGTCAGCAGGCCCAAGCCATCTAGTGACCAGTTGTCCAATTTTACAGGGATAACAACTTCATTGCTGGCAACTAGGGCATTTATGACATTCATTCCTATATCAGGTGGATTGTCTATCAGACAATAGTCATAATCCTGTCCGATCTCTCCCAGTGCCTTCTGATATCTGTCATGTTGTTTCTTTGTACAATCCATCAGAACATCCCTTTCTGCACTTTCCATTGCTAGGTTGCATGTTATGATATCTATATTCTTATATCTGGTTTCTTTCACACAAGATTTGGCTTCTCCTTCTTTCAGCATATGCATGCTGCCATTTCTATCTTCTATGCTGAACTGACTGAATGTCCGTGAAATATTTCCCTGCTTATCATTATCTACTACTAAAATTCTCTTTTCTTCCTTTGCCAGCAGATAAGCCAGCGCCGCTGTGGAAGTTGTCTTTCCGACACCTCCCTTTAAGTTAATTAATGACAATATCCTCATAATTATCTTCCTTTCTTGTCTGGACTGCTGCCAGCCCTGTCAGTTTCTGACCATCCTTGCATATATGTAAAAGGCTGCTGTAATGCCATTATATTTTACTTCTGCATCCAAAAACTTATAGCCCTCGTATTTCTTTTCTAACTCATGTTTCAACTGTTCATAATTCTTGGCCATGTTCTCTACTGTCCTCTTTTTAAATTTCGAATAGCTTTTAGTTGGCTTTGGGGGTTTTTTTAGATTCTTTGATGAACACCACCTTTTTTTACCATGTGGATTTTGGGTGATGTAGGTTGCCAGCCCTGTTAGTAAAAAATCATCATCTGGTTTTATCCTTCTTGTGTTTGGTCTGTCACATTTTCCCCAAAGTTCTTCCAGCTTATCACGGTCAATCCCCTTCCCCGTCATAATCATGTGAAAATGAGGCCTTTTATATCCGTCAAATGCAAGTATGTATATGTATTTAATGTTTGGCTGGCCTGCTTTTTTTCTTCTCCTATTTATCCTTGCTATGAAATTGGAAATATCTTTTCTGGCACGTTTCTCATCTTTAGGCAGGTACTGATTATCCCAACCAAATGTACACCATAAATCACCCTGTCCAAAATTGATGTTTACCAGACGGATCAAGGTACGTTTGGCATTCTTTTCATTTAGGTTTTTCTGTGAGGGTTTACTTGCTTTATTTTTTGTCCTTGGAACATCTGCTCTTTTGTAAAAGGACGGATAAATCTGAGACTCTAATAATACATGTCCACTTTCTATATTCTTGCTCTTGATGGTTGAGGTTCTATAGAGACACTGTATTTTCCCCTCTTTTAATAAACGCTCATATTCCCATTCTTCTAACTGTTCTAGCTGTTTGTTATATGCCTCTTCATAATCATAGTTATCATATACTTTCATTCTTATCCCTTCCTTTAATCTTGTATTTAATTTCGATTATATACATCTGTATGATTTGTTAATACCCATTACAAGGACGAATAAGAACAATGGATTATGATTAGGAAGAATTGTGAATTTCTATCTATGTGTCTTAAATCAGAACATTTGTTCTTTATGTATTTTCTATCCTATCCTTATATCTTTCCCGATCTTCTTTGCTAAAAAAGACTGTCCTTATTGCTATGCCTCTTCTGGTCAGTTTTTCATATATTTCTTTTACCCTCCTTCGATAAGCTTCTACTAGAAGGGGGCTCATTTTACAATCTGCATAAACTGCTGCCCTCCTATTATCTGAAAGATCCATAGGGTCCGATTCTAAATACAATAACTGACGCAGTATATGTGCTGTTGTTTTACCTATCCTTCTATAATTCCCATAAGCGATATAGCTTTTCTGCCAGGTGAATAGCCGGAATCCTAATGCCGATTCTATTTCTTGAATCAGTTCCTCGCAGCCCGGTTCTAATTTAAGGTAACAAAAATTAGGGATATTGTTTATTGGAAATGATTCTTTGTCCGCTACCAGAGTATCCTCTTCTATCTCTAATTTTCCATACATCTGTTCTCGTTTCTTTTCGTCCTCAAATATAAGCTTTTTACCTTTCTCTTGTGCATAAGTATGTTCCCTGCTGGCTCCTGGGGAATCCTCCCAGCCTTTTAAGAAATATACCGCTTCACACATGTCCAGCATGACAAACGACATTTTCATATATTCTTCATAGCTGGTATCTTTCGGAAGGTTGGAATTGACTAGGGCTGGATTAACCACCGACCAGCCGTTATCTTCTAGGTAATCCTGGGCTTTTCCAAAACGTTCCATATAATCATTTGTGCCAGTGATCGGGCCACTTATATATACTTTCATTTCTTTTCACTCCATTCTTTTGATTTGATGGTATAAATTAGTTCGCTTACCCCTATACTTACCTGGAAGGGAGATGCTGCTCATGCCATTTTACAAAGCTTCTAAAAGAGAAGATTCATTTCATCCTGATACCATGTCCGTTGTGCCGGTGATCGCTTCGTTTGATACGGAAGGAACTATAAAGCCCCTTTATGTACGGATTCAGGGAAAAGCTTTAAAAGTCTGCTCCTGCTGGTTCCAGAATGATTCCCTGGTGATCCGGTACCACTGCACCGTGGAAGCAGATGGGTATGTAAGGGATATTGTTCTTCTGTATCATCCTTCGCATATGTTCTGGACTGTGGGTACTGACTTTGTTTAATGATTGGCCGGCTCCTGCTGCCTGTTCTCATTTTTCAGATAATTACTACATTCAATGCCACCAGATTTTACGATTTTTTCCGCCAATTCTTTTGTTATAACCGATTTTTCATCCACATAGCATACAATTCCGTCTTTATCAGTGCTTGACACTTTTATCCGCTCCACAACCTTATCCACGTCATAGGCGGCAGGCAGCTGCACAATAAAATTTATAAATGCATTTATTGCTGAATTCATACCATCACATACATCCACAGAAACAAATCCATTTTTATTTTTTTCTATAATGACATTGGCTTGCTGTTCTCTTAAATAATCCATGACTGCACTTCTGCTAATTAAATCATTGCTCATGTTCACTTACCTCCATTCACGTATTCACAAAATTCTCTGCCTGCACCTGAATAATGTTGTCGCAAGAAGTCATCAATGCAATCCGTACAACGCAAATCATCTTCACAACAGCCTTTTCCCCTTAAATTAAAAATTTCGCAGAAACTGCAGCTGTCACTTGGTATTTCTCCAAAATGCATATTCAGAATAATATTTGCTATTGCCTTGCCATCCGTCTTGACAATCTTTTGCGCAATCGCTAAATTGATTTTTTTCCTTTCCAGCAATTCAGCCCAGTAACCATTACATTCCCTCTTGTAATAGTCATTTGTCTCCCTTAGCTCCGCTATTTCATTTTTAAGCCGTTCTATTTGTTCTTTGTCAGTCATTTCCATTCCTCCTATTTTCATCAATCCGATTTTTCATACAAGGCGCCAACAAGACATGGCTTACCGGCTTTCCATAAAACGCCCCCTCCTTATCCCTGCAGATCAGTTCCCCATTTTCTTCCCTGCTGTCTTTGCAGGCAGAACAAAAATTATGATACCCTAATATTTCCCGGTCTTCACAGGTAATTTCCTGTATGTATTCCTGCATATGCGGATTCCTCCTTAACCTTCTGATTTTATTCCCATTCGCCATGTATATCCATAGGAAAAATTATACCAATGATCCTTCCCCCTCGGGTGCATGCTAGGATATCCCACTTTTTACCCGTATCTACTAAATGAAACCCACATCCTTTAAACATTTTTAGATATTTTTTATTTACCCAGATTTTTTTGTTTGTCTTTTTGTTCACTAAAAGCCTTGCTGTACTTTTCCTAAGCACCACTACCTTATTAGTCAGCTCCACCGGCCTTAATAAACTCCCCAGATTCTCTGGACTGTATTCTTCAAGCATATTTATAGGGATCTCTTTTAACTTGGAAATATCAAGCCGGCATTCCTCTTCTGGAACATACACTGCAAAACTTCCTTGCGTAATTACAACCGTGTTCCCTATCTTCCCTGCCCTATAATCATCTGTTTTTATTGCATTTATCTGGACTTTTTTCTCAATCAGCATAATA
>JAAVZI010000014.1 GCA_022791575.1 Lachnospiraceae bacterium
ATCTCTCAGTCCTCCTTTTCCTTATTATACCATACAATAACATAAAATAACATATATAAAAACAAAAAATTTGACATAAAAAAAGCAGGCTTTATGCGACCTGCAAGCGATTTTTTTCATATGCAACTGTCAAACTCCCGGGTTGACAAAACGAAAAGCAGCAGGTACAATAGAGCGTGAATAAAGAGGGCGTATCAAATGATCTATTAGGTGTTTGCGGAAGTTGTATACAAGACGATAAGTTTCGCAAATGCCAAAACACGATGTATGTGGGAAAAGAGTTCATGCATGTGCTCAATTTCTTAATCAATTACGCGCTCTATGGAGGATTTGTATGTTAAATGTGATTGTAATGGAGAAACTTGCAAAATAAATACTGCAGGGGCAGCCAGAAGTATTGCCGGCGGCAGAGGAATGTTTGACGCAGTAAGTGTCTGATTTTGTGCTATGGGTCCGATATTTTAAGCTGAACGAAAGATCGGACAGCACGATAGAGTTTCGTATGCCGGTAGACAGCACGATTTGTCTGCCCAGCAATCAATGGCAGGAGCCATTGATTTTTCGCCTTACAATTGCTGATGATAAAAATAATCTGGTACAAAATACCAGAACCTGTTTGAAAATTCATTTATTTAGGTCGGCCACAGCGTTCTTCATGTGAGTGGCAGACTGATAGTAAGCGGTTTTCAGACAGAATCTAGGGGAAGAACGATTTCCCATGAAGTTTCTGGCTTCAGAGATTCAATCAGGCATGGCTGTATGGCCATGTTTTTTGTTTTATAGAAAACATAGCTGCAGCATAAGCCAAGATCAAAACCCATGGTTTTCCCGGCGGCGCAGCATAAAAAACAAGGCGAAATCAGAGCCAACCGCTCATTTCTTTATCTGCAGTATTCTATTCATTTTCCGCAAGTGCGCAATCTCCAGCTGCCAGCCGGCAGCACACTAGACGAATCAACTATGTTATAGACATTTGCAAAACTCTTATTTCAATGCCAGAGTTTGGGCAATATATACAAAAATGTAGCGAATTAAAAACGTCTTTGAGCGGAATTTTTGTATATATTGTTCAAACTCGTCGCCTGGAATACGACTTTCGCAATTACCTACAACTATGTTAATCAAAAAGGAGAGAACCCCATGAAGATAGAAACTCAAATCGAATTTCATAAAATCAAAGAAATCTGGAGCAGCCTTGCGATCACCGACCTGGCAAAACAGCAGATTATGCAGACGACCGTCTGCCTTGAAGAACAGAGATTAAAAAAGCAGCTCAAAGACACCACCGATGGCCGGGAACTGATTGAGAAGCTGGGAACGCCGCCGCTGCAAAATGAAACGGAACTCAAAGACATTTTCCAGGCCGCCCGCCAGGGCAGCTGTTTGACTCCATATCAGTTAGAGCGGGTTGAGAAATTCCTGGTCCTGGCCAGACGCTTGCGGGATTATTTAAACCGCGGCAAGGCATTTGACAATCCGCTGGCTTATTACGAAGAGAATCTGGATACTAATGAGGAACTGCGTGAGGAGATTGCCCGTCAGATCCGCGGCGGCGAGGTCGACGACTATGCCTCTAAAGAGCTGGCGCAGCTTCGCAGCCAGATCCAGAAGCAGTCGGAGAAAATGAAACAAAAGGCGGAGCAGCTTCTTCGCACTTATAAATCCTGCATGGCAGACCAGTTCTGCACTATGCGCAGCGGCCGTATCTGCCTTCCGGTTAAAAAAGAATACAAGCTAAAAGTACCAGGCAGTGTAATTGACCGGTCCGGCACGGGCAATACGCTTTTTATCGAGCCCGCTGCCTGCGCCGGCTGTTACGACGAACTGCAGCTTCTGAAAATTCAGGAGGAACAAGAGGTTTCTTGTATACTGTATACACTGACCGCCGCGGTGGAAGCTGCCGCGCCGGCAATGGAACAGAGCATTGCCATGATGGAAAAGCTGGATTTTATATTTTCCAAAGCAAAACTAAGCCTGGATATGCAGGCCGTTGAACCAGTTGTTAATACAAGCCGCAGGCTGCTCTTAAGAGACGCCAGGCACCCGCTGATGAAGCTGGAAACAGCAGTTCCCCTGCAGTTAGAGCTGCCGGACGGGGTGCGCGGAATCGTGATAACCGGACCAAATACCGGTGGAAAGACTGTGGCTATTAAAACGGTAATGCTTAACTGTATGATGGCGCAGTGCGGCCTGCATGTAACCTGCCGCCAGGCCGACCTGTGCATGAACAGCTCGTATCTCTGCGATATCGGGGACGGCCAGAACCTGGCGGAGAACCTCTCTACCTTTTCCGCCCATATTAAAAATGTGCTGGAGATTTTAAGTGAGGTCAGCGCGGACAGTCTGGTGATTCTGGATGAGCTTGGCTCCGGCACCGATCCGGCGGAGGGCATGGGCATAGCTGTTGCCGTGCTGGAAGAGCTGCAAAAAAGCGGCGCTGTCTTTCTGGTCACGACCCATTATCCAGAGATTAAGGACTATGCGGAACAAACGCCCGGCATTGTCAATGCCAGAATGACCTTTGATAAGGAAACACTGAATCCTACTTATCAGATGGTGATCGGCGAAGCGGGGGAGAGCTGCGCGTTCTATATTGCCGACCGCCTGGGCATGCCGGAATCAATGTTAAAGACGGCGGTACGCGCGGCTTATGGAGAAGAAATGCCCAAGAAGTATCAATTTCAGACGAAGCAGACCCATTTGCCCCAAAAGACAGTGCCGAAATTATCCAAAAGCAGACCGAGACAAAGCAATCTGGAGCTGACTGGCAAATATCGGCGCGGCGACAGCGTAATGGTCTATCCAGACCGCAAAATCGGCATTGTCTGCGAGCCTGTGAATGAAAAAGGCGTTTTAAGGGTGCAGCTGCCCAGTAAAAAGATCTGGATTAACCATAAGCGCGTGAAACTGCATGTGGCGGCGGAGAAATTATACCCAGAGGATTATGATTTTTCTATTATTTTTGAAACCGCGCAGAACCGTAAAATCCAGCATGATATGGGGCGGAAGTATACGAAAGAAGTACTGCAGCATGAGGAGTAACATGCACGATTGGGTGCTGATGGGAGCGGGGGCGGTTATGGAGAAATGATTTCACTAGAGCGTGTTTGCACATTGATTTTTGTTCTGGGAAGAGAGATTTTATAAAAACAGTTGCATTTTTTGTCTATTTAGTGTTATAAATAAAGGTAAGGGTCTATTAGATGGACGCAATGCGAAAGCAGCAGATTGTTCAGACATGCTGTGGAATGAAGTCTGTAAGTTTGGACGAGACTGGTGTACTGGCCGCTTGTCAGGTGGTCAGTATACGAATTACATAAGCTCTGCTTTAGGAGCGTGAAAAGATAAGAGGGTAGTTATTATGAAGGAACAAAAGGAGAACCAGAATCCGCTTGGCACGAAACCGGTGGAAAAGCTGCTGCTGCAGTTTACAATTCCGAGTATTGTTGCCATGCTGGTAAGCGCGTTATATAATATTGTTGACCAGTTTTTTATTGGAAGAAGCGTGGGAGAGCTGGGAAATGCGGCTACGAACATTGCATTTCCGCTGTCAATCTCCTGTGTGGCGATTGCGTTATTATTCGGCATTGGCGGGGCGTCTGCATTTAACCTGACCATGGGAAAGGGCAGGAAGGAGGAGGCGCTGTATTATACAGGAAATGCTGCGGTGATGATGGCTCTGTGCGGGCTGGTTTTAAGCGGAATTACGCTGGTGTTTTTAACGCCGCTGCTGCGGTTTTTCGGCGCGACCGCGAATGTGCTTGGTTATGCGCGGATTTATACGGGTATTACGGCGTTTGGATTTCCGTTTGTGATTCTTGCTACGGGAGGCGGACATTTGATTCGCGCGGATGGAAGCCCGAAATTTACAATGATCTGCAATCTAACGGGGGCTGTGATTAATACGGCCTTGGATGCGCTGTTTGTCTTTGGCTTTCACTGGGGTATGGCGGGCGCAGCCGCGGCAACGATTATTGGGCAGATGATATCTGGTTTGATGGCGGTTTATTATCTGTGCCATTATAAGACGGCAAGGCTGGAGAAGAAGCATCTGCGCATAAATGGAACATATGTTCGATGTATTATGTCGCTGGGAGCGGCGCCGTGCAGCAATCAGCTGGCAATGATGATTGTTCAGATTGTGATGAACAATTCGCTGACGCATTATGGGAAATTGTCGAATTATGGCGAGGATATTCCGCTGGCATGCGCCGGGATTATCAGTAAGGTCAATCAGGTGTATTTTTCGTTTATTATTGGTATTTCGCAGGGGCTGCAGCCGATTGTCAGCTTTAATTATGGGGCAAAGAAGTATGATCGGGTGAAAAGGGCGTATATACGGGCGGTAACGATGGGACTGGCGATTTCGCTGACGGCTTTTTTGCTGTTTCAGCTTTTTCCCAGGAATATTATTGGGTTGTTTGGCTCCGGGTCGGAGGAGTATTATCGGTTTGCGGTCAGTTATTTTCGTATTTTCCTGCTGATGACGTGTTTGAACTTTATGCAGCCTATTTCGTCGAATCTGTTTACGGCAATTGGAAAACCGAAGCGCGGTATGTTCCTGGCGCTGACGAGGCAGATTATATTTCTGCTGCCGCTGATTGTGGCTCTGCCGCTGGTACTTGGCATTGACGGGATTCTCTATGCCGGGCCGGTTGCGGATTTCCTGGCGGTGGTGGTTTCTGCAGTAATGATTGGGCGGGAGTTTCGTAATTCCTATACTACAGCGACTAATAAGTAACTGATGTAAAAATATCAGGCATAATCATAGATTATGGCTTTGTTTTAAAATGCAGATAGTGATGAAAGGGTGAAACAAGCGTGTAGGATTCACATGTAAACATAGTTTATGCAATGGATGTATTTACTCTCACCAAGCAGGTGCTGCTTCTGTAGTTATATGTAAAAAATATATTATATTTCAGGTTTTATGTATATAGAAGAAAGGAAGAAATATTATGAACCAATACCCATCCAAAGGATTTACCCATGCAGGAAAGTTTCATGCGGACGATGTGTTTTCTACTGCACTATTAAAATATCTGAATCCCAACTACTCCTATACGAGAGGGTATCAGATCCCAGAAGATTTTGACGGAATTATTTATGATATCGGCTGGGGAGAATTTGATCATCACCAGGCGGATGCAAGAGTCCGTGAAAATGGTGTGCCGTATGCGGCTTTTGGCCTGCTGTGGGAGAAATTCGGAGCAGATATCTTGGGAGAGGAAGAAGCCAAACAGATGGATGCCCGGTTTGTGCAGGCGTTGGATTTGTCTGATAATACAGGAGAATCCCATGAAATCTGTCAAATTATGGAGTCGTTTAATCCTGTGTGGGACTCTACGCAGCCCGAAGACGAGGCATTTGCAGAAGCCGTGGCAGTCGCACAAAAGATACTAGAACATAAGTTCGAATCCGTGCTATCGGTGCGCCGCGGGGAAGAGTTGGTAAAAGCGGCTTTGGAGCAAGCCAAAGATCATATTGTGGTGCTAGAAAAAATGGTGCCGTGGAAACAGATTGTAACGCCTACCGATATGGAATATGTGGTATATCCCTCCAGAAGAGGCGGATATGCAGCCCAGGGGGTTCCGATTCATATAGATTCTATGGAGTTGAAACGGCCGTTTCCAGAAGAATGGCGGGGAGCGTCTGCTGAAGAACTTGCCAGATTAAGCGGAGTGGAAGGACTCAGGTTCTGCCATAAAAGTGGGTTTTTAATAACAGCAGAAACGTTAGAAGAGGTGATACAGTGCTGTAAGATCGCCCAGGAAGCAGATAATATTTGATGCAAAGATAAAAAAACTTCTAAATAGTCCCTGAACCTGCATATATTTGTAGCAGTAAGTATTACCACTATTTCAGGGAGGGCTTTTATGGACAATTTTAATACCTACGATATTTACAAAGATATGAAGGAGCGTACCAAGGGCGAACTCTATATTGGTGTGATCGGTCCCGTGCGTACCGGTAAATCTACTTTTATCAAACGTTTTATGGAATTGATGCTGATTCCCAATATGGCGGATGAGCACAGCAAAAACCGGGCCAAGGATGAGATGCCTCTCGCAGCTTCCGGTAAGATGGTGACTACGACAGAGCCAAAATTTATTCCTAAGGATGAAGCCAAGGTTCGTTTTGGAGAAGATATCGAGATGAATGTACGCCTGATTGACTGTGTAGGTTATATGGTAAAAGGCGCTACAGCCGGCAGTGAAGAGAACGAAGAAAGAATGGTGAAGACTCCCTGGTTCGATTATGAGATTCCATTTTCCCAGGCAGCAGAGATCGGTACACAAAAGGTCATCAAAGAGCATTCCGGTTTGGGAATCGTTGTGATTACGGATGGTTCCTTCGGAGAATTGCCGAGAGAAAGCTACATAGAAGCAGAAGAACGTACAATTCAGGAATTAAAGCAGATCGGCAAGCCATTTCTGGTGCTGCTGAATTCTGAAAAGCCTTATAAAGAAGAAACCTTGAAATTGGCAGAAGAATTGGAGAGCAAATACCAGGTAACTGTATTTCCGGTTAATTGCCAGCAGCTTCGCAGGGAAGATATTAATCGTATTTTAGAACAAATGCTATATGAATTTCCAGTTGTAAAAATGGAATTTTATATGCCGAAATGGGTAGAAGTGCTGGATATGGAACATCCGGTCAAGGAAGCGCTGATTCAATATGCAAGGGCCTTGATGCAGGAAATTACCAGTATGAAGCATGTGAAGAAAGAAAAAATAGATTCTGACAGTGAATACTTAAAGCGTGTGAAAATCGACCGTATCAATCTGGCTGATGGCTGTGTTCAATTTCAGATTGATATTGATGAAAAATATTATTATGAAATGATCAGTGATATGGTACAGATGCCGATTGAGGGAGAATACCAGATGCTGGCAATCTTAAAGCAGCTTTCCAGCATGCGTAAAGAGTATGAAAAGGTATTAGAAGCTATGGAAAGTGTACGTATGAAAGGCTATGGAGTGGTAACACCCAATCAGGATGAAATTCGTCTGGAAGATCCGGTAGTCATTAAGCATGGAAGCAAGTACGGAGTGAAAATCAAGGCTGAGAGCCCATCCATCCATTTAATTAAAGCAGACATTCAGACAGAAATAGCGCCCATTGTCGGAAGTGAGCAACAGGCTAATGATCTGATTACCTATATCAAAGAGAACAGCAGTTCGGAAGAAGGAATCTGGCATACGAATATCTTTGGCAAATCCATTGAACAGCTGGTAGAAGATGGTATTCGCAATAAAATAGCTCTCATGGGAGAGGAAAGCCAGCTGAAACTGCAGGATACCATGAATAAGATTGTTAATGACAGCAACGGCGGACTGGTCTGCATTATTATCTGAAACGATTTGTATCTGCAAAAGAAAGGCATAGATACACGAAAGTCCGTCCCAGGCGGATAAAGAAAGGAGAAACAATATGAATCCGGTATATGAAAAACTAATGACAGTATATGACAATGTAAAAGACAGAGTTCCATTTGTACCAAAGGCAGCACTGGTCTTAGGTTCCGGCCTTGGGGATTACGCAGACAGCATCGAAGTGGTGTCTGTGCTGGATTATCATAATATCCAGGGATTTCCCATATCTACAGTGAAGGGGCATAAGGGTCGGTTTGTATTCGGATATGTGGACACGGTTCCGACAGTGATTATGCAGGGGCGTGTTCATTACTATGAGGGTTATTCTATGCAGGATGTAGTGCTGCCTGCCAGACTAATGAAGCAGATGGGAGCAGAGATTTTATTTCTGACTAATGCTTCCGGCGGGATTAATCGAGAGTTTCAGGCAGGTTCCTTTATGTTGATTACGGATCATATTTCCTGCTTTGTTCCTAATCCGCTGATCGGAGAAAATGTTGAGGAACTGGGAGTGCGTTTCCCTGATATGACGCAGATTTACAATCGAGAATTATGCAACGTAATCCGTCAGTCCGCTGCTGATTTGTCGATTCCTCTACAAGAGGGCATTTATGCTCAGATGACAGGCCCTAGTTATGAATGTCCGGCAGAAATACGTATGCTTCGTACCCTGGGAGCCGATGCGGTCGGAATGAGTACCGCATGTGAGGCCATTGCCGCACATCATATGGGAATGAAGGTCTGCGGAGTTTCCTGCATTTCTAATATGGCTTCCGGCATAACGAATCAGCCTCTGACGCATACGGAAGTACAGGAGACAGCGGATCAGGCGGCACCGTTATTTAAGAAGCTGATTACAGAATCCATAATAAGAATGGCGGATATCATATGAATGTACGTTTTTATAATGCGAAGCTCCTTTTATTGAGCAGTCATGATACAATGGGTATTAATGAGACAGAAGAAACTGCGGCAGAGAAAGAGGAGATATTCATAGGAGAAGTATGGGTGGAGGGAAACCGGATTACTTTTGCGGGAACTCATGCAGAGGCTTTACAAAAGAGCAGAGAGGAATCCGATATCCGATGGGACCGGGAAATGGACTGTGAAGGGAATCTGCTGATGCCGGGATTTAAGAATGCTCATACCCATTCACCCATGACCTTTCTCCGTTCGTTTGCAGATGATATGCCGCTGCAGGAATGGCTCAATCAGCAAGTATTTCCCATGGAAGCCAAGCTGACAGATCGTGATATGTATGAATTGACCAGGCTGGCCATTCTGGAGTATCTAACCAGCGGAGTGACCGCCTGCTTTGATATGTATCTGTTAACAGAGCCAAGAGTGAGGGCGGCACTTGACTGCGGATTCCGTATGGTCATCTGCGGTTCGGTCAATGATTTTACTGGTTCACCGGAACAGATGGAACAAGATTATATACGCTATCGCAATAACCAGGATTCTCTGATCAGCTGCCAGTTGGGATTTCATGCGGAATATACGACGGGAAGGGATCTATTAGAGCAGATTGCTAAGATGGCTGACAGATATCAGGCGCCAGTATATATGCATTTGTCAGAGACACGTCAGGAAGTGGAAGCGTGCAGGAAGCGTTACAGCATGTCACCGGTAGAGTTTCTGGACAGCTGTGGAATGTTCCGCTATGGAGGCGGAGGCTTTCACTGTGTTCATGTCTCGGAGCAGGATATGGAAATCTTAAAGGAACGGGGCGTTTTCGTAATTTCCAATCCGGCTTCTAATATGAAGCTGGCCAGCGGTATTGCGCCAATAGAGGAAATGGAGCGCAGAGGAATTCCGATTGCAATCGGAACCGACGGGGCAGCCAGTAATAATTGTCTGGACATGTTTCGTGAAATGTATCTGCTGACCGGTCTGCAGAAGCTGTCGACCGGCAATGCTTCTGCCCTGCCGGCAGACAAGGTCCTGAAAATGGCGGCATTAAACGGCGCCAGGGCAATGGGACTGATCGACTGCGATGGAATTGCGGTTGGGAATAAAGCAGATTTGATTTTGATTGATTTGCATCGTCCCAATATGCAGCCGCAGAATCATCTGGTTAAAAATTTGGTTTACAGCGGAAGTAAAGAGAATATCAAACTTACAATGGTAGATGGAAAGATTCTTTATGAAGAACACCAGTTCTATATCGAAGCAGATCCAGAGGAAATTTATAGAAAAGCAAATGAAATTATTACCCGTATAATCCGTGCATGAATTCCTTGCAAAAGACTATACTAAAGTTATATGCAAAAAAGGCAAGGAAGGATAAGAGCGCATGAAAATACTGAAAAACATATTCAAATACGTACTATTATTTCAGCTTGGCGGATGTGCCTATTATTATATTGAAGTCCTGCTCAGGGGCTGGTCTCACTGGTCCATGTATCTGCTGGCAGGACTCTGTTATGTCTTCTGTTCGGTACAGAATAAGATTCCATGGTGGGATCAGAAGTTGTACAAGCAGCTGCTGCGCTGCACTGCATTTGTAGTGGCAGGAGAATTTATTACCGGCTGTATGGTGAACCTCTGGCTGGGATGGGGCATCTGGGATTACAGCAGCCGGCACTTTCAGCTTTTAGGGCAGATCTGCCTGCCTATGGCATTATTCTTTGGCTTTTTGTGCCTGATCGGGCTCTGGCTGGATAAGAAAATACGTTACTATGCATTTGGAGAAAGATGGTGAGGACATGAACGGTGAAACCGATAAGAAAAGCTGGCAGAAAGGAATGCTGACCGGGTATGCCTGCGGCCTGGCTACAGCCGCCGCAGCCGCTCTTTGTATCTGGGCTGCACTGGGCGGTCTGGGATTGAAAGCCCGGCTTCACGGACATACGATTGGTATGCTGCATAAGACAGAAGCCGTTAAAGTAAAGCAGGGCTTTCCCAGTCTGCCAGAGAGATACTCGTTGGTTAATGATGAGGGAGAGAACGTATTTGTTCCTGTTTATAAGGATGTGGAGAAATCCGCTTATGACTGGGATAGTCTAACGGTTATGAATAATTACAAATATTATGCACCAGACGGTACGAAACAGTGTAAAATTGGGATTGACGTATCCCGTTACCAGTCCGATATTGACTGGGCGAAAGTAAAGGAATCAGGCATACAGTTTGTAATGATTCGGGCAGGTTACCGCGGTTATGGAAAGAGTGGTAAAATTATGCCGGATGAGATGTTTGAAAAGCATATGCAAGGGGCACAGGCAGCAGGACTGGATGTAGGTGTTTATTTCTTTTCCCAGGCCATTAATAAAAAGGAAGCGGAGGAGGAAGCCGATTATGTGTTACAGCTGATTCAAGACTATAAGATTACATACCCGGTTGCATTTGATTCTGAAAAAGTTGAAAATGATCAGGGAAGGGCCAATGAATTGTCTGTAGAAGAACGGACAGAGATTGTGAAAGCATTTTTGGATAAGGTGGAACAAAGTGGGTATGAACCGATGGTTTATGCCAACGACCGCTGGTTTGCCCTGAATTTAGATTTACGCGAGCTTACGGATTATAAGCTTTGGCTGGCTTCCTATCGGGACAAGCCGGTATTTCCGTATCGGATGGATGTATGGCAGCATACCAATTCTGCAACGGTGCCGGGCATATCTGGTAAAATTGATATGAATATTTGGTTTACGGAGTAAGCTTTAGCAACTATTTGTACAAATCTGTAAACTCTGATTACGAAAAAAGGATGAATAAGAATGGATAAGGTAATATTAACATATATTGGCTTTTTTGCCGGGATTTTAGTGCTAGTGTGTATAAAGGCAGTATTTGACCGCAGACATCGGAAGGAACATTTTTACCAGCAGCTGCGGAATAACTGGGGCCAGGCTTCGCAGCGGGAATACAGTCTGATTGAAATGGACAAGCTGACTCATTATTTTTATCTGAAAGAGCAGGAAGGCTTTGTAATTGATGATATAACCTGGAAAGATTTGGATATGGACCGGGTATTTAGGCAGATGAACCAAACCTGTTCTTCAATTGGAGAGGAATATCTCTATAACTTACTTCGGACCCCCTGTTTTCAAAAAGAAGAATTGGAGAAACGAAATGAGCTGATTCGTTTTTTTGAAGAACATGAAGAAGACCGTATGCTGGTTCAGGAAATTTTCGGCAATATGGGCCGGACCCGACAAGTATCAGTTGCTGGTTATCTGACTCAATTTGAAGAACTGACTGTGAAGAATCCACTCCGTTATTATGCCCATCAGCTGGCATTGATTTTAGCAATTGTATGTCTGTTCCTTGTTCCTTCTGTCGGAGTAGCAGCATTATTGTCGGCTCTGGCTTGGAATGTAATCAGCTATTTTAGGGAGAAAAGGGAAATGGAATCGTATCTGGAGGCATTTTCCTATATATCCAATGTATTAAGCAAGGCTTATCTATTCGAGAGGGTAAAAGCGCCGTTTTTACAGCCTTATGTAAAAGAGATTATTAAAAAGGCGGAGGCCTTAAAAAAGTTCAGAAAAGGAAGGTGGCTGTTAAAATCAGGAAGTGATTTATCTGGCGGGCTGGAAGATGTGCTGATGGATTATCTTCGTGTGCTGTTTCATGTAGACTTGGCTCAGTTTAATAAGATGCTGCGGGAGTTATATGCCCACAAGGAAGAACTGATGTTCTTGTATGAAGATATGGGATATCTGGAAAGTATGATCTGCATTGCTTCCTACCGTGTGTTCCTAGGGAACTATGCCGTGCCTGAATTTATAAAAGAAGGAATCCATGCAGAAGAAATGTATCATCCTTTGATTTCTGACCCGGTAGACAGTTCCATCACTGTGGTGAAGGGAGTTTTGCTGACAGGTTCCAATGCCTCTGGCAAATCTACGTTTTTAAGGACGATGGCCATTAATTGTATTCTAGCCCAAACCATTGATACAACGGCAGCCTCACATTTTTCTATGCCGTTTGGAAAAGTGTATTCCTCTATGGCTCTGCAGGATAATTTAGAGGGCGAGGAAAGTTATTTTATTGTGGAAATTAAATCCCTAAAGCGGATTCTGGATGCAGTAGGAGAGATGCCGGTAATTTGCTTTGTGGACGAAGTACTGCGGGGAACCAATACCGTGGAACGAATCGCAGCTTCGGCAGAGATTCTAAACAGCCTTTCCAATTTTAACATGTATTGTTTTGCGGCAACCCATGATATCGAACTGACGTATCTTTTGGAAGAGAAGTATGACAATTATCATTTTAGTGAACAGATTCAGGAGGGAGAAGTATTGTTCAATTATAAGCTTCAGAATGGGCGGGCAACTTCCAGAAACGCCATTCAGCTTCTGGAGATTATGGGATACCAGCCATGGATGATTGAGCGGGCAAGGGAACGGGCACAATATTTTATGGAGCATAACAGCTGGAAAATGTAAAGGAGCAGCAAAACATATCAAGCATATTAGTGATTGCGAAAGTCGTAGTTAGGGCGACGAGTTTGAACAACATATACAAAAATTCCGCTCAAAAACGTTGATTGGACATGAGGAGGGACCCACGAAGTGGGAGGAGTCCTGGTGTCAGTACTTGATTCGCTGCATTTTTGTATATGTTGCCCAAACTCTGATAGTGAAATAAGAGTTTGCAAATGCCTAATATAAGTATATAGGATTAAGGTGTCAAAAGCTTCTTTAGAAAAAATGCAACACAATATTTATGCTTTTAACAGGCTAAAAGGAAACATATTCTGATTTCACTATCAGAGTTTGGGCAATGGATACAAAAATGCAGCGAATTAAGTACTGACACCAGGACTCCTCCCACTTCGTGGGTCCCTCCTCATGTCCAATCAACGTCTTTGAGCGGAATTTTTGTATCCATTGTTCAAAATCGTCGCCCTAACTACGACTTTCGCAATCACTAATATGCTTGATATGTTTTGCTG